>NZ_JBLNNF010000026.1:0-79629 GCF_047784845.1 Pseudomonas sp. NFX98 | reverse complement strand
CTTCATCTCACATTACAACCATCGCCGTTGCCATTCCGCTTCGAACCACCTGCCGCCTGCGCTGTTTGAGCAGCAAGCGGCCTAATGCTCCTACAGAGTGGTTCAAAAAAACTGAACCACTACACCGAAGGCTGCGATCTTTTGTTTTTGAGGGTTAAACGCGGGAAGCGAACAATGCCTGATGATTGCGGCACTGCTCCGCAGTCAACATGAACACGCCATGCCCGCCACGCTCGAATTCCAGCCAGGCGAAGTCGACTTCCGGGTACAACGCCTCGACGTGAACCTGGCTGTTGCCCACTTCGACAATCAGCAAACCCTTCTCGGCCAGGTGATCCGCCGCTTCGGCGAGCATGCGTCGCACCAGGTTCAAGCCATCGTCACCGCAGGCCAGGCCCAGTTCCGGTTCGTGCTGGTACTCGTCCGGCATATCGGCAAAATCTTCGGCGTCGACGTACGGCGGGTTCGACACGATCAAGTCGAAACGCTGGCCCGGCAAGCCATCGAAACCATCGCCCTGCACGGTGTAGACGCGCTCATCGACGCCATGACGTTCGATGTTCTGGTTGGCCACTTCCAGCGCTTCGAACGACAGGTCGGCCAGCACCACTTCGGCGTTCTGGAATTCGTAGGCGCAGGCGATACCGATGCAACCTGAGCCGGTGCACAAGTCGAGAATCCGCGCCGGCTCGGTGCCCAGCCACGGTGTGAAGCGGTTTTCGATCAGCTCGCCGATTGGCGAACGCGGGATCAGTACACGCTCATCGACAATGAACGACATGCCGCAGAACCAGGCTTCACCCAGCAGGTAAGCGGTCGGCACGCGCTCTTCGATGCGGCGCTTGAGCAGCAACTGCACGTGAACCAGTTCGTCTTCTTCCAGATTGCAGTCGAGATAGCTGTCGGCGATTTCCCATGGCAAGTGCAGCGCGCCCAACACGAGTTGACGGGCTTCGTCCCAGGCGTTGTCGGTGCCATGGCCGAAAAACAGATCCTCCCCATGGAAGCGGCTGACAGCCCAACGGATATGGTCACGCAGGGTGCGAAGGCGGGAAGTGATCACGACGGCAAACTCCAGAAAAATCGACGGGCGATTCTATCAGTCAAACGTCGCCACGACGACGCAGGAAAAACACTGGGGCAGATGTAGGACTATTCTCTTTTTTCAGCTCGGGATTGAACAAAACGGACCACTTGACAACGCTGCACGCCAGTAACGACGGTGCCTACGATGGTAGCGATTCACAGAAGCGCTCAGCCAGAGGACAATGTCGCAAAAGCCCCACTCCAAGGAGCCCCAGAATGTCCGTTCCACAAACGATGTTTCAACTCAGCGGCCGCGGTTATCCGGCAGCCAAACTGAGTCATGCGACCCTCATCATCATCGATGCCCAGAAAGAATACCTCAGCGGTCCCCTGGCCCTGAGCGGCATGGATGCGGCTGTCGCGAACATCAAGCAATTGGTGACTGCTGCCCGTGCGGCCGGCCGGCCGATCGTGCATGTCAGCCACCTCGGCACTGTCGGCGGGTTGTTCGACCCACGCGGCGAGCGCGGGCAGTTCATTCCTGGGCTGGAGCCGCTTGCCGGCGAAATCAGGATTGAAAAAATCCTGCCGAGCGCCTTCCACGGCACCGATCTGAAAAAACGCCTGGAAGACCTGGGTTCGGTGGACCTGGTGGTTTGCGGTTTCATGAGCCATTCCAGCGTCAGCACCACGGTGCGCGCGGCGAAGAACCTGGGTTTCCGTTGCACCCTGGTGGAAGACGCCTGCGCCACCCGCGATCTGCCATACAAAGGCGGCGTCCTGAGCGCCGAGCATGTTCAGCAGACCGAAATGGCGATCATGGCGGACAACTTTGCCGCCGTCGCCCAGACCAACGACCTGGTCTGATGAATACTTCCATGAGCGGTCTAAATAGCCGCTCATCCGCAAAAGCCTCTCATTAGCCGTAATTGCCTTAGCCTCAGGAACATCCCGGTCAACTCCCGGTCGAAGGGCCGATACCCATTGAGGAAGGTCGGAATGAAGTTATCCGATGGTTTTGACGCTCGCCGCTTGCGGCCCAAAGGCCAACGCAACTGGCGTTTTAGAATCGGCGCAGCGTTTGCTGCGTTGCTGGCAATGAGTGGCGTGCTGCTCGCCATGGCCGGTGCCGCCGCCCTGTTCGGCCACGCACCCGCCCTGGGCGAGTTGAACACCAACCGCGCCGGTGCGGCGGTGATTCTGGCGATTGGCCTGTTCGTGCTGTACCTGGGCGTGTGGTTGTGGCGCCGCTGCCGACGCCGCTCGCGGCAGTCGCGAGAGCTGAACATGTCCCCGCACCTGATGAAAAAACACGATTGAGATCAAAGTCGCGGCCGAATCCCGCGCACTTTGTCGCGCGCCCATTCGCTTCGAGTTAGGTAAACTGGCCGCCCTTCGCGGAGGCTGACATGCAAGACGACGATTTTTCCCTGTTCAAAAGCGCGATCCAAGGCGTCAAGCCGATCAAGCACGATCGCGCCGAAACCGGCAAACCCAAGGCTGACCGCGCGCAGATTGCCAAGCTGCGCCAAGCCGCCACCGTGCGCACCGATGCCACCACCGTCGACGGGCTGTCCGATCAGTTCGTCATCGACGTCGGCCCTGAAGATGAACTGATGTGGGCGCGTGATGGTGTGCAGGAAAGCCAGATGCGCAAACTAAAGGTCGGCCAGATTCCGTTCGAAGGCAGTCTCGATCTGCATGGCATGAACGTGGAAAAGGCTCGGGAAACCCTCTGGGCGTTCCTGGCCGAAGCGACCAAGTTCGAAATCCGCTGCGTGCGCGTCACCCACGGCAAAGCCGTGCGGCTTGACGGCAAGCGGCCGATGATCAAAAGCCACGTCAACACGTGGCTGCGCCAGCATCCGCAGGTGCTTGGCTTCACCTCGTGCCAGGCGAAACACGGCGGTGCGGGAGCGGTTTATGTGATGCTCAAACGCACCATGATGGAAGGTCGCGACGAGTAAAGCTGATGCGTCGCGCTTGCAGCGTCGTGTCCGCCACCGTACCCTTGCCCTTTGCGTAAAATCCCACAGGTAGTTTCATGTCCCTGGAACAGAATTACACGGCGATTCTAAATGGGTAAGGCAAAGTAATCAGGGCCAATGAAACCGGGCACTTCCTTACTTTGGAATACCCGGTTTTGACCTGCTTTACACGGTCAGTGGTACAAAAATTGGTACGAGCTTCATTCCCTCCTACGGCGTCCTGCCTACCGTTCGTCAGTTCGCAATACTGCTGCTACGCTGAAAACTCCACGGAGGATTCACGATGCCAAATTCAGACCTGCTCCCTTCCCTGCTCTACAAAATCAACGAAAATCAGCTCGCCTTGGAAGCCGCCATCATGGAGCTCTCTAACTGGGTCGAGCAACGAGGCGCGGCCGATGTTGCCGATAACATCCGCGGCGCCCTGGAAGCGATCGACCGAAACGAGGAATTCATCAAGATGACGCTCGCACTGATGATGACGCCGGAGTGATTTTGCGGTGTCAAAGCCTGGGATGCCGCATAAGATTCAAACAAGGCCTTTATAATCAAGGCCTTGAGTTCGAAATCAGCCCCTAAAAGCACCGTCATTTGCGACTCTTCTAAACCCAATAAACATTGGTCCAAACGGTTGCGTTTTGGGGAAGAATTCCCCGCTGCAAATCCCATCTCCGGCATCCTGCCGAACGAACACAATTCATCCATCGCAGTAGTGAATCGCTGATTTAACACTGGTATTCTCGCCGCCACGTTCGCCAGACATTAAGGGATGGAGGCGAAAACAGAAGCCGCGAAGCCGCGAACCTTCGGGGCTTTGCATTCTTGGGCTAGAATCATTCACCAAGCAAAATTGGCACTGATCAGTACTGATCCTTCACGTGAATTGCCGCCCGTCGTGTAAGCATTCTCCTACACGCTCGATGGTTGATATCTCAAATCAATTCCCCAATCTTTCATCTACCATGTGTCGTGACACGTTCTCAAATCTGCGTAATCGTGTCGCGACACATGATTCGCTCGTCTCATTGATGTAACATCTTTCGAGACACTATTGCGCGATGGACTGCACACGCCAGAGAGGAAACCGCAATGAAAACCTTCGCAAGGGATGGATGGGAAGACTACTGAATGGATCCAGTTGCCGTAGAGCAGCCACTCTTATACCTCGGTGAAACCGTAGGGTTTTGGGTACAAACGGCGGTAATCCTGTTAGGAGCGGGGGCCGCCGTTGTCACAATCATTATCAACGGACGCCTTTCGCGCCAGTCGATTAGCCACAATGAAAAGCTATCCCAACAAAGGGCCACAATTGACCTTCTGTTGACCCAGCGCACTGATCAAAACCTGATTGAGTCCAAAAAAGCGGTGGGGGCAATTCATAACAACGGCGGTGATTTCACCTCATTAGCAACGCGTGACAAGGCTCAGGATGAAACCCGTAGTCATATCCTGTCGATAATCAACAACTACGAATTTATCGCCCTCGGCATCCGGGAAGGCGCTCTAGATGAAAGCATCTACAAGCGAGCTGTATATAGCCAAGTGATGCGCGACTGGAGAGCCATGAAAGCGTTCATCATGGAGCTTCGGCGACAAAATCAGATCGATACGTTGTTCCAAGAGTTTGAGTTGTTGGCAAAACGATGGGATCAGCAAAAGCTGCATTGCGACGCATAAATGTAGTACCAAGCCCGGCCTTTGAGCCGGGTTTTTTCATTTCAAGCCTGCCACCTCCCGCACGTAAGCCTGGCACGCAGCCAACGCGATCAGTCCTCGGTCGCCTTCATCGGTAATGGCGACAATTCGTTGAGCATGCGCTGGGTCAAGTCGGGCGCGCGCTCCTCCATGAACCACGCTGCCGGCGCCGGTACCGGCTGGCACTGAACAGCCACCGGCTGAATCCTTGGTGTCGAGTAGGACTGACAGCCGCAAATCAGCAGTGGCAAGGCGATCGCGCAAGCGAGCCTGGTCTTTTTGCACATTGGTCAAAGTCTCGTGATGGGATTGGTCGCTGGCAGAAAGGCGCTGCTCGAGTGCTAGCCGTTTGTCATGGTCTGCACGCATCTGGACGGCGGCCGCGTTGCTGATGGCCGTCAGATCGGCCTGGTGCAGGCCAGCCAGGTCGGACAATCGCTGACCGTAGCGCCAGTCCTGTACCTGCCAGACGCCGCCGGCGGTGATCAGCAGCAGCGCCAGTACCCCGGCAAGCTTCAGTGCGGCCGGGCTCATGGCACATCCTTGAAGAAGAGATGCCCGCCCAGCTTGAGGGTTGGCTTCGCTTTCGCCGCCCATGGCGGTGCCTTGATACTGGTCGCGTAGTAGTGTGTGGCGCCGTCGGTAGGGTCCGGCACCTTCCCATCGATCACCTGGTCGGCAGCGATACGCGCCTGCGCGAGCTCGCGGAAGGAGATCTGTTTTATGCCGATCAGGAACGCGTAGTTCGGGTCGCTCTTGTTCCAGCAACTGAACTGATACGGCTTCTGGCAAACCCCGGCATAGCCCTCACCCCACCACGACTTGGCTTTGCCATCGTCCACCCGATTGCGAATGGTCCATGCCACGGCGATCTGCCCCGCCAGGCTTTCGCCGCGGGCCTCGCCCCACAGAGTTCTGGCGAGGATGTCGCGGTCATTGTCAGTTACGGTCATTGCTTTTCTCCAGGCAAAAAAATACCCGCTCGCTGGCGGGTGTCGGTCTTCATCGATGCTCAGGCGGGAACGGCCGGCCACTCGATAGTGGTTGGGTACCCGGGTTGCTCAGGCAGCCGGCTCAATGCGACTCGGTATTTCTTCCACGCCTTGAGCAATGCGACTTCCGCGACGGTGGCGTCATCGATGTCTACGGCATCCTGCAGGGGCGTAATGGCCGCGTCCGCGATGGCGCGGCGCTTGGCGTTTTCGGCGACGACTGCGGCAAGAGCCTGGACAGCCTTCGCCTGCTCCTTCATTTCTCGGGTAACGAGCTGACTCCAGTCGATATTCATTCCCCCTCCTCCGCTTCCATTTCTGCTGCGAATTCCGGCAATGGTCCGGGAAACACCACTGGCCCGTCCGGCACGTTTACCAGTGGTACCGGAAACGCCTGCTCAGGGCTGAAGTTAAAAGGATTGGGCAAAAACAAAGTAACCGTCAGCTGCCCGTCAACCCGCTCTACGGGGCCAGCGAACCAGCCGCTGTTGATGGCAGACAAAGGCAAGGAATCGCCCTCGCCCATCGGGGAAAAATCGTAAGTTTCACCATTGATATTGAGGCTGTCGCCGGACTTCACGACCTCCAGCAGGTCATCCCTGCGTTGCGGTGCAAGAACAATGCGCATCAGAACCACCTCCCGATAGCGATTTGAGAAATCGCGACATCGATGGTCAGCGAGCTGAGAGCAACCAGATACAAACTTGGTCCGCTGGAGATACTGGCGTTACCCAAGACCGTGTGCCACACGACGCCACCTGCCGGTTTGATGTTGATCACAACCTCTGGGGCGGCAACAAAGTTGGCCGCGAAGCCAGAACCTGGAATGCCACCTGCAGAGTAAAAAAGGCTGCCGGCTGCCGTGGTGATCGGAATCGCGCTAAAAATAACTGTGCGCCGACAAATCATCGTTCCGTCAGCGAACTTGATATAGGTGCCGCTGGCATTGGTCCCGGTTTCGACGACCGCCCCTGTTGGGGTGCCGCCCGACTGAGAAACGGTGCCGACGATGTTTGTCCGATCAAAGCTGAATGCCACCGACTTGCCGTTTGCCGGGTTGTACCGAAGACAAATCCAGTTGCCACCACCGAGGCTTAAAAACTCCGCAGTGTCGTTCGCCGCCGTGGTGATGCTCGCGCCTGTCGGTAGGATCAGCGAAACGGCATTGTGGGTCAGAAGGAGAGACCCCAAGAATCTAACGGTGCGCCTCGCTCCTGCCGCTATTGAGCCCAATCCGGTAATGGGGGTATTACCACTGATCGCGATGACACCTGAGGTCGCGGCGCCAATGTCCACTGTTGCAGCGGAGGCAATCGGTGTGGCGGGTGCATCATTGATTGGCCCACTCAGCGTGCCACCCGCCTTGGGCAGCGCCGCCGACACCTGGGCTTGCAGCTTGCCGGCTGCCACCACGATGCTGTCAGTAGCGACCACCGGCGAACCGGTCGTGGTAACAAATCCGGTCAATGCCGAAGCAATCGCCCTCGCGGCGGAAAAATACAGATTTGCCGCACCCTCGGTCAAACCATCCGACGTGGTCAGATTGAGTGCTGTTCGCACTCCTGCCTGCGTCGGCGTGTTTCCAAGCACCCCGAGCACACCACCGAACTGATTGACCAGCGCACGCAGTGCATCAGCCGAATCTTTCACATAGCCTTGCAGCGGTGCAATAGCGTAGGAACCGGCGGCACTGGTCGCGCCTTGGTAGTTCGGCGCAATAGACATTGCCGTGTCGCTGGCGATGTTGGTGATCTCGTACCACCCGCCATCTGGCCCACGAAAACCGTCACCCACACGGCCATTGGAAAGAAAAGCCGTGCCGGCGCCGATGACGGCGTTCGAATTCAAGGCGACAGAGACCGTTCCTGATTTGTACCAGGGCATTGAGTATCTCCAGAAGAAAAGTGCTCAGGCCAGTAGCTTGGCGCAGAGAAATGGCCGGTGACCTTGGTCGGTCCAGGCGTTTGTTGCGAGGCTGTACATCCTGATTTGGCCATTGGCGTAATCGACGCCCAGCGCGCAGCCACCACCCGTAGAGGCGTTGTGGCAGTTCATGGCGAAGGGATTGAGCGAGATGTACTCCCCGGCACCCAGCAGCTTGTTAATGGCCCAGATGTAGCGGCGCCCCACAATCAGCACCTCGTCGCCGATGTAAACCCAGTTGCCTGCGGCGTAGGTCACCACCACCGCCGGCGCCCCGCTGTCATACACCAGCGCACCATTAGGCCCCCACAGACGCATGCCATACGCCGCGGTGCCCATGGATGCCCAAGCAGCCACGAAATACTGACCGCTTAGCGTTGCCGTGACGTTGGAGGCCTTGATGCTGAACCCTGTCCAGTTTCCCGGGCCACCGGTGAACCACACGGATATCGGAACTTGCATCACCCCCGCATCCGGGCGGATGAACACCAATGGTGGATCCTGGCTCGTGATTGCCCTGGCAAACACCCCCGACGCATCGGTAGTCCCTGAATACGCCCCTCTTGTCAGCAAGCAGAGCCGCGGGGCTTCGGAGTCAATCTGAACAAAGGCATTGTCATTGATGCTTTGGAAGCCATAGCTCATGTTGAAAACCTTATCGCGTAGCCCTTGGCGACGATCCGTGTCGGGGTGACACCTGCGGCAGCTGAGGGATTTTTCGGTAGGACGGTCACAACCCCAGCGCCAGTGGTGACATAGGGGTATGACTTCGTGTTGCCCAAGCCGTCGTTCTCCGCTGATTGCACGTCCTGCACCCTCGTCGGAATGATCATGAACACGCAATTGGCCGGGTTGAACCCGGGAATACTGATTGAGTAGCTGGGCGTGGCTCCGCTGAAGTCGATCACGCCCTGCCAGAGCACCTGGTAAGTGAAGCTGTTGGTATCCATACCAAGGTTGCCGTTCTCATCCCAAACCCGCGCGCCGTAACTCATGCGTCGAGATCCCCCAGTTGCACGCGCTTGATTCCGTTCTGGTCGTAAACCTTGATCGCGCGGTTAGTCATCGTCAGACGGCCACCTCCCGGCGCCGGGCCGTTGAACTCCAGATTGCCGGCCTTATCCAGACGCCAGCCCAGCGCTCCCGCAATGTAATTGTCGGATTGCAGGTACTGGCCAATCTTCAGCATGGTGATGCTGCCGTCCTGGATAAACGCCGAGTTCATGAACACCTGGCCGTTCTGTACCGCGAACGGCACCGCGATGGCTCCACCGGCAATGGTGTTGACGATGGCGAACCGATCCGCACTCACCAAAAACTGGCTTTGCAATCCGGCTCCGGTGTCCTCGATGCCAAGCCCGATACCTGCGGCAACATACTTGCCGTCGACGGTCAGATGCATCTTCACCGACCACATCGTCGACAGCTTGCCGGCGGTGTTTGCGTAGGCCGTTGCCGTTTCCTGAATGGCAGCGGTGTTCTCGCCGATCTTTGCAGTCACCTGAGTGATCGCTGTCGCGGTGGCTTCCTTGTCCGTGGCCACGGTTTGCCGCAAATCGGTGACCGCCGCCTGGTTTTCTCCCGCAGCGGAAGACACTGTCCGGATAGATTGTGCCGTCGCCAGATTTTCCGAGGCCCTCACCCGGTCCTCGCCAGCGATTGCCGCCGTACTGCTCCAACCCTTCAACGCGTCGGCTAGATCGCCTTCCCCATCATCGTCACGGAACGAGGCGCGCAGAGCCTGGAAGGCGCTTGCTTGCGCGGTGACAACGCCGTCGAGCTCACTGATTTCGGTCGTGTGGGTCGCCACCTGCTCGGCCAGGCCATTGGCCGTTTCGATAAGATCGCCCACATCAGCCCAATACAAGGGGTTTGGCGGGGGTGTTTCAATCGGCACCGGTTGCACGGCCTGATAAATCTGGCCATTGTCGACGATCATCTGGCCCTTCAGGTAAACCCGCTCAGGGTCGTAGCCCTTCAGGCCGTCGAGCGAATCGATCTGGTCCTGAAGGTCGGGGATCTTGTCGATCTCGTCCTGCAGGTCCTCGCCCAACTCGGTTCTGGTGATCTTGCCGGCGAGCGCCGCCAGATACGCCGAGACGTCATTTGAGGTCTGGGCTGGAACAAAAAGGAAATCACTCTTGCCGTAGGCGTTGGAGGAGCGGATGAAATAGTAATAGTTCGTCCAGAAGCCGAGGCCTGTGTGAGTGAACGACAGTCCCTGCCCAAGATAGGAGGCATCTTCAGCAGTGGCCGTGGGTTGCGTGCTGAAAAAGTACTCGTATGTCCCGCCATTCAAACCGTTCTGGGCGTTTCCCGGGATCAGCACGATGTTGTCGATCGAGGACTGAACCACGCAGGACTCTGGGATAGGCGGTCCGTTGATGCTGACCGTGATCGTTGCTTCGCCGGATCGCGCCATGGGACCGACTGCCGCTACACTCATGGTGTAGTTACCCGATGGCAACCCGCTGATTGCGCACTCCGTCGACGTGGATGGAACGTTGTGCGATTGAATTGCGGTCGCACCCTGTCGAACGATGAGGATGTATTCCTTCACGATGCCCGTCGGCGGGAGCCATGACAGTACGCCCTGAGTAACCTCTGCCGTGGTGTCCTGAGTCCAGGCGAGATTGGTTGGTGACCCCAACCCACCCGCAGGCAAATTGATAAACCCGATCGGATTGTACGGTTGGCCGACGGCATCATCGAAGATCGCTGCTTCGTACTGCTGCACCTGAACGTTGCAACCCTCGTTATCACCCATCGACCAGTTTGTAACGATGAATTCGCCGAGGATGTTCAGCGACGGCAGGTTGACACGGACTACACGGCCTGGACGGCAGTTGTAACCCGAGAAGTTCATCGGGATGCTGATTACCCCACCCGCGCGCCGGCGGCGCAATTCCATGTTCGCCAAGCGCTGGGCCTGGTAGGGATTGGTGACATAAGAGTACGTGAGCGTTTCCGCCGCCTCGCCACCATCCTCCACGATCCACTCAGCGACGCTGACCTCTGGATAGTCAGTCTCCGTCCATGATTGATCCGGATCGATGAAGGTACCTCGAACGGTATTGATTGCCGAATCATTGGTGGGCTCGGTACTGCCTGTGACCGTACCGATCACCATGTCTTCGGTAATCTCAAAATCGTATGGCCCGTAGTAGGCGCCAGCCTGAAACATCCAGCGCCCACCGACACGAATCAGGCGACCGCCAGAGGCAGCCTCAAGCTTTTGCAGCACCCCAGTGCGCTGCTCATCAGCCCCGATCACGCATCCTGTGCGGTAGCGCTGGCTTGTAGATCCGTCGGCATTGGTCAGGGCTTCGTCACAAACGTTGGCCGCGCTGGCGAAGGTTGCGAACACAATCTCGCTGTCCGGCACACCACAGCGTGTCCGCAAAAACCAGAGCAGATGAAGCGCGGTATTGGCGCTGTAGACGGCAGTGCCGGTGCGCGGATCGTAGATATCATTGCGACCGCGAACCACGAAGCGTGTGTCAGGAATACCCGACGGGAATTTCTCCGCGCTGTAGCGAAGCGACACACGCACGAAGGACAGGCCGCGCCCGATCTGGCTGTCCTTCCAGTCCGGGCAATTAGCCTTTAGAAAGGCATTGACCTGGGTCGGATTGACGACCAGCTCATAACTCGCCTGATCACCGAACGAACTGATGTCCTCTTCGCCAAGGTAGATGTTTTCCAGTGCCGCAATCGGGCCTTCGCACAGGACATACACCAAGTGCAGCCATTCGCCCTCACCCTGAACGCCCGCCTGTTCCTGAGCCCACACCAGAACCCCACCGGTTGAAACACGGCCGAGAATGAAACGTACCGGAGCCTTCGACGATCGCACTGTTTGTGCGGATGGCTCGTTATCACGCAGCGGCGATTTGGTGTTGAGTTTTTCTTGCTGCTCGGAGGCATAGAACGCCAACCCGGCACCAATCGCGGCGCCTACCGGTCCACCTTGGACAAAACCAATAACGGCGCCGATGGCCACTTGCGCAATTTTTTTAACGCCGCCGCTCATTCAACCCTCCACGCGGCCAGTGGCTCGCATACGACACGGGCCGCGCCGTCGTCGGTTGTTGCCCAATACTCACCAGCCCAGAACACGGCCATGCTTCGGCCGCCGGGTGCGTCGTACAGCACCACGTCACCCCGCTGAATGAAGCCCAGCGGCACTCGCACAAAGTGGGTATCCCACGCAGCCTCGAGACTGCCGTGCTGCTTCTTCAGTTGCCGCTTGGCACCGGTTTCCGTCGTGTACTTGCCGCGGTAGTTCTCGGCAGGATCGACACCACAAATTGCAGCCGTGCAGTCCGCAGCGAATAGGCAGCAGTCAAATTCGCCCCATGAAAAAGGCCGCTCTTGAGCGGCCTTGATCACTGTATTCAGACGTGTTGTCCAATCTCGGTGGCGCATGACTAACTTCCATAAATGAAGGTCGGGGCATCCTTATTGGAGCCCCAATAGATCGGCCATTCGGACATCTGAGCGATCGCGTAGAAGAAGCGATCACCACCATGGCGCGCGCGATGGTTCTCGTCCGTGAAACGTTCGGTTCCGGTGCGACTCCACTCCGCCATGCGGTCAACGACCGGGACGGTAATTTCATTGCCTTCCTGGCCATTACCGGCGAACGAAAACTTGGCTGCATCCATGCGTCCGGAAAACAAGATGTCAGCCGCGTAATTACCCGCCTCGTCGAACACCACGAACATGACTTTCGCCGATCGCCCGCGACAGCCGCGCACGTTCGTTTCAGAGAGGATGTAGGAATCCAGGCCGCTGAGCGTGAGATCGACCGACATAGGCGAACCCGAGTTGTCGCTCTCCTGCGACTGGCTCACCTGGCCGAAGTTACCCACGCCTTGGTACGTGACTCCGTCGATCACCAAGTCGCCAGTGCCGGTGTGCGCGAAGACCATGCCGTCGACGAAGTCGAGCTGAACGGCGTATACCGGCATGAACTTGCCCGTGGCGATGATGTTCACCACGCTCTGACTGAAAGGAAATGCTGACGGCATCAGAAGGCCTCCCTGAACTGAAAACTGCCATTGGCCACCAGTGGCTGCACGGTCAATTGATTGGTGTCATCGCTTCGACGCATTTCGGAGTAAGGATTTCGGTACTCCACAACAGAGCCAGCCACTATTGCTCGGCGAATCCGCTTGTTCAGGTACACCAGCACCCGGCCTTGACCGTTTGAAACTGCATCATCCACCACCTCGAACATCTCGCCAGCGATGGTGATGTAGTCACCGAAGGAAAAAACCTTCGCGCTCGGAGTGACACCGCCGATCGTCATGCTGGTTGCTTGAGCATTCGCCGTGACAATCACCGGTGACCCAATGTCATCGTCTCTGGTCCTGGTAAAAGCTGGCAGGTTCACTGTTCCATACATTCCCTGCAGTCTGCCGAGCAGCGCCGTAACTTCCCTTTCATCCTCATCAAACAGACCTTCGAAACTCAATGTGCATTGCCAGTAAGCCCCCGGGTAACCAACAATTTGCTGGGCATTGGAGAGCGTCGACGTGAACGTCCGGTTGTTGTAGACCATGCCCCACGTCATTTGCGACGGCCACAGTGAAGCCGGCCAAGCGATAGCCATGAGAACTCCTACAGCCGGTTACCGGCGATTGATTAACTGACGGGCTGGTCCGTTCTGCTTGAGGTCTTTGAGTACCAACTGATAGCCACCCTCGGCACCGCGACGGGCCGCGTCCTGAATCTTGGCGAGCGTCGCGTCGTCGGCATTCCCTTGCACGGAGATGTATTGCGTAACGCCCCCAACCGTCACGGTTGAAGTATCACCGGCAACAACGTCCTCAGACCTCGCCCCCCCAACTGCGCGAACACCCAACGATCCGTCCGCCGCCCGGGTCAGCGGCATGATTGCTTCTGGCCCCGCCTCAGCAAAGATGCCGGCGCCTTTTGCGAAGGCAAAGGTCTGTGGTGTGTTGTAGACACCGCCCGAATACGACGAAAGGCTGGCCGAACTGTAAACACCACCTTTGGCATTCGGAACCATAGCGCCCTCACTGAAGCCGGTCATCGTCCCGGTACCGCCACCACCGCCACCGGTAAAAGCACTGAAAGCGCTACTCAAAAAACCGGCGGCGGCTTGGCGTACCTGGATCCGAATCAAGTCCTCGATGATCGAGTTCGCCAGGTCCTTGAATGACAATTTGCCAGTCTTTACAAAGTTCACGATGCCATCTTCGAGCCCACTGAACGCGCTGCTGAACAGCGCCTGTGTCTGGCCCGCGACATCGGCGGCCTGGTCGACGTAGTTCTGTAGCGCGTCCGAAGCACCGTTTGCCCAGCTGGATTGCGCCGCATCAACTTGGCCGTAATAGCTCTGCTGCGCGAGCAAGCGCTTGTCGAGCTCATCTTGCAGAACCTTCGTTTCGCTGGCATAGAGCTCTGGCGAAATCTGCCCGGTGTTTCGCTGTTCGTTCAAACTTGCCAGATCGGCGGCGTATTTTTGCCGAAGCGCTAAATCAGCACGCATGCGGTCACGCGCCTTATCACCCATGCCGATGCCGGCCAGCTCCTGATCGAAACCATCCTGCGTAGTCTGCGTGCCTGTGGCTTGTGCGGCTTTGAAGGCGGTCAGTTTCAGATCGTCTTCATTGGCTTTCTTGATTTTGTTCAGTGCGTCCAGTTCGGCGGCCATGCCGAGCAAACGTTTTTTCTGTGCCTCAGTCAGCTTGCCAAGCTTCCCCTCCTGCAATTCAAACGAGAGCTTTGCGACTTCGGTGGCGTCCTTCTGCTTGTCGCCGGTGGTGTTGATCAGCTCGATCTGGCGTTTGTAACTTTCCTCGGTCGACTCGAACGCTTTAAGCTGCTGTTTGGCTGCCGACTCAGATTCGCTGGTGTTCTTTTTCGCGGCCTTAGTGGCAGCATCATCGGCAGCCTTTTGCGCGTCCTTGGCGGCGGCCGTCGAGCGGATCGCAACGATCATGCCTTCGGTGAGGTCGGTGTTCTCGGCAATGAATCTGTTCGCCGCCTCCAGGGCCGTTTTGTCCTTGGCTGCACCGAGCTGCTTTTGCAATTGCTCGAGATACTTCTGGCCGACCTGATCGGCCGCAGCGATTGCGGCGTTGTTCTTACCCCGCGCCGCGGTATTGGCGTCAGTCTCACCAATAAGCTCAGCCAGCGTCTGCCGCTGTTTATCGAGGATGGACGTGAGGTCGGAAACCTTGATCTGCCCAGTCTCGATAGATTGGGCCATCTCTTCAGTAACGCCAGGAATCAGCCTGACCTGATCAGCAACAGCTTTCCAATCTACCGCTTGCCCTGTCGCGGAATCAGCAACAGCCTTATTGACGATGTCCATTGCCGATTGAAACTCGGCGGGTAGTGGAGCAATGCCCCCCATAAATCCGGAAGCACCTGCCAAACCGGCGTTAGTCAAACCGGCTTGGAATTCGAAAGCAATCGAGCCGGCAGCAGCAGAGAGGTCCTTTTCGGTGTCTGCTATCGAGGCCCGCAATTCTCGCAAGGTGACAGATTGGGTAGCCCGGTTGAGCTTATTGAATCGTTCTGTCAGCTTGTCGAGCGGGTCATTCAAATCCCCCAATTGCTGTTCCAACACGCTGGTATTGTCGCGCAGCGTGAGGAATGCTGTTGCCGCCCCGACAGCAAGCGCAGCAACACCAACTGGGCCGCCCAGAATTCCGAGCAGACCAACACCAGCACGCCCAACCCCAGCCTGCGCGGCAGCCACTGCATTGGTCGCGCGTGTCTCCACCATCCTGGCTTCGGCGAGCTGCAACGACAATTGCGTCTGGACGGCGGTACCGCGCGCGGCCACCGCTTCCTTTTCAGCAAGAAAGACCGTTGTCTGCGCTTTCTGCTGCTCGGCCTGTGCAGCGAGCAGGACCGCAGTTGCCTGGGCTTTGCGGGCAACCACATCTTGATAGGCTGACTTAGCCGCAGTGACTGCTGATGCCGCGGCGCTTACGCTATATCGAGACAGCGCCGTAATCGCCGCGAAGATTGCTACGTCGGCCAGGGTTTCGAAGTTCTCACCCAGCGCACCAAGCCCTTTCGCCAGCACACCTGTGAAATCATTTGATTCATTCAAACGACCAATATACAGAGTGAACGAATTGGAAAGATTTTGAACCGCATCTCGCACCGCTACGCTCATGCTGTCTGCCAAGACGCCGTTCGCTTTAGCTGATTTTTGGAGGCCTTCAGTTAGGGTGTCCAGACTGAGCTTACCTTGGGCACCGAGGCTGCGGATTTCTTCTGCTGTCTTACCGGTAGATTTGGCGATGGTGTCAACCACCGTCGGCATGGCCGCGAGAATCGACTGCCAGCCATCAGCTTCAACCTTCCCGGTTTGCAGTGCCTTTGAGTAAGCATCGATTGCCGAGCTGGCCTTGTCAGCCGAGGCCGAGTTGGTCACCAACAGAAAGCTGAAGCTGTCCATGACATCCAGCGCCTGGCCGGTGTCGTAGCCCATCGACTTCAAACTGTCAGCCGTCCGGATGTAGAGTTCTTGCGCTTCACTCAGCGGACGGTAAGTGCGCTGCGCGGTCTGTATAAGTCGCTGCTGAACAACGTCGTATTCGGCAACGCTGCTGGTGGCCATGCCGATGCGGTCGGACATTTGACCGTAGGAGTCTGCCGTCTCAATGATCTTGCTGATAGATGCGGTGCCAATGGCCGCTGCTAGGGCACTTTTGATTAATCCAGCGGCGCTTTGAGCGCTTTCGCCAGCACGATCAAAAGCCTCATCGATATGCCCCAGACTCTTGTCGATCTTGCCAGACGCCTGGGCGACGCTGGAGTCCGCGCGCGCCATTTCCTGACGTAGCTGTGCGGTGGTCGCTTCAATGCGGACCAGCATTCCCTGAACGTCTGTATCAGCCATGGTTTCTCCGGGCAAAAAAAAGCCCGCCGGAGCGGGTTGTTTTGAACACACTGCAATCCGCAAGGCTGTAAAAAACAAGCCCCGCGATTACGTCTCACTTCTTGGAGTACTTGAATGGTGCAGGCGTGGTCAATAGAGGCTCTGGCTTATCCCATGTTCCCCGGTAGCCGCGAACCTGATAGGAGTAACCTGGTTTAAGTTCAAGCAGCAGACCGCTCAAATCTCCGCCAGCGCACATCGCATTGTTTTTGATACTGAGTTGAGCGGGACCGGGTGCATGGTAGAGCTTTACGCTTTTACCATGACTCGTCTTTGCTGCAAGCTGACCATCAAGGTAAACAGACATCCCCGCGCCCAAACAACTAATCGCGCCCGCATCCTGGGTGAATACAATCCTCGCGTCGTCTGGGCTCTTCTGACGCCCAAACGCATAAACATCGGAGGTGGACACCTGCCTTGCCTGATCCGGGGAAACCTGTGTGGTTTCACAGCCCGCCATCATCAGAGCCATCGCGGTCACGCATATCGCTTTTTGCACATTTAACCCTCCCTGTAGGTGACGGCAATCTACCACCACAAAGGGAACAGCTAAAAGCCTGCTGCAGCACTGGTGAATTATCGCTGTCGACCCGTCAGCGCTTGGCGCAGCTTGGCAGCTACGGTAGATGGTTTCGGCTTTTCCTTCGGCTCGGCCGGTTTACCACCGAATGGGTTGGTCATCTGAGCCCATTCGATCCGGGCATCCATGGCCAGAAACAACTCAGGGAGCGGAGTGCGCCAGGCTGTATCGGGTGACCAACCCAGCCAGCCCGTGGCCACTGCGTACAATCTGTCCACATAGCTGCCGTCCTCGACAGCGCTTACTCCTTCGCCGCCTGAGGCTTTCCCCCGCCAGAGCCTCGCGGGTTGTACAGGGCTACCAGAAATGGATTGAGTGCAATGGACACCTCCAAAACACCGGTTTGCCAAACGATTTCTGCGACAGCATCGGCAGCCTTGCCGGACAAATCTGCGCCGGCGGCGATAATCACGGCGCAACCGCCAACGCTGAGTGCATTCACAGCTTGCGACGCGCCGCGCAATCCGCCGAAGTGCGCCTCAATACTGCGTACTGCCGCCAAGGTGGGCACCAGTTCGTAGTCTTCGCCGTCGAGTGTGATCTTGGTGGAGCCGAACAGGGTTTTACTCATGGACCAGTTCCTTAAAGGGCTGGGGCCGAGGCCCCGCCGATTACGTCGGGAGGATTTCGAGGATGTCGGAGTTGATGCCGATCGTGACGTTGCGGCGAACCACGTTGTCAGCGGCGCCCGCAGCGACGGTGTTGTTCATGACCTTGCCGCGCATGTAGAACGTGGTTGGCAAAATGGCTGGGGTAGCATCAGGATCGCCATCGTTCAGGGTGACTTTGATGTTGTAGTCGCCCTTGCTGCGATCCTTGTGCGCCACCTTCAACTTGGCTTGCCCGAGGTCGCCGTTGTCCAGGCCGACCGTCAAGGTCAGGTCGCCGGCATCGGCCGTGCCTTTGTACTTGCGTACCCGGCCATCGCGCAGCGAAGTGAAGTTCACCGAACTGAAGGTGTCGCCAAACTCGCCAAGGTCTTCGATCTCCCCGACCTCGACATAGGTATCAGCCTTGTAGAGCGCTTCGGTGTCCGCGCCGTTTTTGCTGCCGATCGAGAATCGGCATCCGGCGGCGGTGTTGAGGTTGTCATCGGCCATGGGGGTTCCTCCAAAGGCACATTGGATAAAGCCGCGGGGCGGCCGGTGTTGGGATTTAATGAGTAGTGATAACGCGGACCGTGATTGATCCCTGATACGTAACGCCATCAGCATCGCGCTGGGCGTCGGACTGTTCGACCCTAACCGAGACGGCGCGGCCGACCTGCAGAGGTAATCGGCGCTCGTCCAGAGCCGCGACAACTTCACCGAGAATTCGCTTAACTTCGGCTTGGCCATGGGCATCAGACCAAACAGACAGATATATCAGGCGTTGCTCACGCTTCCTGCCTGCGATGGGCGAGCTGTTAGTGGATATCTCCCGATCAAACGAGACATACGGCATGGGCGAATCCATTGGAGCGCCGTCGTAGACCGGGCATGAAACCTCGGCCTCTAACCGCGCGAACAGTGCCTCCTGCAATGCAACGGATGGATCAGCCATTGCTCATTCCCTCGCTCGCCTTGCGTAACGTTTCAGCGACCGCGGCACGAATGTTCGCCAGTACAAAGTCCCGGTTCACGTCTTTTGCGGGCCGCAGCCAAGGGTGAGCCGGTCGGGCCGGGATATCCGGGTACTTGCCGTAGAACGTGGTGCCGTCAGACTTGTTCTTGGTGTCCCGCGCACGCAACGCATTGCGGCGCCCGGATAGCTTCGACTTGTCTCGGTTGTTGGTGTGCTCACCACCTACCGAGTTTCGATCAGCCCGCCGGTAGAGGGTGCCGTTGTAGCCCTTGGTGCCGTACTCGAGGAAGCGCAGATAGAAGAAACGTTGCGTGTCACGCTTGCCCCGAATGCCGATCTCCGCGTTCAGACCACTTTTAGAAACAAACACCTTCAGCGCTGCGGATGCGGCACCGGTGTCCTTGGGGATAAGTTGCCTCATCGTGGCCAGGATTTGGTCAGCGCTTTGCTTCATCACCCCTACCAACTCGTTGTCCATTGTGGAATGGATGTTGCGCAGGGTCCGACGCAACTTGAAGTCTCCCGACATGCGGGATCGTCGGGCAGCCATGAGCTATCCCTTGGCCTTGCTGGCCTTTTCAGCGACTGGCGCGAGCTCAGTCACCTTCTCAACCAGGCCGCGTGCGACAAGGTCTTCACCCAGCTTCGCGTCAACCGTGAACTCCTCACCCTTCTCCCGGTCGCCGGTGGCGCCAGACAGGATGCCTAAGGCAATAACGTTCATGATTCACCTCTATGGATTGGGTACGCTTGAACACAGAAGCCGAAGCATTGTTCGGTCGTTATCAAGCAATGCTGCTTCGATCAGGTAGGTTGTGGCGATACCGTCAACCACCTCAACCAAGCGAGTGCCGGCGACTGCATCGCGGCGGGGACGGACACGGACTTCGGCGGTAACCATGGCGGACAACTGCTCGGCCACCGGCGTAATACGGCCGGTGGGCAGTGTGATTTCTGCCCACAACTTGCCGATCTCCGACCAGGTGACATCAAAACCGCCCGAGCCGTTCGGGACTCGCACCTGCGCCTGAAGCACACAACGGTGTTTCATTGGGCCGGCTCTCATAAATTCACCCAGCGATGAGGCTTCCAAAGCGCATTGGTTGCCATCGGCAGCTCCGCGGTGATGGTCCCGATCACCACAGTTTCACGGCTGCCGTACCAGTGACCGATCAGCAACAGCGCCCCCTGCTTGATCGCTCTGGTCATCAACAACGCGTTGCCGACGGGATCTGGCAAAGCTTCGGTCGGGTCGATCAGCTTGCGATTGGTCCAGGTCTCGAAAGCGCTGAGGGCTGCCTCCGTGTAGCCCTCAATCAACGCATCTTCATCGTCATGGTCGACCCGTAAGTGAGCCTTGACGATGGGCAGTTCAAGCATTGGTAGGAACCAATGCCTGGAGCGCTGGCTTATTGGCTCCGGCGTCGAAGTCGATTCCCTTGGCGGTTAGCCATTCCTTCAGCTTGGGCACCGTCATTTTGAGCGGATCAGTTTCGGCTTCAGCCTCTGTCTGCGCCTGGACCGCTGCGTCGATCTCTTCTTTTGAGCTGCGCGATTCATAGCCCTCAGGTGGATAGTTCGACGCCAGATATCCCGCCTCGATAAACTCGACGATGGTCGGGCCATCCACACGCAGGTTCGACTGCAACTGCCTGTCGAGATATTCGGCCACGCCCAAATGCTCAACCGCTACCAGAGCGCAGCGCTCCGACACATTCTGATCGCCAGCCGGGATCTCAACTACCTGGTTGCCGTCCACTGCAAACGGGAACGGCTTTTTCACGGAAATAATTGGCATACATCCTCCGTTGAACGGGCGCCCGAAGACGCCCTACACAATTACGCTGCGCTGAGGGTTAAAACCTTCACGGCCTGGGAGTCGACCAGCATGCCGCCGACGCGCTTGGTGGTGTAGAAACCAACGTATGGCTTGTTGGTATAGGGGTCGCGCAACACTCGGGTACCGATGCGATCCACGACCAAATAGCCGCGCTTGTAGTCACCAAACGTGACCGCATTGGCATCCGCCGCTGCATCGGGCATGTCTTCGTTTTCAGTGATGCCATAGCTCAACAGGCTGGATGGTTGGCCCAACTCCAGACCCGGGCGCCACAGGTAGTTGCCCTCCGCATCCTTGAGCTTTCGCACCATGCCGACGGTGAGGTTGTTCATCATGAACGTGGCATTCTGGCGGTAACCGGCCTTCAACGATTGCACCAAGTCGATCAACTTGTCGCCGGTGATCCCGCCCGCTACGCCAGAAATTAGCTTTTGCAGTTTGCCAAAGGCGCGAACCTTATCGCTCTCCAGCGTCATTTCGTAAGCCAGCAGCCCTTTTGGCTTGTTGACCCCGTTGCCGAGCAAGAACGCATTCGCTTCCTTCTCAGAGAACTCGCGCGACACTTCATCGTTCAACCAATTTTCCGGATCGAAGAACATGTCGTCCAAGCTTTTTTGCGTGGCTTGCGGGTTGGCATAAATCTCGCCCATGAACGCCGACAGTGGCGCCAAGGTCGGTGTGCCAGTTGCCGGCCGCGCATCGGTTTCACCTACCCAACCCGAACCGGCGCCGCCCAGGCTAACCAGTTTTTTATAGTCCTCGGTACCGACAGTAATCTGTCCACACACCTGACGCATCGGGGAAGCATTTCGCAACAGTTCGATGATGGTACGGTCGAGCTCTTCCGGTACCGCATAACCGCCATCGGCTTCGACGCCAATTTGCAGCGCCTTGGCTTGCAGTTCGCCCAGCCCCGCATCGACGCCCTTACGCACAAACTGCATGAACGCAGTCTTGTGCTCGCTGGCTTCCTTGGTGCCTGTACCGTCCGGACGCTTCAGCGCCAGCAACTCCTTCTCCAGGTTGCTTTTCAGGTCGTCCAGTTCGCCCAGCTTTTCGTTGAGCGTGTCGACTTGGCCGGACAACTTGCTCTTTTCGGCTTCCAGGCCATCGACTCGCTTGTCGTTCTTTTCTTTGAACTCGTCGAACTTCTTGCCGAGCGCTTCGGCAACTTCCTGCACATCTTTGATTTCAACAGCCATGAGAGGCTCCTTACATTCGGTCAATCAGGGATTTAATGGATTGCAGTGCTTCGCCGGCACCCGCCTCTCGCGGTGATACTGCGCCGTAGCCTTTTGCCATAAAGGCCTTGGCTTGGGAGCCAGAAAACCCGACCTCTCGAAGGGCTCGCTCCACTTTGCTGGGCGGTGGCGTTTCACCGCGGGCCAGCAGAGATTTCACGTCGGTGATCCGGGCTTCGTCGTTGGCCGGAAAGGTGACCGGGGATACTTCCCACAAATCGATCGCCTTCAAGATCCAAATGCCCTTCTCCCTGTCGTACTCGTAACCGTCATCCTCGAGCAGATAGCCGATGGATAACCCGGTCAGACTACCGGCCTGCATGTGTCCGTGAGCTCGCTTGGCAAGCGGATCCGACTCAACCAACAGTCGCCCCTTCACATACAAGCCAACGTCGTCTTCCCGCATTTCGGTGTAGATGCCGATCGGCTCACTCATTTGGTGCTGCCAGAGCATGGCTGGCAGGCGGCCCTTTTCTTTCCATCTGGCCAGGCTGGCAGTAAAGGCCCCGCGCACAACCACATCGCTGTAACTGTCCACGACGCCGAACACGGACCCGTAGCCTTCGAACTCGCCGCTGTCGCTGACCGATTTAATGGTCAGCGGCACGTCAAGACGCTGTTTTGTCTGCATCGCCGGCAGCCTCTGGTTTGGTAGTCATGTTCATCGGAGTGAGGTAGATATCGCCGCCCTCACGGGGGTTTTCGTCCTCAAGTTCGCGGCAGTCGTTGGGGCTCAAGATCCCCCACTGGATACCTTTGCCGTAGGACTCATACCGCCCCTTCAGATCGCCACGCATCAAGGCACCTGCGTTGAATTTGGCGTAATGGGTCAGACGGTCTTTTTCGTTGAGCAGGCCAACCTGAATGCGGTGTTCGATACGGGTCATGATTGGAACCAGCGAGTAGTTCACGAAGCTCATTCCCATGTGCTCAATATTGTTTAGCGTCATTTGCTCCATGCTCGCTACCAGGTGCGGTGGCACACGGAACAGTCCGCAGATCTGCGACTCCGTCAGTTTCTTCGACTCGATGAACTGAGTGTCTTGAGCGTTGAGGCTGATGGGTTTCCAGTCGAGCCCCATTTCCAGAATCATCGGCTTATAGGCGTTGGCCACCCCCATGTGCTCACCTTGAAACTGAGTTTTCAGCCGATCGAAAGCCGCGTCTGTCAGTTGCTCAGAGGTAGAAAGAACACCACTCGCGACTGCTCCGTTGGTGAAAAGCTTCGCCGCGTGAGCATTCATCGCTTGGCCCAAACCAAGGGCCTGCCTCGCATAAGCAATAGGGTTAAGGCCATTCAGGCCATCAAGCGTGAACAATCGCACATGCCAAATTTCATCCTGGGTGAGTACTCGCACCCCAGTTTTGAAGGTCACCGTGTACTCAACAGTCCAGTCGTCCTTGAGTTTGGACTTGACCATGTCAGGGTTGATCGGCAACAGCTCAACGACGTTGCCGAGAGCGACGACCTTATAGGCGAAGAAGTTGCCGCGAAGGCACAGGCAAGCCACCAACATCTCCCAGAACTCTTGGGCAGTCATGTAGCCGTTGGGTGCCATCGACAGCAACGGGAACAAACGGTGTGCAGTTGCAGGAAGCCGGACCTTGCCGGTCTGCTTGAGTAATCGACAAGGCAACATTCCGATTGACTCGGCCAGTACTCGGACGCAATTGAAAACCACCAATTGCTGCATCGCGCTAGTCGTCGTTACACGTTGCCCTGAATCGCTTTCATATCCCGCCCCGAGCGCCTGAGCCAGCTTGTCCGATGTATCAATAATTTGCGGATCGCCCTTGGACCCGAACAGGCGACCAATGCTTTTGATTAGCTTCATTCAGAGCGTCCTGATTCCGTGCTTCATGATGTGATCCGAGAGAGACTTCTCGGGCTGAGGGTTTAAAGCCATCAGCGAGACGGCATTGAATGTGGCCATCAGCGGGTCAATTTTTGCGGTGCCGGATGCTTGCTTGGTGATGAGGAAAGCGTTAGCCGAGGGCACGCCCTTCGCGTTCCCACAAGCCCATGCCATCAGCGGCTGTCCGCAGTGCAGAAGCGACCCGTCAGCCAGGCGGCGTTCGGTCGTCTTGATCGCGCCAGTCAGCTTCCAGCCTTGTGAGATACCTATGATTTTGTCTTCCGGAACGCCGGCTTCAGCCAACGCATCGAGTACTGCGCCGATTCCCGCGGGGTCTAGGCCGACCTTATCCAACAGACCGGCGTCGTTAATCCTCGCCACCACGGCGGCCAGTTGCTCAACGTCATCGCCGATCTTGTCAACGAGGGTGAGGTCGCCCGTTGCGCTGAGGTCCAGCAAGCGAGGCGCCTCAGACTTACGTCGCTCCAACACAGACGGGTGTGCCCACGCGTGAGCCCAGTGCAACCAGGTTCGCGACTCACGCACTCGACCAATCACAGCGAGGCCAAGCAGGTCGTCAAGACCGCCACCGTCCCCACCAACGGAAATTACTTCACACTGCTCAATGAGCTGGTCCAGCGTCAGGCCGGGCTTTGCTTGCGGTTCCCAGAACTCGGCGCCGACCCAGTTATCAGACATCAACGCCAAGCCGATCTCGATATTCAGATGCTTGGCCAGGAACCCCCGGACCTCTGCCTCGCCGTCTATATCCGCCTGCATAAACAAGCGTTCCAGCGTTGGCCGGTCGACTGAGTAGTTGATGTTCGGATTGACCAGGTGGAAGTTTTCAGGCTTGCGCGCGTCGCCGCTTTTGATCATCTCCTGAGAAAATTCGTAGATGATCGGCAGGAAGCGGTTGTCATCGATCCGGCCATCCCGCACGCCGCGGGCATAGTTCAGCTTCGACCTAAAGACACCGGCCGGCGGTTCGTTCGATTGCGTCGTCAACCAAATGATGAAACCTTCGGGCCTGGACAGCAGGCCACCGGTAGCCTCGCGGATCATGTCCGCCGCTTTCGGGTTTTTGCCGAACAGCCATGTTTCATCAATCAAAACGCCGACGGCTTTCTTACCACCGACCACGTCGCTGTCTGCTGCCACAACCTTAAGCGTGGCTCCCGTCTCTCGGTGGGTAATGAGCCGCAGGTGCGGCTGGACGTGCAGCAGCGTTTTCAGCTCATCATCGTTATTCACCATGTCCTTGGCCGGGACGAAGGCGTTATCCGCAATCTCCTTGGTGGGAGCCAGGATGATGAACTCGGCCGAGAGCCGCCAATTGCGTACCAAGGCGGTCAGCATGATCGCCGCCGCGATCGTCGACTTACTGTTCTTCTTCGGGATGCAAAGCATGAACTCCCGAATCAGCCGTTCGCCGGTCTCACTGTTGTAGCTACCGAACACGGCACCGGCAAACGCCAGAACCCAAGGCGCGCATGCAGACTCAATCGTTGGGCTACCGGGTGCATCGACAATCTTCAGGCCCTTGAAAACTTCGAGGCTTTCCTCGGCCTCCAATGGAAACAGCGGCGCCGGAATAATCGACTCACCCGCAGAGAGACGCCGCCACCAGTCAGGGCAAGCGGTAGTCCACTGCATAGATCATCCTTTGACGACAGTGAGGGGCGGCTTGCCTTGTGCGTACCTGCCCTTCCCTGCCTGTTTGGCAGCGTCAGCAAGAGCTTCTTTCTTCCCTTGATCGGCAACCTTGCCGTGGATGTAGGGCATCAACGCTTTCGCGGCGTCGACCCGAAGCCTTGGCTCAGCGGCCTGCTCGTTCATAACCGCCACCAGGAAGTCGCGAGGGTCGTCGAACTCCTCGAAAACCAGCCCGTCCTCAGGTGCCTCAACTGCCGCTGGCGAGTTAACTTTCGCCGCAGCTTTAACTTCTGCCGGGGTAGCGTTCTTCGCTCGCACCTTGCGAGCAATCGCGGCAACGACATCGGGATCCTTCGCAAGCTTGGAGCCCGCCTGCGACGCGGTTTTCTCAGAGTATCCTGCGGCTATTGCCGCATCTCTTTTTGAGGCTCCCGACTGCAAAGCGTCAGCAAACCGTCGCTTTTTGTCGGTTAAAGCCATGGTTAACTTTTCCGTAATTTGGGAAAAAATGTGTGCGTGTGGTCGAGGGCGGTCTAGTCACCGACCAGAGCCAGGTTTTCCACCCCCCCCTGGCCCCCACCCAAAAAGCGCACTACGACGGGGCACCAGATCAACCCGCGAGCCCGGCGGACTCCTCAGCCTGCTTGACCGAGTCATGACACGGCTTGCAGAGGGGCTGCCAGTTGGTCTCATCCCAGAACAGGTCCTGATCACCACGATGTGGAACCTTGTGGTCAACCACTCCGGCCGCAGCGGTCAGACCTTGGCGCGCGCAGTACACACAAAGCGGATGATCACGGAGATACCGCTCTCGAGCCTTCTGCCACTTGTAGCCGTAGCCACGCTGAGTGCTGGTCTTGTCGCTTCGCCAACTATCTGGATTGATAGTCTTCAACCGAGAGCCTGCACCTTCCTTAACCCTTGAGCCCAACGTCTTGAGTCTGACCATCAATCGGCCCGCCGCGGCAACTTGAAATCTGCGAACCGATCAGCCAAGTCGGCGATCTTCTTCACGCCGAGGAAGCCAATGAACACACCGGCCGCCGTGGCGAAGTTCTGAGGTAGACCGAAATACTCCAGCAGCGGGATCAGGCCAATGGTGATCAGCGTGCAGAGCGAGGCCTCGAGCAGCGCCTGTCGCCGAGTGCCACCGCCATAGATGATGCGCAATGCACTGACGACGAAGGCCAGCGCGCCGGCATAGATCGTCGGCGCATGCTGACCCAGCCACGCGAGAACGAGCAGCCAAGTGTCTGGTTTGTCGGGCATGTTTGGCATCCGGATTCCTCCCTTGCGGGGAGCGAGGTAAGTTCGGTCCCAGCAGCACTCCCAGCTCGGAGCAATGGGTGTGGTGGAACCGAAAACGAAAAAGCCCCGGCAAACGCCGAGGCTTTAGTATGGTTAGCAGAACGCTTCTTAAATCATGCGATCCGAGTAATGCAGTTTCAGCTTGATAATATGGAGTCCAACAGATCGTGGCCCGACCAAGTCAACTGGATATGACCCTGGCTGCGCAACAGATACCCGTCGTTCGCAAGAAGGTCAAAGTGATAGTCGATCACCTTCTGTTCAAGCGAAGAAGCCTCTTGCGCGTATACCTTTACCGACGCTTCCCGAATCCCATCGATACCTGCATTACTCTGCACTTGAGCGAGTATCAGCCTCGCCAATTGAAAATCCCGTCTCATGTGGTGCGCCTTCCTAATTGAGCAATCATTGAAGCTCTAGGATACATGTCTGCCACGCAAACAAAAAAGCCCGACTCTATGGTCGGGCTTTTCGCGTCAATCCGCTGTAACGCACAGGAATGACAGGATGGGGTTAATTTACGGCCAATCGGCCATCACGGTCAAGCAGCGTCGACGAAAATTTCTTCCTGATCGAATATCTCGGTCGCATGGATCACGGCTGCCTCTTCCAGCTGCTCCAGACGCTTGTGAATGCCACCGCGCCAGTTGCGCCGAGTGCGCTCCGGCGAGGCGGCAAGGTCCCAGGTGTTCATGTCGTAAAACTCGGAGGGCAGCACGATCATGTCAGTGGATCGCTTGCCAGTCTGGACACCCTTCAACTTCGGAATGGCCCAGGCAGTGAGCGCCTTATAGATGAACAGTTGAGGTGCCGGGGAAACCATGCGAGCCACTAGACGGCCGATGGCTGCCACCTTGTTGGCCTTGTGCGTGGAGTACTTGGCGACCAGCACATCCCACTGAGCCGGCTCAAGGTGACGATGCAGCAGCGCATAGAGGCAGCAGTCGTAATCGAACTTGTCACGCACCGAGAGCGAACTGTCGGTGCCACCCGAACGAAGGTCAGCGTCGATCAGCTTCTGCCATGACTGCTTGGTGCTGTTGTCGATGTTGTCGGCTGCCAGTACCCGGACTAGCGTGCCCATCACGTCCTTATAGATGCCCATGCCTTAATCCCCCTTGAAAGACGAGCGGCCGGCGCCGCGACTGTTGTTCTGTTGATACTGCTCGACGGTGTCGTTCGCTGCAGGAGCCAGGGTTGCGAGGTGACGCTCCCGACGCAGCAGCATGCCCAACTGCACCACCAGGTCCTCCACCGGCAGTGGCTCCAGGGTGATGGCGTGCACCAGGCCCGAAGCGTGGCAACCGATGCAGTCGAGCTGGTGAAACACGCCTTCGATGATCCCCTTCCCGGCGCATGACGGGCAGTCGGTGAGTGGGATCAGGCAACGCACAAAGGCGGGGCCATGCTGCTTTTTCATCGTTTTTAAACCTCGCCCTTAACAAATTGCGGAATTGACTCGCAGGCCACGCTATTCAAGGCGTCTACGAGGTTTTGCGATTCTTCATATCTAACGTCTGTCTGCTGGTGGATCGACTTGAAGCCGCGCTCATCTAACCAGTTGTGCCACTTCACCAGCGCCAGACGACGCTGCTCTTTCGCCTGGGTGTTGATGTAGGTCGACGCGATCTTGCCCAGCGAGTGGTTCAGCAACATCTCGCCGATGTGGCCGTCGACGCCGAGGTCAGTCCATGCCGTGCGGGCTACCTTGCGCAGGTCGTGACTGGTCCAAGCGCCCTGCCCCAATCGGGTGAATACGGCACTGGCCTGGTTGTCGCTCAGCGCCTTGCCCCGCCGGGAAGGAAACAGGAACGGCCCCTCGTAGCCTTGGGTGGACTGTCTGTCCCGGTACCGGCGAAGCAGCGCGCAGACTTGGTCAGTCAGTGGCACCCGCAACTCGGTCTTGCTCTTGGTGTGCTCGGCTGGCAAAAACCATTCACGCTCAGGAAGTGCAATATCCGCCCAGCGAGCCTGCCGGGTTTCGCCAATGCGGGTGCCGTGACACAACATCATCAGGGCCAGCATGGCGTCAGCAGGTGCACTCTCGAAGCGCTCGGTCAGCTGCTCCACCAGCTCGGGCAACTGGACATCGCGCAGGCGCGCCGGCTTTGGCAGGATGCGCGCCGTTGTGAAGTGGATGAACTTGAGCTCGGCCATCGGGTTGACCGGGATCAAATCCAATTTGCGGGCCTGACGGAAGGCCACGGCGAGCAGGCGATACAGCTGCTGGACGTACGACAGCGACAGTTCTTCCTGTGCCGGCCACATCAGCAGTTTGTCGAGGGTCTGGGCACTGACATCGCGAAGCAGCAGATCATCCAGGCGCGGCTTCAGCTGGCAGCTGATGGCCGACTTGCCGGCCGAGCGCCGTTTGGCAGAGAGCGCGCGCGAACGGGCCATGCGATCGGCAAACCAGTCCAGCAGCTCGCCGACGGTCACCCAACCTGAAACGCTGGCAGCGCCATCGGCCGCCACTCGCAGGCGCACAGCTGGCAGCGCCGCAACCACCTGCTTGGTATTCAGGTCTGGAAAGCCGCCAATGCGGTGCCATTGGCGTTTGTTCAGCAGGTACCAAGACCCGCGCCCGCGATTTTTCGCATAACGGAAGTGCAGCGCGGGATGGCTGGCATCACGCAGGTCGCGCACGTGCTCGAGCTTGGCGTTGCGTTGAATTTCGGCATCTGACAGCTTCACGGTCAGGGTCTTGATCAGTGCGCTCAATCGGTTTTCTCCACCTGGTTGAAACGGTCCACCACCTCGAACGTTGAAGGCCACATCCACGCACCATAACGATTGGCCATGCCCTCATCGGCAAACAGCGCCAACGCATGATCAGGAGTACTGCCCAATTCCATCTTGAAAGAGCAGCAGAACACCGCGAAGCGGTAGTTGGACGGATCGGGAACAGCGAGTCGCCTTGTGCTCATCAGAACGATTCCTTTTTTCGGTAGCGGTCGGCCAGACTGGTGACCTTTTCCGGCTGCTCAACAGGCTCTGGCTTCCACCCGGCAGCGAGGTTTTCAAATCGGTTGTATTGGCCAAGGAAGGCCGTGCGGATGGTGCCCATTTCGATGTCGCGGCCCTTGCCAATGATGATTTCGGCAATGCCTTTGGCCTCGGTGTTTTCGTGATAGACCTCGTCGCGGTACACGAACAGGATCACGTCGGCGTCCTGCTCGATTGCGCCGGATTCCCTCAAATCCGAGGGGATTGGGCGTTTGTTTGGGCGCTCTTCGCATTTGCGCGAGAGCTGGCTGAGCAGGACAACGGGAATGCCCAACTCCTTGGCGAGCAGCTTGCAACCGCGGCTGATGCTGCTGACCTCTTCGGTGCGGTTACCGCCCTCGCCTTCCAGCAACTGCAGGTAATCGATCATCAGCAGGTCCAGGCCGTAACGCAGCTTGTGGCGGCGGGCCAGCGAGCGAATGCGACCAATCGACGAGCCGGCACGGTCAGCGATGTACAGCGGAGCGCGACGAAGCACGCCGGCCGCAGCAGAAAGTTCCGCGCCATGGCTCTGGCAAGCGGTGCCGTTCTTCACCAACGTGAGCGGAATACGCCCCTCGGACGCCACTGCCCGATCCAGCAACTGGCCCTTGTTCATTTCGAGGCTGATGACGAGCGCCGACTTGCTCTGGCGCACGGCTGCCTCGATCACAAACCCCATGGCCAGCGTGGTTTTGCCCATGGCAGGACGGCCCGCAACGACATACAGGTGATCCGGTTGCAGGCCGCCCAGCTTTTCGTCCAGGTCTTTCAGGCCAGTCGATAGCCCGATCAGCGTTTCACCGCGGGCATGGCGATCGTGTCGCTCCTGCCACACTTCCAGCTGGTCGGCCAGCACGTCACCGACTTTGACGATGTCGTCATCACCCGAACCGCAGTCAATCGCCATCGCTGCAGCCTGGACGGCGGCGATTTTCGCCTGCACATCCTGGTCGCTGTGCGCGATATCCATGGCTTGGGTGCCGAGGTCAAACAGGGAACGCTCGACCGCCCGCTCACGGACGATTGCCGCGTAGGTCTTGGCGTTGGCAACGCTGGGAGTGCCGTTAACGATTTCGGCGCAGTAGGCGAACGCGGGGCTACCATCGAGCAGAGTGCCGACGTGATTGCCAACTGTGAGGAAGTCGACAGCCTTGCCAGCAGTGCGAACCGCCATGATTCCGCGGTACACCTCAGCATTCTCAGGAAAGAAAAACGATTCGGCGGAAAGGTCATCGCTCAGGGAGTCGATCAGCTCAGGACGCTGCATCATCGCGCCCAGCAGGCCGTGTTCGGCCTCGATGCTGTGTGGCTCACGCATTGTAATTGCCCTCCACAACCTTGACGAAGTTGCTCGGGGCGATCAGCCAGTCGAAGCTGGCCCGGAAAGGTGCGCCGCCGCTTTTGCCCGATGCACGCCCCATCAGGAAATCGGATTGGGCGACAGTGGCGAAGTACTCTGTCCAGAATTCGAGGCTCTGGTGAACCTCGCTCTGGTTCCAGCGCGACCGGATTTGCTTTTTGCGGGCCTCGGATACCAAAACGACGGTAGGCAGCACCGGTGTGAGCAGTCGGTTGAACAAATCGACGATGTCCTGAACCGGGCAAGACGGGGAGCGCGGAACGCGATTCCCATCAGGTGACGGTTCAATTGATGGTTCCTTTACGGTTCTGGGGGCATCTGGTGCCGGGGTGACCGGCATATCCTGCCGGGGTGATGGGGCATCTGGTGCCGGGGGGCATTTACTGCCGGGGGCATATCGTGCCGGGGTGATGGAATACCAAGTCGAACGGCCAAAGCGCTGATTGCTCGACAATATGCCGGCCTCTTCCAGCCAACGCAGTGCATTGCGGACGGCACGCTCTGACAGGCAAGTGCGCACGCCAATAGTGGCAACGGAAGGCCAGCAAACGCCCTCGTCATTGGCGTTATCGGCCAAGGAAATTAGAACTGCCTTCTGAGCTGGGCTCATTCCGTGCAGAGGCCAGCACGCGCTCATGATGACGGTGCTCATGCGGAAACATCCTGGACAGGAACCAGCGATGCCTTGAGGTGATCAAGACATTCACGGCTGAAGTGTGATTTGGACGCGCGCGAATATTGGCTACGCACCATCAGGGCGGCATACATCGCGGCGGATTGGTGGGCTATGAGGTGTTGCGACACCCTTGGAGAGTTCGCAGATCGTGTCGGAGCACGACCGGTGTTGCCTGGAACAGTGTTCATGCTCATAATGGCCCCGCATTGTTGTACAAGTTGTTGAAGAAGCCGGGGTGCGACCCGGCTTTTTTTTGCCTGAAATTCAGGCGCTTGCTTTCCCGCAGACGCGACCAATCCCGCCGACTGAGCTGCTGCCCTCAGCGTTCAATGTCCCCTTGCGTCCTGTTGTGTTGCCGTCCATTTCCTTTCCCCTAATGGTCTTCCTGGTGCGAGCGGCTAAACGGCTGCTACGCCTTCATTGCTCACCGACCCCCGTCGGTGCTTTGCTCAGTAAATGCCAGCCTCTCAGGCGACCTTTACCGACTGCTCCATAACGTTCAGTTCGTGACGGACATGCTCGACTTCTTTGCGGATGGCTTGTTTCTCGATCTGAGTCACCCGGCCGTCATCCAGCGCGGTGTGCACAGCCAAGGTCAGGTCCGCGATTTCCTTGCCGACCTGCATCATCGAAGCCGTAAGCGCCTTCGGGGCCGGGGTTTCTTTTTTCACAAGATCGAAGCCGAACTGATCAGCCAAGGCGGCAAGCGGGCGCATGTCACCGGTATGCAGCAGGATCCCGAACAGGTGCTCGATGGTCAGGTGATGCGCATCGTTGTCTGGATTAGCACGCTGCAAGAGGCTGACGTGGGGAACCCCCATCTGGCCGGCCAATACCTTCGCTTCGTTGTCCAGGACCGCGCTTTGGCAAGCCCGCAGAAATTCGTCCATTCGTAAAACCTCTGTTTTGTTTCAGTGGCTGCTTGCCACCACGGGTTGCAAAATGTTTCTCAGGGATAAAGATCAGGCCGCGCCGCGAAGCACCTTGTGAGCGAGATCTACAAGGTCCGGCCGTAATCCTGCGATGGTGATCTCGCCTTCTGAAGCGTCCTGAAGACGCTCGGCAAGATCGGCAGAGGCTTTGCGATGACCCCCAGCAAGCTGCCAAAGATGTCCGACAGTCGTCTTCGCAGCGTCAGCTACGGTTTGACGTCGGTCGGCGGTAGCGTTGGCGAGCCAATCGCGCAAGTGGTCATTCATAGGGAATCTCCTAAACGTAGGAGAAATTTAGCTCAGGGCTAATATCAGAGCAAGGAATATTTAGCTGTGGGCACATTTAGCATCGAGCTAAAGAATGGCATTCTTGCCCGCATGGATATCTATGCGATTCGCAAGCGCCAACTGATCACACTGATCGGCGATCAAAAGAAAGGCGCCTGTGCCGAGCGCTGGGGGATGGCGCCTGCACATCTAAGTCAGATCCTTTCGGATAAGACCGCCAAGAACTTGGGCGACGATGTTGCTCGCCGAATTGAATTGGTTGAGAAGTTGCCGCGCGGGTGGTTCGACTCTCTACCGAACACTGACGAGTCCATCAGTCCTTCGAATGAAATCAGTGTGGCGCCCGTGGCTGAGACAAACTCATCAGCCGCTGATCAAGTGAAATTGATGCTCGCAAAGGTAAAGGGACTCACGACGGAGGCGCGAGATCGAATTGTTGCTGCCGCCGAGGAACCTGATGATGGCGTGTCCCATAAACTGTCTGCGAGTCTCGCAACTCTGCGCCCTACCAACGAAGAGATCGTCATTCCTCAGTACGACATTCGTGCTGCAATGGGCCACGGACAGGTCCCGCCTGAATACACCGAGGTTGTTCGAAATCTAGTGGTGCGTGAGGAAATCTTGCGCGAGAAAGGCATCACCTACACGTCCAAGACATCTCTTGGAATGATCAACGGGTGGGGCCAGAGCATGGAAGGCACCATCAATGACAAGGATTTAGTCATCGTCGATAAGGGCGTAAGGGATTTTATCGGCGAGGGGATCTACGTTTTGACCTGGCACAACGAGCTTTATATCAAACGGGTTATGCGTCTGGACGAAGAGAATTACCGGCTTATCTCCGACAACCCTCTCTATGAAAACCAGACAGCTCGGATCGACGATGTGGCCATTCATGCCAAGGTTCTGCTGATCTGGAATGCCAGAAAAGCCTGACGGACCGCCTAGGCCAAAGCCCGCCATTGAGCGGGCTTTTTTTCGCCCGTCAGAAAGGAACCAGCTCTTCCACTGCATCAAATTCTTCCTGAGCCTCAACGCGCGGGTCTTCATCCGCTGGTGCTTCCCATCGAAGAGTGACGGACTCGTCCTCGTCGTTGAAGGTCATTTCGATGCCGTCTACATCGGAGAGAGCGCTCATCACCTCATCCCATTCCCTGTCGCCATCGGTATCGAGCCGATGAATCGTCGCCCACTTCCGATCCTGAGCTATTGGGTGGTTGATCATGTTCGAAACCCTGATGGTCAGGCGCTCCACTCCCGACATCGGCTTTGACTCTTGAGGCTTTTTCTTCTGCGGGCTTGCCATCAGCCACTCCTTGATAACTGGATGAACGTACAGTGCTTTAGGATATTAGCTTGATGCTAATGCAGACGTAAAGACTGCCTGGAAATTTCCCATCGATTGACCGACCCGATGAAATATTTCACCCATCGCTAAATTATTTAGCTTTGAGCTATTGACTCATCTTTAGCTCATGGCTAAATTTACCTCAACGCCAGCGAACAGGGCGCCAGAGCAAACCAGCTCGCAGCTCTTTAACAACCAGCGCAACAAAAAACAGACCGCATTGCCTCTACCGGCGACCGGCGAGCAGACAGGCCCGAAAGCCTGCCAACGACAGGAACAACCTGGACGGCTGCTCGATGGTGAAACGCCAGAACCGTGTGAATGACCCGGTATGCAATGCGCCCCGCCCCTTCCGGCGGCAATGGGAAAGAAATTGCACCTAACTGGAATACTTTTTCCATCTCAAGCGCGGAGGATTTGCACCAATGCAGCATTAACGGATTCACCCGCGTGGCGCAGTAAGCCTGAAGGCTGCGCTCTTCACCCTGGCAGGCAGCGGACATCTGGGCCGTCGGTGTCACCGCGCACCATCCGGGCAACCGGTAGGCCACCCCAAAGTTCAAGGTCACCGCTGATGAAACAAACCCAGGCCGTCGCCAGTAGCGGGCCTGGGAGGCTGTCACGTAGGGAGGTCTTCGTGACACCAACAAAAGCCCGGGTGATCTCGGGCTTTTTTTCGCCTGCCTTTATCCGTCAGCACTCTCCCCTGCGCCCAACGGCAACCAGCAGGCAGCCCGAGTGCTGACGAATACACGCAACCCACACCGAGGGATCAGCCATGCACCCATCAATGCAACAACGCAATGCCGGACTTGCCGCCCTCCGTGTGCGGGCAAGCATCGCCACCACCGAGCTCTACGCCATGATCGGCAAGGATCAGCCTGTGCCCGAGATTCGCTACCAGGTTCAATCGAAGGGCAACGCCTTCCACATCGTCGAGCGCTCCACCGGCAAGGTGAAGGGCTTTCGCTGGACGTGGGTAGACGCCATCAACTTCGCCCAGGTACTGGAAGCGCGCGCCGACGGCATCAAGCTCTCGCTGTCAGGTGAACTGAAATGATCGGCGTACCAATGCCCAACCAGCGTGACTCGCTCATCGACGACCTGAACCGAAAGCTGGATCGCTTCTTCGGCGCCGGCAAGACGGTGCAGGAGGTCGCCCCGGGCGTCAGCGGCGAGCGGGAGATGATGTTCGGCAGCGCGCACAGCAACAAGCTCCGCGCAGCCCGCGACAAGGATGCACCGCGGCTGCGCGAACTGGCCGCCGAGGGCAAGACCGTGATCGAAGCGGCGAAACAGATGAAGATGGAGACAAAGCGCGCCCGGACCATCGCCCGCGAAAACGACATCAAGTTCCCGGGGCCACCGTGAGACGAATTAGCAACCAGGTGCGCCAGCGCCGACGACAGACATGGCTGGATATACCGGCCCACGGAATTGAAGAGGCAGTCCATGGCCAAGGAACAGCAGGAGCCGACGGCGGAAGCCATCAAGCAACGCCGAAAACGCGAGAAGGACTCGGCCAAGAAAGCCGCGCTGGGCATTGAGAAGTTTACTGTTGAGGTCGCCGGGGTTTTCAAGCCTGACATCAAGCGACTGATGCAAGAGCATGGATTCAACAACCAGCAGGAGGTGTATCAGAACCTGCTGCGTAATGTTATCGCCGCAGACTTTGATACCGCCGCCCAGATGCTTCGGTGTGTCACGACACCTTACGAGCCGAGCGAAAAGGTGTCGCGAGCATTTTATGTAAGGAGTATCGCCGAACTTGCGATAGACCCGGGCGATCTATAGCCGCCAGAAATCAATCTCTGAACGTTACCTTACCTGGTGCAGCAGCTGCGATACGAACCATATCGCCGGTAGTTTTACTGCTTCCAATGATCGTCAAGTGCCCACCGCCGCTAGCAATTGCTGCCGCAATGCGAACCAAGTCACCGGTAGTTTTTTGACTATCAATCTCTATAGACGCCCCGGCTGCAGCAATTCTCACGAGATCCCCGGTTGTTTTTCCACTAACACCCATATCGCTCTCCTAATTCCGGCTCCATGCCGGTCACCCGTAATACCCCAACCCGAAACAAAATGCCACCACCGGCCACGCAGGGTGTCACCTTGTATGACTTTGATTCTCAACTCGACTCTTTAAGCTGTTTTTTATTAATTTCACCGAGCAGCGGGGCTATTAAACTCTCGATGAATTGTTTCGAAGTCCCATCGTTTACGACTCCGGCATCTTCAAATTTTTTCCAATTTTTGAGTGCGCCCTCAGAAATGAATTCTGCTCGAGCGTCAAATCCTCCTCTTCTAACAAGTTGAAGATAGCTATCGATAACGTTGCAACAAGCCTCTTCGAACAAATACAGCCTGTCAAAACCAGAAATAAATACACCTTCGAAAATCGCCGCACACTCTAGGGCGACCGGTTCGAGTTCGGCTCTTGCCTGTCTTACCTTATCGATCTGTGGTTGGTAAATCGAGATCGTGAATGAGTCTTCGCCTGTGGAACCGATCCAAGATTCACCTTTGATTTGCACTGCAGCAGATTCCGCATAATTCCATAGCGTTGATAACTCGTTTCTATACTTACGCAGAGCGATTGCTGAGTCTCTTGCAAGTTTGTGATCGGCCGTACCTTTGAGCTGATTCTTCCAAGTCGAGAGCCCTGCAAGCCCGACGTAACAGGCGAGACCTACTCCAAAAACACTGGCAATCGTTCCGATGATCGAAAAGACATCCTTCGTCAGCGCCCAATCAGCATCCGTTACAGCCAGACAAAAACTCATCGTTATCTCCTTATAAATAATCCGCAAATATACCGGCGAGGATCCCCTATGTCCGCACAACAGAAATTACCCCAGTTCATCCATGGCCAGCCAAGCATGGGCCTGCCGTTCGAAAAAGAACTGGTGGTGGACCTGTTTGCCGGTGGCGGCGGCGCCAGCACCGGCATTGCCCGGGCGTATCGTGAGCCGGACGTGGCGGTAAACCACAACCCAATCGCCCTGGCTGTGCACCGCGCCAACCACCCGCAGACAGCGCACTATGTTGCCGACGTGTACGAGGTAGACCCACGCGAAGCCACTGGCGGGCAACCGGTGGCGATCATCTGGGCGTCACCTGATTGCCGCCATCACAGCAAGGCGAAAGGCGGCGCGCCGCGCGATCGCGGTGTGCGTGGGCTGGCATGGGTGGTGATCCGCTGGCTGTTCGTCACCAGGTCACGCCTGCTCTTCCTCGAAAATGTTGAAGAGTTCTGCGACTGGGGCCCGATCGATGACGATGGCCAGCCGATCAAGGCCGAGCGCGGCCGGACCTTCAAAGCGTTCATTTCCGCGATCAGTACCGGGCTGCCCGCCGATCACCCGGACATGCCGGAAATCATGCTGGCCATTGGGGAGTTCGTGCCGATGGAAGCACTGGTGAGAGGACTTGGATACAACGCTGAGTGGCGCGAGCGGATCGCGGCCAACGCCGGCACCCCAACCATCCGCAAACGCCTGTACCTGGTAGCTCGAAGCGATGGGAAGCCAATTGTCTGGCCGGTGCCAAAGCGTCACAAAAAGCCTACTGCCAAACAGCATCCATGGCGGGCTGCAGCGGAATGCATCGACTGGAGCAACGTCGGGCGGACTATCTTCCGTGAGAAACCAATGGCCAAGAACACCATGCGCCGGGTTGCCAAAGGCTGTTTCCGACACGTGTTGACCAGTCCAAAGCCGTTCATCGTGCCAATGCGCGGCACCTCGGACGCACACACCAGCACCCACGGCGTCGACGAAGCGCTATCGACGATCAGCGCCGGCGGCACGCATCACGCATTGGTGCAGCCGGTAGCGGCGCCATTCCTCACCGAGTGCGCCAACGGATCTTCCCAACGCAACTTCGACGTGCAGGAGCCGCTGCGCACTCAGGTTGCACAGGTTAAAGGCGGACACTTCGCCATGGTCGCCGCACACATGACGGCTTTCGGCCAGAACGCTGCCGGAACCTCACCAGATGAACCGATACAGACTGTCATGGCCGGAGCCACACGGCACGGAGTCGTTGCTGCGTTCTTCGAGCAAGCAAATGGCGGATTCTACGACGGTGACGGCCGCGCCGCTGACTCACCGCTCTCCACCATCTGCCAATCCGGCGCCAACCAGCGCTTGGTGAACGCCTACCTGGTGAAGTACTACGGCAACGAGAAGGACGGTATATCGCTCACCGAGCCGATGCACACCCTGCCGACGAAGGACCGGGTCGCACTGGTTGAGGTGGTGCAGGTGCCGGACACCCTGACGCCGGAGCAATTGGAAGGCGCCCGCCGTTGCGCCGCCTTCATGCATGAACATCTGCCAGAGCACTTCAAAGACCCGGCCGATTTGGTGATGGTCGGCGGCTATGTGCTGGTTGATATCACCCTGCGCATGCTGCAACCGCCTGAGCTGAAGGCTGCACAGGGCTTTGACAAGGATTACATCATTGATCGAGGTCTGTTCGTTGATCCCGTGACGGGCGCCGAAGAGTGGCGCGACATCAACAAGACCGATCAGGTCAGGCTGATCGGCAACAGCGTGTGTCCGGATGAGGCCGAAGCACTGGTCAGCGCCAACGCCGCCGACATCATCGAGCTTTACCAACGCCTCGCGGCCTGACTCACGCAATCCACACCTGCCAAGGTGTCGTATTGAGCCATTCGATCAGGTGGCAAAAAAGCCTCATCACTTGGTCGGTCAACATCTGAAACAACAGCTCTTCAATGATTCGTTTCATGCAGTAAGTCTCTGGCCTATTTGAAGCGAAGGACTATGCACCCTCAATTTCAAATAGCTGCGAAACAGTGCCTTTCTGCAACATTTCCCCTGTTGATAACTGCCGGGCATGCCCCGGCATAGGACGCCCCATGCCCACAGAAAACAATCCGGCCGAGCCAGCACCGAGCTTGGCGACCGGTCATTACCTCGATGCGGCGACTTGGGCCGACTTCGTCCAGCGTCTGCGCTATGACTGCAAAGGCAAGCGGGTCCACGATCATTGCACCGCTGACGCAATCTTCATTGTTGAAGCTCGCCGCATCGTCTCCGGGCTAGACATGGACTACACCGACAAGCGCCTGGTGTATTGGGACAGCGGTGAGTCGGTAGCCTACTCGGTCAAAGAGTACTGGGATGGCCTGTCCAGCTACGAGAAAAGCCAACTCAACAAAAAGATGCAGGCTTGGTCTGAGTGCCAATTCATGAAGGCCGGCGAAGACGATCAGTGGTACGTGCTCGGAGAGCTACCCGAACACAGTGTCACCGGCTGGGACGATCGCTGGGAATACGTCAACGCCCACTTCACCCACGCTGCCGCCGAGGCGTTCATCAGGCGCAAGAAGCACGACTACCGCGATGGGATGCGGGTCTACGTCGAATCGCAGTACTACGCCTGGGAGTTCAACGCCATCAAGGAAGCGATCCTCGACGGCACGCTGACTTACACGCCGAAGGAGGCCGCATGATCAATCTCTTCTGGCGCCTGGTCGCCAAGCTGCTTGCCCGCCCGGCTATTGCCGCCTGGATCATCGCCCGCGCCCAGCGCACACCGTACCTGCACATCATGTCCGCCGATGGCTCCGAGATGTACATGGGCCGCTGGTGGCTGTTCAACCCGTACAGCAGGGAAACGCACAAGCCGGCGTTCTGGTGGTTCCCGTGGTCGTTTCGCATCCATCACATCATGCGGCCGGACGAAGATCGGGATCTGCATGACCACCCGTGGAATGCCCGGACCATCATCCTGCGCGGCTGGTACATGGAACAGCGTCGTCACTTCTGGTCAGTCGGTGGCCACACCGATCTGGAATACAAGCGACCCGCCGGCGACACCGCGCGACTCAACCACGGCGAATACCACCGCATCGACCAGGTATCCCCCAGCGGCGTCATCACCCTCTTCATCACCAGCAAGTGGCGCGGTGACTGGGGCTTTCTGGTCAACGGCGTCAAGGTCCCTTGGCGCACCTACACGGGTACGGACAATTGAGGGGGTTCAAAGTGAGCGAGCCAACAATTACTTACCTCGGCCCGGCCAGTGAGGCTGATATCGGAGATCGCAGGATGAACAGTCAATGGAAGCTGGTGCCGGTCGAACCGACCGAAACCATGGTGATAAACGGTTTCGAGTCAGTGCCAGATGAGTGCTTTACCGATGAGGAAGTCTGGGAGCAGTACCAGGAGATGAGCGGATGCCAGCAAGCGGCATTCCGCGCGAAACTTTGCTGGGCTGCCATGCTTGGATCCGCCCCTGCCGCGCCGAAAGCCGATGCAAAGTCGGTGTGCGATCACGAATGGACTGACGACGGCGAGTTCTTGCTGGTCTGCACCAAATGCGGAACTCAAGAAAACCACGATCCGAAATGGCGCGGCATGGAAAGCGCACCAAAGGATGGAACGCTGCTTCGCCTGTTGGTCAGCTTCGATGAACATTCAACTGAAGATGCTGATGAGGCTCCGACCATTGGCGCGAACAACTTCGACAACGATGGGGAGGATGCTTGGCGTTTCGCCGGATGGTGCTGGACTCATGACCACTTCACGCAGGGCGTCGGCACGCCTGTCGGATGGCTGCCGATGATCGAAGTCAGCCCAAGCACTGCAGAATTCGACCGGGTCACCGCCGAGCGTGACGCCCTGCAGCTGCGCCTGAACGCAGCGGATCAGCGGATTGATGAGCTGGAGCGAGACAAGGCCCGTCTCGATGCACTGGAATCGAATTGCTGGGATGTCCGCTACGACAGCAGTCCCAACGGCGATGCAGGTGACAGCAGCATCAGCATCGAAATTGTCGGCCATTGGATGGACAAGCCAAACGAGCGCGTGATCGGCGAGGACTACAGCGAGAACCTTCGCGCCGCCATTGACCAAGCAATGAAAGCTCCGGCCTATCCGCCCGCACGCCCTGAATATCCAGAGATCGACGAAGCGCTCGAAGCCGCATCGATCCAGTAACTCCCTCCCCCTTCAAAGTCAGCCGCTATAGCGGCAAGGACGAGTGCGCCCATGGAAAAGAAAAAGCTCGGCCCGGACCATTATCGCTACGTCGACGAACTGGACCCAAAAGGCCTGGAAGTAATTTGCAGAAAGTACGTGGTTATCGGTGAAACCGAGCAGTGCTGGTACATCGTGGATGAATTCGACAACAACCTCTTCGGCGGTTCGCAGCGTGAATACCTGCTGAAGAAGTACCGCAAGCGGGTCCTGAAGGATGGAGGCGAGCACGGTCGGCGATTCGCCTACACCGATAAGGCTTTGGCGCTGCGATCGTTCAAACACCGCAAGTCCTGGCAGATGCGCCATGCCCAACTATCGCTCGAGCGCGCCCAGGCTGCCATTGCATATTTCGGCGACGCCAAGACCGAAAGCACAGTGCCAACCGACAGGCTGGTGATTCCGTGCGAATACATCCAAGCCATGAACTGGAGCGAGTGCTGATGATCCTGAAATGCATGGCTGTAAGCGCCTGCATCTGGGGCGCCATCTTCCTCTCTGTCGCAGCGGTGGCCACATGATCATCCCAATAGCAGCCCCGCTCTACATGCTCTGGCTCATCTACAAGGGGCCGTGGCGATGAACGACAATGAACTGTTGCGGCTCTCAGCCAAGGCCATGGGCTTCGAACTGGAGTATCGGCGCGGAAGCGATGCCTTCTACTACGACGATCCAGACTCCGGCCGGGAGCAATGGAATCCGCTCGGTGATGAAGGCCAGGCAGTGCGCATTGCTGTAGAGCTTCAGCTCAGCATCCTTTGGTTCACCAAGCTGCAATACGTGATGGTCGAGCGGCGCAGCTTCGGCGAGAACATCGGTTGGACCGATGACGCCGAACGAGGCGGCGCTCTCCGCCAGGCAATCACCGTCGTAGCAGCACAAATCGGCAGCACGCTTCCCTAACCCCTCTTCCACCTACCAGCCTGCCGGTGAACGGCGGGCGAGGAATTCGCATGTCTGAGAAAACTGTTAAAGCCATCATGGATCAAGCCCAGGTATTCGCCAGCAGCTGGTCAATGGTTGGCGGGCCGTTCGCCGCCGACGATCAGCTCGAGCGCGCAGAAGAAGAAAAAGCGGAACTGAAGAAGCTGGTCACGGGCGCGCTGGAGGGGTCGATCAGCGCCCCCCAAGACGTCGGCGAAATGATCGAGTCGTTGCTTGCGTGGCACAAGCGGCAGGCCGACCAATTGCGCCTGATCAGCGACAACGCCAAGGAAGGCGTGACGCTTCAGCTAGGTACCGAAGACCCGGTCGAAATCATGCTCACAAAAGATATGGCTAAGGGCCTGCGCATCGGACTCGTCGTGGCATTGGAGCGTCTGGGCAAACTCCCTATCAGCGTCAGCCATGACGGTGAAGACGACGCTGACTCGGACGACGAATAAACCCATCACCACCTTCTGCCGCCACGCGCGGCATGGAGCATCATCATGGCAGCAGCAGAACAGCTACCGGTTGAGTACCTGTCCGACAAGGTCGCGGAGAAGAACTTCGCGGAGATGGTCGGCACAACTCGGCGTGCTCTCCAGGGTAAGCGCCAGCGCAACATCATCCCGAGAGGGGTGTGGAACGAAATAGATGGCCAGATTTACTACAGCATCAGGAGATATGAGGCATGGCTAGAAAGCCTTTGGGATTGCCCGCCGGAGTTGAATTCGCGGGTCAGTCAGTCAGGATTCGCTTCACCTGGAAGTTCCGGCGCTGCGAGACCCTCCCCTATCCCCAAACGCCAAAAGGCATTAAAGCAGCCGCAGATCTACGCGCTACAGTAGTCAGCCTGATCAAGCATGGCGTAATGGATGACCAGCGTTACGCCGAGCTTTTCCCAAACTCCACTTACGCCACCTACTCAGCTACGCCTCTGTTCGGGGGCTACGCTCAAACCTGGCTCGACAGCCGCGAAGTAGTGAAAGGCACCCGCAAAAACTACCGGATATCCCTGAACATCTACTGGATGCCTCGACTGGCAATGATCCCGATTGACCAGATCACCTCGGCATTGCTTAGAAAAATCGTAAGCGAAACCGCGTGGAAGTCTCCAACTGTAAAGCGGTCGGCGATCCAGCGCCTGCACACAATGTTTGAAAGCGCGGTGAACGATGAATTGATCACGCGTAACCCAGCCGGTTCGATTGAACTGCCATCCAAAGCGAAGAAACTCGTCGATCCATTCACCGTGGCTGAGGCAGATTTGATAATCGGACACCTATATAAACAGCTGAGCGGTTCAATGCAGGTGTACGCGGCTTACTTCGAGTTCGCGTTCTATACCGGCATGCGTCCAGGGGAAATAGCTGCGCTGCGTTGGGATGAGGTAGATACGGAGGGGCGAGTAGCCAACGTGTGTCGAATCGTGGCGGACTACAAGATAGAGGAGCGCACAAAAACCCGCGAAACGCGGCGGGTCATGCTGAACAGCAGGGCATTAAATGCGATTGAGGTGGCCAAGAATGTGGCCGAGTTGAGGGCGAAGCAGAGCCGGCGACAACACAAGCAGTCGCCTTACGTGTTCCCACCGACCAAGAACTTCGAGTTCATTCAACAGGCCAGCGTTACCGATAAACACTTCAAGGCGGCACTGGTGGCTTTGGGCATCAGGGCCAGACGGCAATACAACTGCCGGCACACTTACGCTACCATGTGCCTAATGGCAGGCATGAACCTCGGGTTCATTGCGAATCAGCTCGGCCACAGCGTGCAAATGCTACTGTCGACCTATGCCCGATGGATCAACTCCAGTGAAGACTGGAGCGAAGTCGGGAAGCTGGAGCAAAGCCTGAATGGTACAAAATTGGTACAGACAGAAACCGTACCCCTCTAGAACCCATACGGAATAAAGCTCTGTGACACTGGAACAGAATTACACGGCGATCCTCGGCCAGCTCGGCGAGGACGTTTCCCGCGAAGGCCTGCTCGACACGCCAAAACGTGCCGCCAAAGCCATGCAGTACCTTTGCCGCGGTTATGAACAAACGCTCGAAGAAGTCACCAACGGTGCCTTGTTCAGCTCCGACAACAGCGAAATGGTGCTGGTCAAGGACATCGAGTTGTACTCGTTGTGCGAACACCACCTGCTGCCGTTCATCGGCAAGGCGCATGTTGCCTATATCCCGAGCGGCAAGGTTTTGGGTTTGTCGAAAGTCGCGCGGATCGTCGATATGTACGCCCGCCGCCTGCAGATCCAGGAAAACCTCAGCCGCCAGATCGCCGACGCGGTCCAGCAAGTCACCGGCGCGCTGGGCGTTGCCGTGGTGATCGAGGCCAAGCACATGTGCATGATGATGCGCGGTGTGGAAAAGCAGAATTCGACCATGATCACCTCGGTGATGCTCGGTGAGTTCCGCGAGAACGCCGCGACCCGCAGCGAATTCCTCAGCCTCATCAAGTAATTTGCAACACAAGGAAAACCGGCATTCATCGCCGGTTTTTTTTCGCCTGTGAAAAATCAGGTAAGCTGCGCGCCTTTCTTCATTTCGCCCCGTGAGGCTTTCAACGTGTTCGTAAAAGCGCTTCGTGTCGGCCTTGGCCAACTGATCATCTTCATCGACTTCCTGACTCGCCCAAGCAAGAAGCAACGCCCGGCTGCCGCTCAGGCTCAGGTCGAATCCGCCGCCAAAGGCCTGACCCTGTATCAGTTCCACGCCTGCCCGTTCTGCGTGAAAACCCGCCGCACCCTGCGCCGCCTGAATGTGCCGGTGGCGTTGCGTGATGCGAAGAACAACGAACAGGATCGCCAGACCCTGCTGGAGCAAGGCGGCAAGATCAAGGTGCCGTGCCTGCGCATTGAAGAGAACGGCCAGACGACCTGGATGTATGAGTCCAAGGTGATTATTGATTATCTGGATAAGCGGTTCGCTGCAGCCTGACAATTTTTCGGTGTCTTCAAGGACGCTATCGCGGGCAAGCCATGCTCCTACAGATTCGAGGCGTACATCGACTCGATAACGACTCCAACTCTGTAGAAGCATGGCTTGCCCGCGATGAGGCCCGCACAGACGCCGCAAATTCCAGACAAAAATAAACCGGCCCTTGCGCCGGTTTATTTGTTTCAGGCCGCTTGCGCCTGTCGCACCACTGCCGCCAATCGCCCAAGCCCCTCGTCCAATCGCGCCGAGTCGATATGGCTGAAGTTCACCCGCAAATATCCGTGAGCAAATTCGAGAACAGGTCCGGGCTGGCGATCAGGTAGCCAACGCGCAAACCTTGCCCGCGATGCCGCCCTGTCAGGCGATATATCACTAAAGCCAAATTTTTCGTCGACAAAATCAAAAACATTATTTGCTTTCTTTGTATACAAAAGCATAATCCACCTCGTGCGAGTTCCTGACCAGACGGTCAACAAATTCGCAAGTACCTCAAAGGGCCGCTGCCACCCCTCTCGGATCCGGCCCTGGAAATAAAAATAAAACTCTTGAGGAGTACTCGCTGTGGAAAGCCGCAAATCCGAAGCATCGACGCTGGATCTCTCGCCGCCACTACGCAATGGCTTGCTGGAACGTCTGTTCAAACTCAGCTTGCACGGCACCACGGTGAAGACCGAGCTGATTGCCGGTCTGACTACCTTCATCACGATGGCCTACATCATCTTCGTCAACCCGAACATCATGGCTGACGCCGGGATCGATCACGGCGCGGCGTTCGTCGCCACCTGTATCGCCGCTGCACTGGGCTGCCTGTTGATGGGCCTGTACGCCAACTGGCCGGTCGGCCTGGCGCCGGGCATGGGCTTGAACGCGTTCTTCACTTACACCGTGGTCGGCACCATGGGCTACAACTGGGAAACCGCCCTCGGTGCGGTGTTTGTCTCCGGTGTGCTGTTCATGATTCTGACCTTCTCACGGATTCGCGAATGGCTGCTCAACAGCATCCCGGTCAGCCTGCGCTTCGCCATGGGCGCCGGCGTCGGTCTGTTCCTCGGTCTGATCGGTTTGAAAACTGCGGGCATCGTCGTTGATAGCCCGGCCACCCTGATCAAGCTCGGCTCCCTGCGCGAACCTGGCCCACTGCTCGCGGCCGTATGCTTCCTGATGATCGCCATCCTCAGCTATCACAAAGTGTTCGGTGCGATCCTCATCAGCATCATCACCGTCACCCTCGCCGGTTGGGGCCTGGGCCTGGTGCATTACGAAGGGATCATGTCGGCACCGCCGAGCCTGGCCCCGACCTGGATGGCCATGAACGTCGCCGGCGTGTTCAACGTCAGCATGATCAGCGTGGTCTTGGCGTTCCTCTTCGTGCACATGTTCGACACCGCCGGCACCTTGATGGGCGTAGCCCAGCGCGCCAACCTGGTGGGCGCTGACGGCAAGATCGAAAACCTCTCCCGTGCTATGAAAGCCGACAGTGCGTCCAGCGTATTTGGTGCAGTGGTTGGCGTGCCACCGGTCACCAGCTACGTGGAAAGTGCCGCGGGTGTAGCAGCGGGTGGTCGGACTGGTCTTACCGCAGTGACCGTAGGTGTGCTATTTATTGCAGCCATGTTCTTCGCTCCGCTGGCCGGCATGATCCCTGCCTATGCCACCGCTGGTGCGCTGATTTATGTAGCGATGCTGATGATGGGCGGCATGGCCCACATTGAATGGGACGAAGCGACCGACAGCATTCCGGCGATCGTTACCGCAATCATGATGCCGCTGACCTTCTCGGTCGCCGACGGCATCGCGCTGGGCTTCATCACCTACGTGGCGTTGAAGGCCGGTACCGGCAAGTACAAGGAAATTTCCGTCAGCCTGTGGGTGCTCTGCGCGATCTTCATCGCCAAGTTCATCTTCCTGTAAGCCTTACGCGAGACACGTTTCAAAACAGCCTCACCCCGTCGGGTGAGGCTTTTGTGCAAATGGAGGAAAGTGATGAGTCTGGAAACCTGGCTGCTGTTCAGCGGCGCTGCGCTGGTAGTGATCCTGATCCCGGGGCCATTGTCGTTGTTGATGATCAGCAACAGCCTGAACTACGGCCTGCGCCGTTCCTACCCGGCGTTTCTCGGCGGTGTGATTGCATCGATCTGCCTGCTGAGTGCGTCGGCGCTGGGCCTGGGTGCCTTGTTGCTGGCGTCGGAACAACTGTTCAGCGCACTGAAAGTCGTCGGCGCGCTGTACCTGTTCTACCTCGCCTGGCAGAGCTGGCAGCAATCGCGCCAGCCTTCCCACGGCGCTGAAGTGCCGCTGGCAGCCCCGGTGCCTCGTTTTCGCGCATTGTTCGGCCGCGCCTTCATGCTCGGTGCCAGCAATCCGAAAGACATCCTTTTCTTCGCGGCTTTCCTGCCGCAGTTCCTGAGTGCAGAGCAACCGTTCCTACCGCAACTGCTGGTGATGATCGCAACCTGGACGGTGCTGGATCTGCTGTGCAAGTTGGCCTACGGCCTCGGCGCCCATGGTGCGGCGCGGTATCTGCGCAGCGGCAAGGGGCAGAGCTGGTTTAACCGGATCAGTGCGGGGTTGTTCAGTGGTGCGGGTGCGGCTTCCCTGCTGAGCCGCTAACAGCAAGATCAAAAGATCGCAGCCTTCGGCAGCTCCTACACATGGAATGCGGTCCCATGTAGGAGCTGCCGAAGGCTGCGATCTTTTGACTTTTCTCCAGACGAAAAAAAGCCCGCAGTGTGAGCGGGCGAAAGACCAAAGAAGCTATATGCGCAGTCGCTTCCAGGTGATGGCAGCTGCTTGGGGGATCAGCTGCCGCGGTACGTGGAGTAGCTGTAAGGCGAGATCAGCAGCGGCACATGGTAGTGATCCTGTTCGGCGGAGATGCCAAAACGCAGCACCACCACATCCAGGAACGCCGGTTCCGGCAGCTGAACGCCACGGGCGCGGTAGTAATCGCCCGCATGGAACTGAACCTGATAGACCCCGGTGCGGTAGTCATCGCCTTGCAGCAACGGTGCATCGACACGGCCATCGCTGTTGGTAATCGCACTGGCGACCAATTCCAGGTGCGAACCTTCAACACGGTACAACTCGACCTTGATCGAGCTGCCCGGGCAACCGTGTGCAGCGTCCAAAACGTGTGTAGTCAAACGTCCCATTGATTCTGCGCGCCTGCCTGCGTGGAAGCAGTCAGACCTCGCGCCTCCCGAAGTCAGTTGAAAAGGAGACCGCACCGATTCGGAGCACGAAAAGCTGCGGCGAGCGACTGATTAAGACACTTTTCAAAAAAATTGTACACAATAAAAACGACATTTTTACCGCCACTGGCGCCATCCGTGGATTTCCCGCTGATTAACAGCCAAAGCGCACCGTTGCTGAACCCCGCAATCATTAGCTGACCAATCAGGCAGATTTCTTGCAGGCTGATCCCAATAGCACGAAAAGATGACCGTTAAAGAAAAATGCAAAAAATCAGGCTTACAAAGTAAATATAAAGTTGTATACAATCAGCCCATCGCTGTGACGCCAGCCAAGGCGTATCACACAAACTGTCATCACGAATAAGAAGGAAGACTGCAGTGAGCGCTGACTACCCTCGCGACCTGATCGGTTACGGCAGTAACCCTCCGCACCCACACTGGCCGGGCAATGCCCGCATCGCCCTGTCGTTCGTACTCAATTACGAAGAAGGTGGCGAGCGCAATATCCTGCACGGCGACAAAGAGTCCGAAGCCTTCCTCTCGGAAATGGTGTCCGCCCAGCCGCTGCAAGGCGCGCGCAACATGAGCATGGAATCCCTTTACGAGTATGGCAGCCGCGCCGGCGTCTGGCGGATTCTGAAACTGTTCAAGGAATTCGACATTCCGCTGACCATCTTCGCCGTGGCCATGGCCGCCCAGCGCCACCCGGATGTGATCCGCGCCATGGTCGATGCCGGCCACGAGATCTGCAGCCACGGCTACCGCTGGATCGACTACCAGTACATGGACGAGAACCAGGAACGCGAGCACATGCTCGAAGCGATCCGCATCCTCACTGAAATTACTGGCGAGCGCCCACTGGGCTGGTACACCGGCCGCACCGGTCCGAACACCCGTCGCCTGGTGATGGAAGAAGGCGGTTTCCTCTACGACTGCGACACTTACGACGACGACCTGCCCTACTGGGAACCGAACAACCCGACCGGCAAGCCGCACTTGGTGATCCCGTACACGCTGGACACCAACGACATGCGCTTCACCCAGGTCCAGGGTTTCAACAAGGGCGACGATTTCTTCGAATACCTCAAAGACGCGTTCGACGTGCTCTACGCGGAAGGCGCCGAAGCACCGAAAATGCTGTCGATCGGTTTGCACTGCCGCCTGATCGGCCGTCCGGCGCGTCTGGCTTCGCTCAAGCGCTTTATCGAATACGCTAAAAGTCATGAACAGGTGTGGTTCAGCCGTCGCGTCGACATCGCGCGCCACTGGCAAGAAACTCACCCGTACACAGGGGCTGCCAAATGAGCACCTTTCAAACCGTCAAACCTTCGAGCCTGAGCCGCGACGCTTTCGTCGCCGCTTTTGCCGATATCTACGAACATTCGCCATGGGTGGCCGAGAAGGCCTTCGACCTGGGTCAGGACGCTTCGATCGACGAGATCGAAACCCTGCACCAGCGCATGAGCGACATCCTGTTGAGCGCCGATCATGAAAGCCAACTGGCCCTGATCAACGCTCACCCGGACCTGGCAGGCCGTGCGGCCGTCCAGGGCCAACTGACCGAAGCCAGCACTAATGAACAGGCTGGCGCCGGTATTCACCAATGCACGGCCGAAGAGTTCCAACGCTTCACCGAGCTGAACGATGCCTACAAGGCCAAGTTCAAGTTTCCCTTCATCATGGCGGTAAAAGGCAGCAACCGGCATCAGATCCTCGCAGCGTTCGAAACGCGCATCCACAACTCGGTCGAGACCGAATTCAAATGCGCGCTGGCGGAGATCAACAAGATCGCCCTGTTCCGATTACTGACCCTATAGCAAGCCTTGCCCGAGTATTAAAAACGCGAAAATACCCAGGGCACTGCAAGCATCCCAAGCCACTTATTTAAAGGCAGACAAGAAGAATGAAAGCTTACGCCGTACCTTTCGAAAAGTTCGTCAACCTGGCCGACGCCCGCCTGGGCACCAAAATCATCTCGGTCACCGATGACTGGTTCGCAGACGCCAATCGTCTGTTCCAACCGACCCCGGCCGTATGGAAGGAGGGCGTGTTCGATGACAACGGCAAGTGGATGGACGGCTGGGAGTCGCGCCGCAAGCGCTTCGAAGGCTACGACAGCGCTGTGATCCGCCTGGGTGTCCCGGGTTCGATCAAGGGCGTCGACATCGACACTTCATTCTTCACCGGCAACTTCCCGCCATCGGCCTCCCTGGAAGCCTGCTTCCTGGCTGAAGGCGAGCCGAACGAAAACACCCAGTGGACTGAAGTGCTGTCCGCCGTCGAACTGCAAGGCAACAGCCACCACTACCATGAAATCAGCAACGACCAGGCGTTCAGTCACCTGCGCTTCAACATCTACCCGGATGGCGGTGTTGCCCGTCTGCGCGTGTACGGCATTCCGCACCGCGACTGGTCGGCTGTTGGCGACAACGAGCAAGTTGACCTGGCCGCAGCCCTGAACGGCGGCCGCGCCCTCGCCTGCTCTGACGAACACTTCGGCCGCATGAGCAACATCCTCAACCCGGGCCGTGGCATCAACATGGGCGACGGCTGGGAAACCGCGCGTCGTCGTACACCGGGCAATGACTGGGTCATCGTCGCACTGGGTCACCCGGGCGAGATCGAGAAAATCATCGTCGACACCCTGCACTTCAAAGGCAACTACCCGGATACCTGCTCGATCCAGGGCGCGTTCGTCAAGGGCGGCACCGACAGCCAGATCGAAACCCAATCGCTGTTCTGGCGCGAACTGCTGCCAAGCCAGAAACTGGAAATGCACGCCGAACACACCTTCGCCGAGCAGATCAAGGCACTGGGCCCGATCACCCACATCCGGCTGAACGTGTTCCCGGATGGTGGTGTGAGCCGCCTGCGCGTACTGGGCAAGGTCGCAAAGTAATGCTGAGCCTGTAGGAGCTGCCGCAGGCTGCGATCTTTTGATCTTAAAAACAAAGTCAAAAGATCGCAGGCTTCGCCAGCTCCTACAGGGATCGCGCAAGACGCACTGACAAGTTCAACAACACAGAATTCGGAAAAGAACAGCATGCGCACATTGACGATTGAACCGCTGACCAAAGAAGCCTTCGCCCCTTTCGGTGACGTGATCGAAACCGACGGCAGCGATCATTTCATGATCAACAACGGTTCGACCATGCGCTTCCACAAACTGGCGACGGTCGAAACCGCTACGCCTGAGGACAACGCGATCATCAGCATTTTCCGCGCCGACGCGCAGGACATGCCGCTGACCGTGAGCATGCTGGAGCGTCACCCGTTGGGCAGCCAGGCTTTCATTCCGCTGCTCGGCAACCCCTTTCTGATCGTGGTCGCGCCACTTGGCGATGAACCTGTATCAGGCTTGGTCCGCGCCTTCGTCACCAACGGCAGGCAGGGCATTAATTACCATCGCGGCGTTTGGCACCACCCGGTGCTGACGATCGAAAAGCGGGATGACTTCCTGGTGGTTGATCGCAGTGGCACAGGCAATAACTGCGATGAGCATTTTTTCAAAGAGGATGAGCGTTTGATCCTCGCCCCCCACCAATAAGAGAAGGTCTGATCACTCGACAACAGAGTGACAGGCGAGAGGTAAAGACTGTGGAAGCACATCTGTTGGAATGGCTGAACCTGAGCGTGCGCTGGGTTCATATGATTACTGGTGTGGCCTGGATCGGCGCATCGTTCTACTTCGTCTGGCTGGAAAACAACCTCAATCGGGTCAACCCGAAAAGCGGTCTGGCCGGCGATTTGTGGGCGATCCACGGCGGCGGTATCTACCACCTGGAAAAATACAAACTGGCTCCACCGACCATGCCGGACAACCTGCACTGGTTCAAATGGGAAGCCTACTTCACCTGGATGTCGGGTATCGCGCTGCTGTGCGTGGTGTTCTACTCCAACCCGACGCTCTATCTGCTGGCTCCGGGCAGTACCCTGAGCGGTACTGAAGGTGTACTGCTGGGCATCGGCTCGCTGTTCGTCGGCTGGTTCATCTACTCCTTCCTCTGCGACTCGGCCCTGGGCAAACGCCCTGCCCTGCTTGGCGCCATCCTGTTCGTGCTGATCATCGCCGCAGCCTATGGCTTCAGCAAAGTGTTCAGTGGTCGCGGTGCGTACCTGCACGTCGGCGCGATCATCGGCACCATCATGGTCGGCAACGTGTTCCGCATCATCATGCCGGCGCAACGCGCACTGGTAGCGGCCATCGCCGAGAACCGCACGCCTGATCCGGCGCTGCCAGCCAAAGGTTTGCTGCGTTCGCGTCACAACAACTACTTCACCTTGCCCGTGCTGTTCATCATGATCAGCAACCACTTCCCGAGCACCTACGGCAGCCAGTACAACTGGTTGATCCTGGCCGGGATCGCGGTGCTGGCGGTGTTGGTACGTCACTACTTCAACACCCGTCACGACAGCCACAAGTTTGCCTGGACCCTGCCCGTGGCAGCGGTGGGCATGATCTGCCTGGCTTATGTGTCCGGTCCGAAGCCGATGTCCAGCGCCCCTGAAGTGGCCAAGGCTCCTGCTGCCATCGAATACCAGCCACTGCCGGAAACTGCAGTAGGTGGTGGTTTGAAACCAGCTGAAGCCAAACCTGCCGAGGCACCAGCAGCCGCTCCGGCTCAGGCCTCCAACGCCGGTCCTGGTTTCGACAAGGTGCACAGCGTGATTCAGGAACGTTGTTCGGTCTGCCATTCGGCGAAACCGACCAGCCCACTGTTCAGTGCAGCCCCGGCCGGTGTGATGTTCGACACTCCCGAGCAGATTCGCCAGAACGCTGCGCGCATCCAGGCTCAAGCCGTCGCCAGCCAGATCATGCCACTGGGCAACATCACGCAGATGACCCAGCAGGAACGTGACCTGATCGGTGCCTGGATTGCTCAGGGAGCTCCGACCAATTAATCGTTAAAAGCTTCGCGAGCAAGCTCGCTCCCACAGGTTTTGCATTGCCTGTGTGGGAGCGGGCTTGCCCGCGAATGGCCGCAATGCGGTCCACCTGATGCGAAACAGCTGCCAGCAGCTGTTAATCACAAGAATAAAAAAGATCCGAGGTGTTGCATGTCCGAGCTCTCCAAAGCGCGCATCCCCGACGCACCCGCCATTCAGCGTTTACCCCTTTTGCAACTGATCCTGGTCGGTCTGCAACATGTTCTGCTGATGTACGGCGGCGCCATCGCGGTGCCGCTGATCATCGGACAGGCCGCTGGCCTGAGTCGTGAAGAAATCGCCTTCCTGATCAACGCCGACCTGCTGGTCGCCGGCATCGCCACCATCGTTCAATCGCTGGGCATCGGCCCCATGGGCATTCGCATGCCGGTGATGATGGGTGCCAGTTTCGCCGCTGTCGGCAGCATGGTCGCCATGGCCGGCATGCCCGGTATCGGCCTGCAAGGGATCTTCGGCGCGACCATCGCCGCCGGGTTCTTCGGCATGCTCATCGCGCCGTTCATGTCCAAGGTCGTCCGCTTCTTCCCGCCGCTGGTGACCGGCACGGTCATCACCTCGATCGGTTTATCGTTGTTCCCCGTGGCCGTGAACTGGGCCGGCGGCGGAGCAAGCGCCGCTCAATTCGGTTCGCCGATTTACCTGACCATCGCCGCGCTGGTGCTGGGCACCATCCTGTTGGTGCATCGCTTCATGCGCGGTTTCTGGGTCAACATTTCCGTGCTGATCGGCATGTGCCTGGGCTACGTGCTCTGCGGCGTGCTCGGCATGGTCGACCTCAGTGGCATGGCTCAGGCGCCATGGCTGCAATTCGTTACCCCGCTGCATTTCGGCATGCCGAAATTCGAACTCGCGCCGATTCTGTCGATGTGCCTTGTCGTGGTGATCATTTTCGTCGAGTCCACCGGGATGTTCCTCGCGCTGGGCAAGATCACCGGCCAGGAAGTCTGCCCACGGATGCTGCGTCGCGGCTTGCTGTGTGATGCCGGCGCTTCGTTCTTCGCTGGTTTTTTCAACACCTTCACCCACTCCTCTTTCGCGCAGAACATCGGCCTGGTGCAAATGACCGGCGTGCGTTGCCGTTCGGTGACCATCGTCGCCGGTGGTTTGCTGATTGTCCTGAGCCTGCTGCCGAAAGCCGCGTTCCTGGTGGCGTCGATTCCGCCAGCGGTGCTCGGTGGTGCCGCGATTGCGATGTTCGGCATGGTCGCCGCCACCGGGATCAAGATTCTCCAGGAAGCCGACATCGGTGACCGTCGCAACCAGTTGCTGGTGGCGGTGAGCATCGGCATGGGCCTGATCCCGGTGGTGCGTCCGGAGTTTTTCGCCCACCTGCCCCTGTGGATGAGCCCGATTACCCACAGCGGTATCGCCATGGCCACCCTCAGTGCGCTGACGCTGAACTTGCTGTTCAACATCCTTGGCGGCGCCGAACGCGCGGCGATCAACGACTGTCACGCTAACTCGCATTAACAAAGCAACCACAGAACCTGTGGGACCGAGCCTGCTCGCTCCCACAGGGTTGGCAACTCTGCGCCTGAAAAATAAAAACAAGAGGGAGCAACAGATGATTCGGACACAAACCAACTTGCTGTTGAGTGGTGGCCTGCTGGCCGCGAGTCAGGCCATGGCCGGCGATCTGCTGCTGTGGCAGACCAACAGCCTGAGCTATCTGTACGGCAAGGATTTCGCGGTCAACCCGTCGATCCAGCAGACGATTACCTTCGAACACGCCGACCGCTGGAAGTACGGCGATAACTTCATGTTTATCGACAGCACCTACTACAACGGCGAGAAAGACCGCAACAAAGGCGTCCACGCCTATTACGGCGAGTTCAGCCCGCGCCTCTCTCTCGGCAAAATCCTCGACCGCCGTTTCGAATTCGGCCCGATCAAGGACGTGCTGCTGGCCATGACCTACGAGAACGGCGAAGACGACACCGAGGCTTACCTGATCGGCCCCGGTTTCGACCTCGCGATCCCGGGCTTCAACTTTTTCACCTTGAACTTCTATAACCGCCGGACCGAAGGCTCGCGCGCCGGCGACGATGTCTGGCAAATCACCCCAGCCTGGTCGTACACCATTCCAGTGGGCAATTCGAGCGTGTTGATCGACGGTTACATCGACTGGGTCGTGGACAACGACCAGAACTCGCACGGCACCTACCACGCCAACCTGCACTTCAACCCGCAGATCAAATACGACCTGGGCAAAGCCCTCGGCTGGCGGGAGAAACAGGTGTATGTCGGCGCCGAGTACAGCTACTGGAAAGACAAGTACGGCATCGAAAACAACGGCAACCTCGACACCAATGAAAACACCACCAGCCTGCTGGTGAAGGTGCATTTCTAAGATGACCCGCAACCGTGCCCCAAACCTGTCGTCGGTGCGCTGTTGCGGGGCACTTGAGACCTGGCCAAGGAGTCAGTATTCTCCGCGGCCGCCTGAATCCGCTTTAAAAAAAAGCCCGGATTTAATTCCTGACCAGAAAGCCAACTTATCCCGGCTCTGGACGGTCCCCAGGCCTTCCCGAATGACTCTCAATCGACTGTTTTTGAGCAGCCGAGCGGGAGTTTTTTTGCTTTGTGAAAGCCTTGGCGCAGCTCTTGCTAACAGCACTAAAGCTGACCGATTGGATGAATATTTTCCGCTTCAGAAAAAGGCGCCACACCAGAGCGTCGACCTTAAAAAAAACGTGAAACCACTACTTTTTGGGAGCAACCGAATGAAACGTACGTGCACTAGCCTGATGCTGGCGGGATCAATGCTGGCTGGGGGGCAGGCCATGGCCGGCGACTTGCTGCAATGGCAGAACAACAGCCTGACCTACCTGTATGGCAAGGACTTCCAGGTCAATCCGCGCATCCAGCAGACGGTGACCTTCGAGCACGCCGATGGCTGGAAATACGGCGACAACTTCTTCTTCATCGACAAGATTTTCTACAACGGCAAGGAAGATTCCTTCGCGGGTGAGAACACCTACTACGGCGAATTGAGCCCACGCCTGTCGTTCAACAAGATCTTCGATCAGAAGTTCGAGCTAGGCCCGATCAAAGACGTGCTGCTGGCCATGACGTACGAGTTCGGTGAAGACGATACCGAGTCCTACCTGATCGGTCCTGGTTTCGACCTGGCCATCCCGGGCTTCGACTACTTCCAGTTGAACTTCTACAACCGTCACACCGAAGGCGACCGTCCGGGCGACAATATCTGGCAGGTCACGCCGGTCTGGTCCTACACCATTCCGGTCGGCGACTCGAACATCCTGATCGATGGTTTCATGGACTGGGTGGTCGACAACGACGTCAACAAAAAAGGCGAATACCACGCCAACCTGCACTTCAATCCGCAGATCAAGTACGACCTGGGCAAAGCGCTGAACCTGGGCGAGAAGCAGTTGTACGTCGGTGTCGAGTATGACTACTGGAAGAACAAGTACGGTATCGAAGACAGCCAGGGCTTCAAGACCGATCAGAGCGTGACCAGCTTCCTGGTCAAGGTTCACTTCTGATTTAACATCAAAAGATCGCAGGCTTCGCCAGCTCCTACATTGGAATGCGTTCCCTCTGTAGGAGCTGCCGAAGGCTGCGATCTTTGTTTTATGGCAGCCCCAGAAACCGGCACAACTCATCCTTCTTGGCCAGCGCATCCCGCCGTCCCAGATCAATCAACTCGCTGCAATACCCCGCCTCGAACAACAGATAACTCAACACCCCCGCTCCACTGGTCTTGGTCGCCCCCGGCCCACGCAGAAACAGGCGCAATGCCGCCGGCAACTCCTGGCGATGGCGCGCGGCAATCTCGTCGATAGGCTGACTCGGTGAAATCACCAAAACCTCAACAGGCGCCACACCCAACGCACGGGTCGGCGTGCCGTCGGGCATGAGATGACTGAACTGATTCAGACGCTGTAAAAGCTCGATGTCGCTTTCCAGGCTGTCAATGAACGTACTGTTGAGCATGTGCCCGCCGATCTGCGCCAGCGTGGGTTGTTGCCCTGTATAGGCGCGTTGCAGCGGTTGCTCGGGATCGACGCCGCGCGGGTTGCCGCTGACACCCACCACCAGCACCCGACTGGCGCCCAGGTGCAACGCCGGGCTGATCGGCGCCGATTGCCGCACCGCGCCATCCCCAAAATACTCCTCGCCGATTTTCACCGGGGCGAACAGCAATGGAATCGCCGAACTGGCGAGCAAATGGTCAACGGACAGTTTGGTCGGCACGCCGATTCGCCGATGGCGCAACCAGGCGTCGATGGTGCCGCCGCCCTGGTAGAACGTGACGGCTTGACCGGACTCGTAGCCAAACGCAGTCACCGCTACCGCCTGCAATTGCTTTTGCGCGATGGATTCGGCGATGCCGTTCATGTGCAACTTGTCGTTGAGCAAGCGGCGCAGAGGCGAGCTGTTGAGCAGCGCCACCGGAACTTGCGAGCCGAGGCCCAGCAAGCTGTGGCTGACAAAGCGGCTGGCCTGGCGCATTACACCTGGCCAATCACTGCGTAAAACCAGATGACTGCGAAAGCCCTGCCAGAAGGCAGTCAACCGCTCGATGGCCGCGCGAAAATCCGTCGCCCCGCTGGCCAGGCTGACGGCGTTGATCGCCCCGGCCGAAGTGCCGACGATCACCGGAAACGGATTGTCCGCGCCCAATGGCAAAAGCTCGGCAATCGCCGCCAGAACCCCCACCTGATAGGCCGCCCGAGCCCCGCCGCCGGAAAGAATCAACCCTGTAACCGGTTCAGCAGGACTCATCGCAACACTCCATGGTGCTTATTGGGTTCGATTGATCAACCGCGTTTTGCGTACAGCTTGGGCTCGCCCGGTGGACGGCTCTTGAAGCGGCGATGGGCCCAGAGGTATTGCTCAGGACAATCGCGCAACACGCCTTCGATCCACTGATTGATGCGCAGGCAATCGGCTTCTTCGGTTTCGCAGGGGAAGCCTTCGAGCGGCGCATGGATCACCAGGCGATAACCGCTGCCGTCGGCCAGGCGTTCCTGAGTGAACGGCACCACCAGCGCCTTGCCCAGCCGGGCGAATTTACTGGTGGCGGTGACGGTCGCGGCCTGAATGCCGAACAGCGGCACGAAAATGCTTTGCTTGGCGCCGTAGTCCTGATCCGGTGCGTACCAGATCGCGCGGCCGGCGCGCAGCAACTTGAGCATGCCGCGAACGTCCTCGCGCTCGATCGCCAGCGAATCAAGATTGTGACGCTCGCGCCCCTGACGCTGGACGTAGTCGAACAGCGGATTTTTATGCTCGCGGTACATGCCATCGATGGTGTGCTGCTGACTGAGCAATGCGGCGCCGATTTCCAGGGTGGTGAAATGCACCGCCATCAGGATCACGCCCTTGCCTTCGCGCTGGGCCTGCTGCAAATGCTCCAGCCCTTCGATATGGGCCAGCTTCGCCAGACGTTCGCGCGACCACCACCAGCTCATCGCCATCTCGAAGAAAGCGATGCCGGTTGAAGCAAAGTTTTCCTTGAGCAGGCGCTTTCGCTCGGCAGCCGACTTTTCCGGGAAACACAGCTCCAGATTACGCTTGGCAATGCGCCGTCGGTCGCCCGCCGCGCGATACATCAAGGCACCGAGCGCGCGACCAAGCCACAGCAATGCCGGATATGGCAGCTGCACGATCAGCCACAACAACCCCAAGCCACACCACAGCGGCCAGAAACGTGGAGACAGAAAAGTTTTTTGAAAACGCGGGCGATCCATTAATGCATCCGGAAAGACAATGGCCGCGCATTCTACATCGTTCGACCCGGCTTGCGGCCTGCGGGCGTTCTCGTTATAAGTCTCGGCACTTTTAGTGACAAGTCGTTGTATGCCGACCATGAGCCAAACCGAACTGCTAGACCAAGATCCCGTGTTCCAGCTAAAGGGCAGCATGCTCGCCATTACGGTGCTGGAACTGGCCCGTAACGACCTCGAAGGCCTCGACCGGCAATTGGCCGCCAAGGTCGCCCAGGCGCCTGGTTTTTTCAGCAATGCGCCGCTGGTACTGGCCCTGGACAAACTCCCGGCCAGTGAAGGCGCGGTGGATTTGCCGGGGCTGATGCGCGTGTGCCGCCAGCACGGCCTGCGCACCCTGGCGATCCGTGCCAGCCGCATCGAAGACATCGCCGCCGCCATCGCCGTCGACCTGCCGGTGTTGCCGCCCTCCGGCGCCCGCGAGCGTGCGCTGGACCTGAATGAAGGCGTGGTTGCGAAAAAACCGGAAAAACCGCCGGAACCGACCATCAAACCGACGAAAATCATCACGTCGCCAGTACGAGGTGGCCAGCAGATTTATGCCCAGGGCAGCGATCTGGTGGTGATCTCCTCGGTCAGCCCGGGGGCGGAACTTCTCGCCGATGGCAACATCCATGTATACGGCCCCATGCGTGGTCGAGTGTTGGCCGGCGTCAAGGGCGACACGAAAGCCAGGATATTCTGTCAGCAAATGAGCGCTGAACTGGTCTCGATCGCAGGGCATTACAAGGTTTCCGAAGATCTGCGCCGCGACCCTTTATGGGGTTCGGGCGTGCAGGTCAGCCTGTCGGGCGATGTGTTGAACATCATTCGTCTTTAACGGATACTGCCGCATTTTCCAAGCATCTCTAAAACGTAGCGAAAACGGCTCAAACGAAGTAGGAAACAGGCCAAAAGCAGTGTTTACCGGGGGTAAACGCCGCTAAAACCGAATTCCAGCCAAGGCTGTCCGACTGCAGTAGTTTTCAAGAGATGTTTTTCAGGGGCTAAAAGTCCTTTTTCCTTAGGGGTGAAACACCTTGGCCAAGATTCTCGTGGTTACATCCGGCAAGGGTGGTGTGGGTAAGACCACCACCAGCGCCGCTATCGGTACCGGCCTCGCTCTGCGCGGCCACAAAACAGTGATCGTCGACTTCGACGTGGGCTTGCGTAACCTCGACCTGATCATGGGTTGCGAGCGCCGCGTGGTGTATGACTTCGTCAACGTGGTCAACGGCGAAGCCAACCTGCAACAGGCCCTGATCAAAGACAAGCGCCTGGAGAATCTCTACGTACTGGCCGCCAGCCAGACCCGCGACAAAGACGCGCTGACCGTCGAAGGCGTGGAAAAAGTCCTGATGCAACTCAAGGAAGACTTTGAGTTCGTGGTCTGCGACTCCCCGGCGGGCATCGAGAAAGGCGCCCACCTGGCCATGTACTTCGCTGACGAAGCGATCGTCGTGACCAACCCGGAAGTGTCCTCGGTACGTGACTCCGACCGCATGCTCGGCCTGCTGGCCAGCAAGTCCCGTCGCGCCGAACGCGGTGAAGACCCGATCAAGGAACACCTGCTGATCACCCGCTACCACCCGGAGCGTGTCGAAAAAGGCGAAATGCTTGGCGTCGAAGACGTCAAGGAAATCCTGTCGGTGACCCTGCTCGGCGTGATCCCGGAATCCCAGGCGGTGCTCAAGGCATCCAACCAGGGCGTTCCCGTGATCCTCGACGACCAGAGCGATGCCGGCCAGGCCTACAGCGATACCGTTGACCGCCTGCTGGGCAAAACCGTGGAGCATCGTTTCCTTGATGTACAGAAGAAGGGATTCTTCGAGCGCCTGTTTGGAGGCAACTAAGCAATGAACCTTTTTGACTTCTTTCGTGCCAACAAAAAGCAAAGCACCGCGTCGGTAGCGAAAGAGCGTCTACAGATCATCGTGGCGCACGAACGCGGCCAACGCAGCACCCCGGACTACCTGCCGGCCTTGCAGAAGGAACTGGTCGAGGTGATTCGCAAGTACGTCAATATCGGGTCCGATGACGTGCATGTCGCACTGGAAAGCCAGGGCAGCTGCTCGATTCTGGAACTCAATATCACCCTGCCAGATCGCTGAGTCGATCCGGCTGGAGCCACGGCGGCTCAGGCTTTCCTGCATTTGCAGGAGCAAAGCTTGCTCGCGATAGCATCACCTCGGTTTGTCTGAATACCGAGTTGCCTGAATCGCGAGCAAGCTTTGCTCCCACAGAGAACGGGACGCCTGAGCCGCCGTTGGCGTTTGTTACGAGGCTGTTTTAATGCCGTTGTCCAATGTCCACATCATTCATCAGGACGCCGCCGTACTGGTGGTGAACAAACCGACTTTGTTGCTCTCCGTCCCAGGCCGGGCCGATGACAACAAGGACTGCCTGATTACTCGTCTGCAGGAAAACGGTTACCCGGAAGCGCGAATCGTCCATCGGCTGGATTGGGAAACCTCCGGCATCATCCTGCTGGCCCGCGATCCCGATACGCACCGTGAACTGTCCCGGCAATTTCACGACCGCGAAACCGAAAAGGCCTACACCGCACTGTGCTGGGGCCAACCGGAACTCGACAGCGGCAGCATCGACTTGCCGCTGCGCTACGACCCGCCGACCAAGCCTCGCCATGTGGTTGACCATGAGTTCGGCAAGAACGCCCTGACCTTCTGGCGTGTGCTGGAGCGTTGCGGCGACTGGTGCCGCGTGGAGCTCACGCCGATCACCGGCCGTTCGCACCAACTACGCGTGCACATGCTCTCCATCGGCCACCCGCTGCTCGGTGACGGGCTCTACGCCCACGAGCAGGCGCTGGCTGCCTGGCCGCGCCTGTGCCTACACGCGAGCATGCTCAGCTTCACCCATCCCCAGACCGGCGAGCGCCTGCGTTTCGAGTGCCCGGCCCCGTTCTAAAGCAAAAGCAATCCCTGTAGGAGCGAGCTTGCTCGCGAAAAACCCAAGGACGCCGCAGCGCATTTGGGTTTCCGCGTCATCGTTCACGACCTTCGCGAGCAAGCTCGCTCCTACAGAGATCTCCTCCAGGCCCGATACCAGGGACCGCCTACCCAGCACTCCCCCGCCAATTCTCTGACCAATACGTTAAACTGGCCCCACTGCTGTCTGGAGCTACTTATGCGCGAAGAGTTGAACCAAGGCCTGATCGACTTCCTCAAGGCCTCCCCTACCCCGTTCCATGCCACCGCCAGCCTTGTTCAGCGTCTGGAAGCGGCGGGATATCAACGCCTCGACGAACGCGAGCCATGGCACACCGAAGCCAATGGCCGCTACTACGTCACCCGTAACGACTCTTCGATCGTCGCGATCAAAATGGGTCGCCACTCGCCACTGCACGGCGGCATTCGCCTGGTCGGCGCCCACACCGACAGCCCGTGCCTGCGGGTCAAGCCGCAACCGGAACTGCAACGCCAGGGCTTCTGGCAACTGGGCGTCGAAGTCTACGGCGGCGCACTGCTGGCACCGTGGTTCGACCGCGACCTGTCCCTCGCGGGCCGCGTGACCTTTCGCCGTGACGGCAAGGTCGAGAGCCAGTTGATCGACTTCAAGGCACCGATCGCGATTATTCCGAACCTGGCCATTCACCTCAACCGTGAAGCCAACATGGGTTGGGCGATCAACGCCCAGACCGAATTGCCGCCAGTGCTGGCGCAGTTTGCCGGTGACGAACGCGTGGATTTCCGTGCGGTGATCACCGACCAGCTCGCCCGCGAACACGGTCTGAATGCCGACGTGGTGCTCGATTACGAGCTGAGCTTCTACGACACCCAAAGCGCCGCCGTCATCGGTTTGCACGGTGACTTCATCGCCGGCGCGCGCCTGGACAACCTGCTGTCGTGCTACGCCGGCCTGCAAGCATTGTTGACTGCGGACACCGACGAAACCTGCGTGCTGGTGTGCAACGATCACGAAGAAGTCGGTTCATGCTCGGCCTGCGGTGCCGACGGCCCGATGCTTGAGCAAACGCTGCGTCGCCTGCTGCCCGAAGGTGATGAATTCGTACGCACCATTCAGAAATCCCTGCTGGTTTCCGCCGACAACGCCCACGGCGTGCACCCGAACTACGCGGAAAAGCACGACGCCAACCACGGCCCGAAACTCAATGCCGGCCCGGTGATCAAGGTCAACAGCAACCAGCGCTACGCCACCAACAGCGAAACTGCCGGATTCTTCCGTCACCTGTGCATGGCCGAAGAAGTGCCGGTGCAGAGTTTCGTGGTACGCAGCGACATGGGCTGCGGCTCGACCATCGGCCCGATCACCGCCAGCCACCTGGGCGTGCGCACCGTGGACATCGGCCTGCCGACGTTCGCCATGCACTCGATCCGCGAACTGTGCGGCAGCCATGACCTGGCGCATCTGGTCAAAGTGCTGAGCGCGTTCTACGCCTGCCGCGAATTGCCGTAGTACCTGTAGGAGCTGCCGCAGGCTGCGATCTTTTGATCTTGTTTTAAGGCAAAGTCAAAAGATCGCAGCCTGCGGCAGCTCCTACACACCTCACTACCGACCATCCAAAAGCCACCTAGACTTCAATCATTCCTTTCGACAAGGCAGTCGCCATGATCTCGATGTCCACCTTCCACGCCATGCTGATCCCGATTCTTGCCGGAATGCTCCTGTTGGCGATCGGCTTCAACTTTCGTGACAAGAACCTCGGCGTATTCGCCATGTGGATCGGCATGCTGACGATCTTCGCCACCGTGGTTATCAAGATCCTCGCCAAACTCAACGAATAAATACGTACCCTGACTCGCATTGATTTTGACGGGCTCGTACACTCGGTCGACCCGCTCACTCCGAGGTTGACCGCCTAGTGTTCGCTCGTCTGTTTGCCCTGCCGTGCTTTTTCCTTGTCTGCCTGATGACGCTGCTGCCGATGGCGCCGGCCCAGGCTGTCGGCTTGCCGAGCCTGCTCAACAGTTCGGCGAAAACCCAACCCGAGGCACAAGAACCTCTAGGGCAGTCCCTGGACGAAGTCATCAAGTCGCTGGAGAACGATCAGCAGCGAAGCAAATTGCTGGCCGATCTGAAGAAACTGCGCGACGCCACGAAAAAAGCCCAACCGGCCACCGAACAAGGCGTGCTGGGCCTGATTGGCGGGACACTGGCCAGCTTCGAAAAACAATTTTCCGGTGCCGACAGTCCGCTCACCCGTTGGACCAACGAGTTCGACCTGGCCAGCGACGAACTGACAGCGCTGGTGCTGCCCGCCAACGAATGGCTGCCGATCATCTTCGCCTTCGCCGTGATTCTGATGGTCTGGAGCCTGCTGGCAGCGGCGCTGATCTGGGTCAGCCACCGGGTGCGCATGCGCTTCGGCCTGACCGAAGAACTGCCACAACACCCCAGGGCCCTGGACATGTTGCGCTTCGCTTTGCGCAAGCTCGGGCCATGGCTGATTGCCTTGGTGATCACGGTCTACATGAGCTACGCCCTGCCTTCATCACTGGGCAAAAGCCTGGCCATGGTCCTGGCCTATGCGCTAGTGGTTGGCACCTGTTTCTCCGCGATCTGCGTAATCGCTTTTTCCCTGCTCGACGGCCCACACCGCCACCGCGCCCTGTACATTTTGCGGCATCAGGCCTTCCGTCCGTTGTGGCTGATCGGCAGCTTCGCCGCGTTTGGTGAAGCCCTGAACGACCCGCGTCTGATCGAAAGCCTCGGCGTGCATCTGGCACATACCGCGGCGACGGTGGCCAATATTTTGGCGGCGCTGTCCACCGGGTTGTTCATCCTGCGATTCCGCCGTCCGATCGCCCACTTGATCCGCAACCAGCCGCTGTCCCGACGCCTGACCCGCCGCGCCCTCAGCGACACCATCGAAATCCTCGGCACCTTCTGGTACGTCCCGGCGCTGGTACTGGTGGGCATTTCACTGTTCGCCACGTTCGTTTCCGCTGGCGATACCAGCACTGCGTTGCGCCAATCGCTGATCTGCACCGTGTTGCTGGTGTTGTGCATGGTCATCAACGGCCTGGTCCGCCGCCACGCGCTCAAACCGCAACGCGGTGTGAAGCGCCACGCACTGTATTCCGAGCGCCTGAAAAGCTTCTTCTACACCCTCGCGCATCTGCTGGTGTGGCTGGCGTTCATCGAACTCGGCTTGCGGGTATGGGGCATGTCGCTGATTGCGTTCACCGAAGGCGAAGGCCATGAAGTCAGCGTCAAGTTGTTCAGCCTCATCGGCACGCTGATCTTCGCCTGGCTGGTCTGGATCCTCAGCGACACCGCCGTGCACCACGCCCTCACCCGCTCACGCAAAGGCCTGGCCAACGCCCGCGCGCAGACGATGATGCCGCTGATCCGCAACGTGCTGTTCGTGGCGATCTTCATCATTGCGCTGATCGTCGCCCTGGCGAACATGGGGATGAACGTCACGCCACTGCTGGCCGGTGCCGGCGTGATCGGCCTGGCCATCGGTTTCGGTGCGCAATCGCTGGTGGCCGACCTGATCACCGGGTTGTTCATCATCATCGAAGACTCCCTGGCCATCGACGACTACGTGGACGTCGGCGGCCACCTCGGCACCGTCGAAGGCCTGACCATCCGCACCGTCCGCCTGCGGGACATCGATGGCATCGTCCACACCATCCCGTTCAGCGAAATCAAAAGCATCAAGAACTACTCCCGGGAATTCGGCTACGCGATCTTCCGGGTCGCGGTGCCTGCCAGCATGGACATCGACAGCGCGATCAAACTGATGCGCGAAGTCGGCCAGAAAATGCGCACCGACCCACTGCAACGACGAAACATCTGGTCGCCGCTGGAGATTCAAGGCGTGGAAAGTTTCGAGTCCGGCAACGCAATACTCCGCGCTCGGTTCAAGACTGCGCCGATCAAACAGTGGGAAGTTTCGCGGGCGTTCAATCTGTCACTGAAACGGCATCTGGATGAAGCGGGAATGGAACTGGCGACGCCGCGGTTGAGTGTGCAGGTGGTGACTGCTGGTGGTGGCCCAGAAAAAGAACAGCCTCTGTAGGAGCTGCCGCAGGCTGCGATCTTTTGATTTTGTTTTTAAAAAGATCAAAAGATCGCAGCCTGCGGCAGCTCCTACAGGACATCAACGCCGACATGAATCGCGTCATGCCGCCAGAACTCCAGATCACAATCGATCAACCGCTCATGCTGATCGTAATTGACCCGGGCAATGCGCAAGCCCGGGCTGCCCACTGACACGCGCAAGGCCGCCGCCGCATCCACCGACAACGCCGTCGGCACAATCTCGAACCGCACCCGCCCGTAATGCAGATCGTAGTGCCGCGCATAAAGCTCGGTAATTGACTGGTTCAAATCAAAATCCAGAATCCCCGGGAAATACTGCGGGTTCAGGTAATGCTCCACATACAACACCAGCCGCCCATCAATGCGCCGCGAACGGCAGATCTGAATCACGCTCGACAGCGCCGGCAACTGCAACCAGGCACAGACCGCCGCCGACGCCGGCTGCAAACGCGCAGAAATCACCTCGGTGGATGGCACCCGCCCCTGAGCGCCAACCATCGCGTGAAAGTGACTGCGCTGCATCAGGTTATAGGCCAGGCGCGGCGGCGATACGAACCAGCCCCGGCGTTCCTCGCGGTAAATCTGCCCCTGAGACTCCAACTGCAACAACGCCTCGCGCACAGTGATCCGCGTTGTGCCAAACAACTCACTGAGCTTGCGTTCGGCCGGCAATTTGCTGCCAGGCGCCAACAACCCGTGATCGAGCTGTTCCTGAAGAACCTGGCCAATCGCTGTCACCGCTTTTGTAGCCTCATCGCGCATCAACGTTACCTATCTGGACTAGACCAGCACTGTTTCGGGGCAGAACCGCGCTGAAAATCGATTCAATCAATGTCCTGCAAGCGTAGGCAGTGCAGATGACTGAGAGATGACAAGTCTGCGGACGGTCATCCCGGCGGTCATTTAAAAACCGTGCAATACATCGGCCAAGTCCTTGCGTAGCGGGCCTTTGCCTATGGTCTACGCTTAGCTGGCAGCCGCCAATATCGAGCAAATAAACGTCTTGCCGGGCGACGAACGACATCAAAGTGTCATCCAGCCCCCTTAGATTGGCTCAGGTATTGCTGACCTAGACCAACACCAACCGCAATCGCAGCGTTGAACACGACCCAAGGAGCTTCGGAATGAAACAGTTTTTCCTGGCATCACTGTTAGGCTCGACCATTGCCATGTGCACCGCCGCCATGGCGGCTGATGATTTGAAAACCCTGGAAGCCGCTGCGAAAGCGGAAGGCGCAGTCAACAGCGTCGGCATGCCCGATGACTGGGCCAACTGGAAAGGCACCTGGGAAGACCTGGCCAAGAAATACGGCCTGAAACATATCGACACCGACATGAGCTCGGCACAGGAAATCGCCAAGTTCGCCGCCGAGAAAGACAACGCCAGCGCCGACATCGGCGACGTCGGTGCCGCCTTCGGCCCGATCGCGGTCAAGCAAGGCGTGGTGCAACCGTACAAGCCTTCGACCTGGGATCAGATTCCTGATTGGGCCAAGGACAAGGACGGCAACTGGGCATTGGCCTACACCGGCACCATCGCCTTCATCGTCAACAAAAAACTGCTGCACGGGTCCGAAGTGCCAACCAAGTGGTCTGACCTCAAGACCGGCAAATACAAGGTTTCCATCGGTGACGTAAGCACCGCTGCCCAGGCTGCGAACGGCGTTCTGGCCGCGGCACTGGCCAACGGTGGCGACGAGAAGAACCTGCAACCTGCGCTGCTGCTGTTCGCCGATATCGCCAAGCAGGGTCGCCTGTCGATGTCCAACCCGGTCATTGGTGCCATGGAAAAAGGCGAAATCGAAGTCGGCGTGGTCTGGGACTTCAACGGCCTGAGCTACAAGGCCAAGATGGCCAACCCGGATGACTACGTGGTGCTGATCCCGTCCGACGGTTCGGTGATTTCCGGCTACACCACCATCATCAACAAATACGCGAAAAACCCGAACGCCGCCAAGCTGACCCGCGAGTACATTTTCAGCGACGCCGGCCAGATCAACCTGGCCAAAGGCCACGCCCGTCCGATCCGCGCCGAGCACATCACGCTGCCAGACGACGTGAAAGCCAAGCTGCTGCCGAACGAGCAGTACAAAAAGGTCACGCCGATCAAGGACGCGGATGCATGGGAGAAGACTTCCAAGGCCCTGCCGCAGAAGTGGAACGAAGAAGTCATAGTCGAAATGAAGTGATGCTTCATCTGTAGGAGCAAAGGCTTGCTCGCGATGCAGTCAACTCGGTCTATCCGGTAGATCGTGGGTGATGCCATCGCAGGCAAGCCTTGCTCCTACAGGCTTTGACGATATTCAATATTTGCGGAGTCCCATTCCCATGAAGCACAACGTCATCCTTGTCGTGCTCGACGGCCTCAACTTCGAAGTCGCCCGCCACGCCATGGGACACCTGCAGGCATATGTCGGCGCAGGACGCGCAGCGCTCTACAAACTGGAGTGCGAGTTGCCGGCCCTGTCCCGACCGCTTTACGAATGCATCCTAACCGGCGTCACGCCGATCGACAGCGGCATCGTTCACAACAACGTCTCGCGCCTGTCCAACCAGCGCAGCATCTATCACTACGCCACCGAGGCCGGTCTTAAAACCGCGGCGGCGGCTTACCACTGGGTCAGCGAGCTGTATAACCGTTCGCCGTTCGTGGCATCCCGGGATCGTCATACCGACAACCCCGACCTGCCGATCCAGCACGGGCATTTCTATTGGAGTGATCACTACCCGGATTCGCACCTGTTCGCCGACGCCGAAAACCTGCGCCTGTGCCATACGCCGAATTTCCTGTTGATCCACCCGATGAACATCGACGACGCCGGGCACAAGCACGGCCTCGACACCCCGCAATACCGCAACAGCGCACGCTTCGCTGACATCTACCTCGCCGACTACCTGCAAGGCTGGCTCGACGCCGGCTATCAGGTGCTGGTGACCGCCGACCACGGCATGAACAACGACCGCTCCCACAACGGCTTGCTACCGGAAGAACGCGAAGTCCCGCTGTTCGTCCTCGGCGACGCGTTCAGCTTCAGCGCCGACGCCACGCCCAAGCAGACCGAGATTTGCGGCACCGTCTGCGAACTGCTGGGCGTACCTCATGACAAACCTGTGTGTCGGGAGCTGCTCAAGTGAATTCCAACTCCCGCGGCAAATGGCTGGCAGCGTTATGTCTGGTGCCCTTCGCTCTGTTCTTCATCGTGTTCGAAATCGCCCCTTTGGTGTGGGTGATGATCAACAGCCTCGAATCGGAAGAGTTCGGCTGGGGTATTGCCAACTTCACAAAAATCTTCAGCTCGAAGTTCTACCTCCAGGCGATCCAGTACAGCCTCGAGATCAGTTTCTGGTCCAGCGTGTTCGGCATCGTCATCGCGGTGCTCGGCGCCTATTCCCTGCGCCGGGTCGACTCGAAGCTGCGCAACTTCGTCAACGCTTTCGCCAACATGACCAGCAACTTCTCAGGCGTGCCTTTGGCCTTTGCCTTCATCATTTTGCTGGGCTTCAACGGCAGCTTCACCATCCTGCTCAAGCAGGCCGGGATCATTCAGGACTTCAACCTGTATTCGAAAACCGGGTTGATCATTCTCTACACCTACTTCCAGATTCCCCTCGGCGTGCTGCTGCTTTACCCGGCCTTCGACGCGCTGCGCGAAGACTGGCGTGAGTCCGCCGCATTGCTCGGCGCCAACGGCTGGCAGTACTGGCGGCACATCGGTCTGCCGGTGCTGACCCCGGCGCTGCTCGGCACCTTCGTGATCCTGCTGGCCAACGCCCTCGGCGCCTACGCCACGGTGTACGCCCTGACCACCGGCAACTTCAACGTGCTGACGATCCGGATCGCAGCGATGGTCTCGGGCGACATTTCCCTGGACCCGAACCTGGCCAGTGCCCTGGCCGTGGTACTGGTGGCGTTAATGACCCTGGTGACCATCGTCCATCAACTGCTGTTGAAGAGGAGCTACCATGTCTCGCGCTGAATTGGGGCCCGCCGGCATTTACCATCGCGTGGTGGTTTACCTGCTGTTTGCGATTATGTTGCTGCCGCTGCTCGGCACCTTTATCTACTCGATTTCCAGCAGTTGGTCGGCCACCATTCTGCCCAGCGGTTTCAGTATCAAATGGTATGCACAGCTGTGGAGCGATCCGCGCTTCCTGAACGCTTTTGGCCAATCGCTGTTGGTGTGTGTCGGTGCATTGATTCTGTCGGTGGTACTGATTCTGCCGCTGCTGTTCGTGGTGCATTACCACTTCCCGAAACTCGATGCGCTGATGAACATCCTGATCCTGCTGCCCTTCGCCGTGCCGCCGGTGGTGTCGTCGGTGGGGCTGTTGCAGCTCTACGGTTCCGGGCCATTCGCGATGGTCGGTACGCCGTGGATCCTGATCGGTTGCTACTTCACCGTGGCGCTGCCGTTCATGTACCGGGCGATCACCAACAACCTGCAAGCGATCAACCTGCGCGACCTGATGGACGCCGCCCAACTGCTCGGCGCCAGCACTTTTCAGGCGGCGTTCCTGGTGGTGTTGCCGAACCTGCGCAAGGGCTTGATGGTGGCGTTGCTGCTGTCGTTCTCGTTCCTGTTCGGTGAGTTCGTCTTCGCCAACATCCTCGTCGGCACCCGTTACGAAACCCTGCAGGTCTACCTCAACAACATGCGCAACAGCAGTGGCCATTTCACCAGCGCGCTGGTGATTTCCTACTTCCTCTTTGTGCTGATTCTGACCTGGATTGCCAACATCTTGAACAGGGACAAAAGCGAATGAGCTATGTCAGCGTCCAACATCTTCAGAAAAACTACGCGGGCACCACGGTGTTCAGCGACATCAACTGCGAAATCCAGAAAGGCGAGTTCGTCACCCTGCTCGGCCCGTCCGGTTGCGGCAAATCCACGCTATTGCGTTGCATCGCCGGGCTGACCTCGGTGGACGGCGGCAAGATCCTGCTTGATGGGGTCGACATCGTGCCGTTGAGCCCGCAAAAGCGCGGGATCGGCATGGTGTTCCAGAGTTATGCGCTGTTCCCGAACATGACCGTGGAACAGAACGTCGCCTTCGGTTTGCGCATGCAAAAGGTCAACGCCGATGACAGTCAGAAGCGTGTCGCCGAAGTCCTGAGACTGGTGGAGCTCCACGATTTTGCTGCGCGCTATCCGCATCAGCTGTCCGGCGGCCAATGCCAACGAGTCGCCCTCGCCCGCTCACTGGTGACCCGACCTCGCCTGTTGCTGCTGGATGAACCGCTATCGGCTCTCGATGCGCGGATCCGCAAGCACCTGCGTGAACAGATCCGTCAGATCCAGCGCGAGCTGGGCCTGACCACGATATTCGTCACACACGATCAGGAAGAAGCCCTGACCATGTCTGACCGCATTTTCCTGATGAATCAGGGAAAAATCGTACAAAGCGGCGACGCCGAAACCCTCTACACCGCGCCAGTGGATGTATTCGCCGCCGGGTTCATCGGCAACTACAACCTGCTGGACGCCGAGAATGCGACGAAACTTCTGCAGCGACCGATCAACCACCGCATCGCCATTCGCCCAGAGGCCATCGAATTGAGTCTGAACGGCGAGCTCGACGCACAGGTGCGCAGCCATAGCCTGCTGGGCAACGTGATTCGCTACCGCATCGAAGCACGTGGTGTGGAACTGGTGGTGGATGTGCTCAACCGTTCGGCCTCCGACCTGCATCCCGATGGTCAGCGCCTGGCACTTTCCATCGATCCAACAGCCCTGTGTGAGGTAGCCTGATGACCTTGCTGACGTTGAAGAGAGAACTGCACTGATGGCCCTGGCAATTTTTGATCTGGACGAAACCCTGATCCACGGCGACTGCGCCTCGCTGTGGAGCGAACAAATGGTCCGCCTCGGCTGGGTCGACGGCGAATCTTTCCTGCGTCGCGACAAGGAACTGATGGACGCCTACGGCCGAGGCCATCTGGCGATGGAAGACTACATGGCCTTCAGCCTGGAGCCGTTGATTGGCCGTACACCTGAAGAAGTAGCGCACCTGGTTGGTCCGTGGGTAGAAGACTTCATCGAACCGATCATCTTCAGCGACGCCACCAAAACCATCGCCGCCCACCGCAAGGCCGGTGACCGTATTCTGGTGATCTCCGCGTCGGGCACGCACCTGGTCGCACCGATAGCGGAACGTCTGGGCATCGACGAGATTCTCGGCATTGAACTGGAAGTGGCTCACGGCTCTTATACCGGCAAGACCGTCGGCACCCTGACCTACCGCGAAGGCAAGATCACCCGATTGCTGGAGTGGCTGGATGCGGAAGAGGAAAACCTGGAAGGCGCGAGTTTCTACTCCGACTCACGCAATGATCTGCCGTTGTTGCTGAAGGTGGATTTCCCGCATGTGGTAAACCCGGACCCGGTGTTGCGTGAGCAGGCCGAGAAGGCCGGTTGGCCGATCCATCTCTGGAAATAAAAAAAAGATCGCAGCCTGCGGCAGCTCCTACAGGGGATCGCGTTCCATGTAGGAGCTGCCGAAGGCTGCGATCTTTTCAAAGCCAACCCGATATCAGGTCAGGCTGGCATCAATCACCAATACCAGTTTCCCCGCCACCGTATTACTCGCCAATTCCGCAAACGCCGCTTCGGCGTCCTTGATCGGGAAAGCCTTGGCCAACTGCGGGCTCAATCGCCCTTCAGCAAACAACGGCCACACATGCTGGCTCAAATCACTGAACAGGTCCGCCTTGAACTGATCGTCGCGGCTACGCAAAGTCGACCCCAAAAGCTGCACACGCTTGGCCAATACCTGCGCCAGATCCAGCTTGGCCTCGCGGCCGCCCATCAACCCTATCAACACCCAACGACCGTCCAGCGCCATCAGCTTGAGGTTCAGCGCCGCGTAATTGCCGCCCACAGGGTCGAGGATGACGTCGAACGGCCCCAGGTCGCTCAGGCTCTCCGGATCACTGGTGCGCACCACGCCACCCTGGGCGCCGAGCGCTTCGCAGTACGCCAGCCGTTCGGCCGAGCCGACGCTGACCCAGCACGGATTGCCGAACGCCTTGCACAGCTGAATGGCGGCTGAACCGATTCCACTTGCTCCGGCGTGCAGAAGAACTTTCTGACCCGGTTTGAGCGCTGCGAGTTGAAACAAATTCAACCAGACCGTTGCATAGACTTCCGGCAACGCGGCTGCTTCGGCCAACGACATTTCGTCGGGAACCGGTAGCACGTGCCGTCCGTCGACAACCACCTCTTCGGCCATGCCGCCCCCGGCCAGCAAGGCGCAGACGCGGTCGCCGACCTTCCACGACGAGCCCGGACCGACCTCGCAGATCACTCCCGAACACTCTAGACCGAGCACCTGACTGGCCCCCGGCGGTGGCGGATACAGGCCGGCCTTCTGCAACAAATCGGCGCGATTAAGACCCGCTGCCGCCACACGAATGCGAACTTGTCCTACATCACACGTAGGACTCGGCGCTTCAACCCACTCCACTTGACCGTCAACGCCTTGCAATGCTTTCACAGTGCCTCCATAGTGAGTCTGGACTGAGCCCGAAGCTGTAGCGCCGGGCTTTTTGCATTATGCGACCGGCCCATGTGGAACCGGCGACTTCAAAGACGGCCTAATATGCGTTATCAATTGTCCCCGCGTCGAATCAACATGAAGCGTTTGTTCCCCAGCACCGCCCTCGCTCTTTTCATCGGCATCGGCCTGTTGCCGATGTCCGGCAATACTTTCGCAGCCAATAGCTGGGACAAGCTTCAACCTGATCGTGACGAAGTCATCGCCAGTCTGAACGTCGTGGAACTGCTCAAGCGCCACCACTACAGCAAGCCGCCGCTCGATGACGCGCGCTCAGTGATCATCTACGACAGTTACCTGAAATTGCTCGACCCGTCGCGCAGCTATTTCATGGCCAGCGACATTACCGAATTCGACAAGTGGAAAACCCAGTTCGACGACTTCCTCAAGAGCGGCGACCTCAACGCCGGGTTCACCATCTACAAGCGCTACCTGGACCGCGTCAAAGCGCGTCTGGACTTCGCCCTTGCCGAGCTGAACAAGGGCGTCGACAAAATGGACTTCACCACCAAGGAAACCTTGCTGATCGATCGCAAGGACGCCCCTTGGCTCAAATCCACCGCAGAACTCGACGACCTGTGGCGCAAACGCGTCAAGGATGAGGTTTTGCGTCAGAAGATCGCCGGCAAGGATTCCAAGCAGATCCAGGAAACCCTGACCAAGCGCTACAAGAACCAGTTGGCGCGTCTGGACCAGACCCGCGCGGAAGACATCTTCCAGGCGTACATCAATACCTTCGCCATGTCCTACGACCCGCACACCAACTATCTGTCGCCGGATAACGCGGAAAACTTCGACATCAACATGAGCCTGTCCCTTGAGGGCATCGGCGCCGTGTTGCAGAGCGATAACGATCAAGTGAAAGTCGTGCGCCTTGTGCCGGCAGGTCCAGCGGACAAGACCAAACAAGTTGCTCCGGCCGACAAGATCATCGGCGTTGCCCAAGGCAACAAAGAGATGGTCGATGTAGTGGGCTGGCGCCTGGACGAAGTGGTCAAGCTGATCCGCGGCCCGAAAGGCACCGTGGTGCGCCTGGAAGTGATTCCGGCCAGCAACGCGCCGAACGACCAGACCACCAAGATCGTGCCGATCACCCGCGAAGCGGTGAAGCTTGAAGATCAGGCAGTGAAGAAGTCGGTGCTGAACCTGAAACAGGACGGCAAGGACTACAAGCTCGGCGTCATCGAGATCCCGGCGTTCTATCTGGACTTCAAGGCATTCCGCGCCGGTGATCCGGACTATAAGAGCACCACCCGCGACGTCAAGAAGCTGCTGACCGAGTTGCAGAAAGAAAAAGTCGACGGCGTGGTTATTGACTTGCGCAACAATGGCGGCGGCTCCTTGCAGGAAGCCACCGAGCTGACCAGCCTGTTCATCGACAAAGGCCCGACCGTACTCGTGCGTAACGCCGATGGCCGCGTCGACGTTCTCGAAGATGAAAACCCGGGCGCCTTCTACAAAGGTCCGATGGCATTGCTGGTCAACCGCTTGTCCGCCTCGGCTTCGGAGATTTTTGCCGGCGCCATGCAGGACTACCACCGCGCGCTGATCATCGGTGGCCAGACCTTCGGTAAAGGCACCGTGCAGACCATTCAGCCGCTGAACCATGGCGAACTGAAACTGACCCTGGCCAAGTTCTACCGGGTTTCCGGTCAGAGCACCCAGCATCAGGGCGTGCTGCCGGACATCGATTACCCGTCGATCATCGACACCAAGGAAATCGGCGAAAGCGCCCTGCCGGAAGCCATGCCGTGGGACACCATCCGCGCGGCGATCAAGCCTGCGGTCGACCCGTTCAAACCGTACATCACCCAGCTCAAGTCCGAGCATGACGTGCGTACAGCCAAAGATGCGGAGTTCGTGTTCATTCGCGACAAACTGGCCCTGGCGCAGAAGTTGATGAACGAGAAAACCGTCAGCCTCAACGAAGCCGAGCGTCGCGCGCAACACACCGATATCGAAGCCAAGCAACTGGCGATGGAGAACATTCGTCGCAAGGCCAAGGGCGAAGAGCCGCTCAAAGAGCTGAAGAAAGAAGACGAAGACGCTATCGCGGCCGAGCAAGACAAGACCAAGCCGGAAGACGATGCCTACCTGAGCGAAACCGGGCGTATCTTGCTGGACTACCTCAAACTCAATACCGCGGTGGCCAAGCACTAAAATGATGGCAATTTAATGCTGATGCCCAGCTGGGCGTCATCAAACAGTCATCATTCTGTCGTGCAATAGAGGACTGGGAGCCAAGGCTCCCAGTCCTTTTTTTATCGCCAGAGAACGCCATGACCACAACCGAACAGCTGAGTGCGTTGAGCTCGATTCTGACTCAAGGCGGTTTGCACAGTCTGTTCCAGCCGATCATCAGCCTCTCTGAGCGAAGAATTTTCGGCTACGAAGCCCTCAGCCGCGGCCCCTCCAACAGCCCGCTGCACTCGCCCATCGCCTTGTTCGCGGTTGCCCGCCAGGCCGGTCGTTTGAGCGAGCTGGAAATTGCCTGCAGGCAAAGCGCTTGCCGGCGTTTTAACGAACAGCAGTTGCCCGGCAAGTTGTTCCTCAACGTGTCCCCGGAATCCCTGCTCGAAGCCGCCCACCAACCAGGTCGTACCCTGCAACTGCTGCAGGACTTCGGCATCCCGCCGAGTCAGGTGGTGATCGAACTCACCGAACAGACGCCGATCGACGACTTCCAGTTGCTGCAGACCGCACTGCATCACTATCGGGCGATGGGTTTTTCCATCGCCCTGGATGATCTGGGTGCGGGCTATTCGAGTTTGCGTCTATGGTCCGAGCTACGTCCAGACTACGTGAAGATCGATCGCCATTTCATCGACGGCATCCATCAGGATGCCCTCAAGCGCGAATTCGTCGGCTCGATCCTGCAAATCGCCAAGGCTTCGCGGGCACAAGTGATCGCCGAGGGCATCGAGTTGCCGGAAGAACTGGCGGTGTTGACCGAGATGGGTATCGATCTGGTTCAGGGCTATTTGCTCTGCCGTCCGCAAGAACATCCGCCACGGGATGCCCGGACCCTGATGCCGCGACAGGACAACACTGCCGTGGCGCTGAACGATGAAGCCAGCGACCTCAGCGCCCTGCTCAACGACCAGCCTGCGGTGGGTCGCAACACGCCGACCGCCACCGTTCTGGAGGCCTTCCGCCGCCAAGCCAATCTGAACTCGCTGGCAGTGCTGGATGAACAAGACCAGCCATGCGGTATCGTCCACCGGCACTCGCTCTCGGACGCCTTGCTCAAGCCGTTTGCCACTGACCTGTTCGCCCGCAAACCCATCAGCCGCTTGATGAGCGATGACTTCCTCGCCGTCGAGATGAGCCAGTCGCTGCAACAGGTCAGCCGCCTGATCACCAGCCGGGCCCGGCAACGCATCGAAGAAGACTTCATCATCACCCTCAACGGCAGCTACCTGGGCCTTGGCCGGGTAATCGATGTACTCAAGCTGATTACCGAACTGAAGATCCAGCAGGCCCGCTACGCCAACCCGCTGACCCTGCTGCCGGGCAACGTGCCGATCCAGCAATGCCTCACGCGACTGCTGCAACAGAAACGCGAATCGGTGATCTGTTACGTCGACATCGACAGCTTCAAACCCTTCAACGACATCTACGGCTACGGCCGTGGCGACGAAGTCCTGCTGTGCCTGGCGCAATGCCTTAACGACCGCGTAGACCCGTCCCGCGACTTCGTCGGCCACATCGGCGGCGACGACTTCCTGCTGGTGCTCGGCCCGGAAGACTGGGGCAAACGTTTGAACCAGCTACTGGACGACTTCCAGAGCCAGTGCCGACGCTTCTACCGCGCCGAACACCTGGAAGCCGGCTGCTTCATCGCCCCCAACCGCCAGGGCGTACGCCAGGAATTTCCGCTGCTGTCGCTGTCCATCGGCGTGGTGCACCTGCACCCGGAAGCCTGCGAGGAAATCGATGCCAGCCAATTGGCGGAGATGGCCTCACAGGCTAAACACCACGCGAAGAATGTACCGGGGTATAGCGTGCATGTGATTGATAGCTTGGCGGTGCCGGAGCCTGAGGGGGCTTGGTTGATGGGGCAGCGGTGAGTGCTCGCGATGATGGCGGACCAAACAATCCAAATCTCGAATTGATTCTCACCTAGCCCATTCAAGTAGGCTGCCCCCCCAACCGCCGATCAATCAGATAACCTCACTAACCAAGCATCTCAACAAGATGATTCAGCCATACCTCCCCTGACTCCCACTCATGCCAATAACAATAAGAACAACTCATATCTTTAAGTAAAAACTCTCTCAGCTCGAACTCAGCCATACGCATGTGCAGTAGAGCGACAATTTCACCTTTCACTTCTGATATTGTCTCAGCTGTAGAGTCGTTCATGAACGACCTAACAACATCGTCAGCCACCTCGCACTCACACATCCAGTCCTCATTAAAATAGGCTCCCAAGAACTGATAAAGCTTCCAAAACGAGTCATTTATCACTTGCATACCCCGTTAATATAAAGTGGCCAGACGACGTGCTTGGAGTTTTCTTAAGTATCAACTTTACTGTAGACAAAGCTTCGAGCCTTCCACTATCGCGAACGACGCCAACGCCAACGGGTGCCGGCATAGGCTGGGTAATAACGAGCTTCTGTGCTTTCCCTTTCATGAACTCATCGATCAACTTTTTATTTTTACTAATAACACTTGAAACTGTGGTTTCTGCAGCAGTCCGATTAGGAAATGTCGACGCAATTGGTATATGGGGTTCAGCCTTGAGCCTTTCCCGCAACTGTGCTTCGGACCTATCAATATGCTTCTCTATAAGATGACCTCCCTGAGCTTCATGCGCAGCTAATCCACCACCCGGAACAATTTCACTGAACGGCCCATCGGCATCTGAATCGCCCGGACATTGACACGCTAGTCCCAGCGGATCCACCCACCCCGCCGGATTCGGCGTGTACCGATAGCTGTTCAAGCCACCCGCCAGCTTCACCGGATCCGGCGTCAGATAGCGTCCGATATCCGGGTGGTAATAGCGGTGGCGGTTGTAGTGCAATCCGCTTTCGGCGTCGAAGTATTGGCCCTGGAAGCGCAGCGGTTGTTCCAGCTGTTCGCCGCCACCGTGGGTTATTTGGCTGACTTTGCCGTAGGCGGTGTAATTCGCCGACCAGACGATCTCGCCGCCGTAGTCGGTGAGTTCCTGCGGGGTGCCGAGGTGGTCGAGTTGGTAGTAAAACGGGCAGGCTTTTTTCGGGCCTTTGCCGTCGAGCATGGCCAAGGGCCGGAAGCTGCCCGGTTCGTAGAGGTAGCTGCGGTAGTGGCTGGGGCTGCTTTCGGCAACGAGTTGGTCGCCTTGCCAGAAAAACTGTGTGCAGTGGCCGTCGACGGTTTTGTTGATGCGGCGACCGAAGGCGTCGTAGCGGTAGCTCGCCGTGCGGCCGTCGGGCAAGGTCAGGCCGGTCAGGCGGTGCTGGCTGTCGTAGGTGTAGGCGGTGATGTCGTGGCCACGCCGTTCGCGGATCAGGTTGCCGTAGGCGTCGTAGTCGTAATGCCGGTCGGCGTGACGGCGCAGGCGGTTGCCCTTGAGCTGCCAAGGGCCGGGGCGGTCGTGGATCAGCAGGTTGCCGGCCGGGTCGTGAGTGAAGTTTTCCGGGGCTTGCTCACGGCCGTGGCGCACGCCGGTCAGGCGGTCGAGCGGGTCGTACTGGTAGCGCCGTGGGCCGTGGCGCGTGTCGCTGATCTGTGCGAGGTTGCCGTTGGCGCTGTAGGCATAATCGCGACGGTACAGCGGACGCTGGTTTTGCCTGACGGCGTGGGCCTGCAAACGGCCCTGGTCGTCGTAGGCATAGTCGCTGTGCAGCAGGCCTTGTTGGCGGCTTTTTTCACGACCGAACTCGAAATGATGGCCGGTGAGCCGTGAGCCATTGAGGTCGATGGCCGTCAGCGCTCCACCATCGGCGCGGTGGTATTCAAGACGGCTGTTGTCCGGCAGACGCAAATGCTTGAGCTGGCCGCTGACGTCGTAGCCATAACGCAAGGTGCCCCAGCCTTGGTGCTCGGTGATCAGTCGGTCATGAACGTCGTATTCGAACTCCAGCGGATGGTCCTGGCCGTCATCGA
>NZ_JBLNNF010000025.1:0-90184 GCF_047784845.1 Pseudomonas sp. NFX98 | reverse complement strand
CTGGAGCACAATCTACGTCACAGGCAAAAAGCCTAAGGAGCTGCACGGCTTCCAGATCCCTCCCTCGATGATCAGTCGAGAACTATCGCTCCTGATGGAGCGATAGTCGAGATACAAGGAGCTGCCGCAGGCTGCGATCTTTTCGTAATATTTATGACTTCCTGACCACCACATCCTGCTCCAACACCAATTCCTTGTTCCCCGCATCCAGCCTGACCAACGCCCCCATCGGCAATGTCAGATTCGGATCACAGTGCCCGCTTCGCCACCCCGACAACACCGGTATTCGCAAAGGCTCGAACGTCTGCTTGAGCAACCGCTCCAGCGCAGGCACCTCGACACCCGCCACATCCCCCACCAGCACGCCGCGCAACTTGCCCAAAACGCCGGCCAGCCGCAGGTGCGTCAACATCCGGTCGATGCGGTATAGCGGCTCGTTGATGTCCTCAATGAAGAGAATGACACCCTCGGCATCGATCTCATAAGGCGTACCCATGGTCGCGGCAATCATCGACAGATTGCCGCCCAGCAAACGCCCGTGGGCGATGCCTGGCTCGATTGTCGTCAACGGATAAGCCACGGGATGCGCCATTACGCTGCCCGCCTTCACCTGCCCGCGCAGCATGTTGAAAAATGATGGTTCGGTGGGCTTTTGCCTGTCGCCCAGCAGGTCGGCATTGAGCAGTGGGCCATGGAACGTCACGAAGCCGGCATAACGACTGATCGCCAGATGCAGCGCTGTGATGTCGCTGTAGCCGATGAACGGCTTGGCGTTGTTGCGCAGCAATTCGAAATCAATGCGATCGAGCAACCTCGGTGTGCCGTATCCCCCACGCAGGCAAATGATGGCGTCGACTTCGTCATCGGCGAATGCCCCATGCAAGTCATTGAGCCGCACTTCATCGCTGCCGGCCAGGTAGCCGTCCTTCTCGTAGACGCCGGGGAAAATCTTCAGTGAATAGCCACGGGCGCGCATCCATTGCACGGCTTTGTCGGTGTCCAGCGGTGCAGGCCCGGCAGGCGCAATGACAGCGATCAGCCCTTCCGACGGCAAGGCCGGGACCGGGGTGTTAGGACAAAGGGTGTGGTCGGGGCGAGCGGTCACCTTGAATCTCCCACGATTGACCACGCTCCCTGTAGGAGCTGTCGAGTGCAACGAGGCTGCGATCTTTTGATGGTTTTAAAAACAAGATCAAAAGATCGCAGCCTGCGGCAGCTCCTACAGAGGAGTGCGATCATTCGCTATCAGGACGACATCAGCTCAGCCTTGACCAGCTTCGCCTGCTCGTCGGCGTGGTACGAGGAGCGAACCAGCGGACCGGAAGCGACGTTCTTGAAGCCCATCTTGTAACCTTCCTCGGCGAACCAGGCGAAGGTGTCCGGGTGCACGAAACGCTGTACCGGCAAGTGACTGCGCGATGGCTGCAGGTATTGGCCCAGGGTCAGCATGTCGATGTCGTGCTCGCGCATGCGCTTCATGACTTCGATGACTTCTTCGTCGGTCTCGCCCAGACCCAGCATCAGGCCGGACTTGGTCGGAATGTGCGGCATCATTTGCTTGAAGCGTTGCAGCAGGGTCAGCGACCACTGGTAGTCCGAACCCGGACGCGCAGCCTTGTACAGGCGCGGCACGGTTTCCAGGTTGTGGTTGAACACATCCGGCGGCTCGGCAGCGGTGATTTGCAGCGCGATGTCCATGCGGCCACGGTAGTCCGGGACCAGGGTTTCGAGCTGCACGTTCGGCGACAGCTTGCGGATTTCGCGGATGCAGTCGGCAAAGTGCTGGGCACCGCCGTCACGCAGGTCGTCGCGATCCACCGAGGTGATCACGACGTATTTCAGTTTCAGGTCAGCGATGGCGATGGCCAGGCTTTCCGGCTCGTTGACGTCCAGTGGCTTCGGCCGGCCGTGACCCACGTCGCAGAACGGGCAGCGACGGGTGCAGATGTCACCCATGATCATGAAGGTCGCGGTGCCACCGGAGAAGCACTCGCCCAGGTTCGGGCAGGAGGCTTCTTCGCACACGCTGTGCAGCTTGTGTTTGCGCAACAGGGCCTTGATGCGGTCGACTTCCGGAGACACCGGGATACGTACGCGAATCCAGTCAGGCTTTTTCGGCAGTTCAGTGGTCGGAATGATCTTTACCGGGATGCGTGCAACCTTCTCGGCGCCGCGCAGCTTAACGCCGGCTTCAACCTTGGCACGCGGGGCCGGACGCTCGGTGACATCCAGCGTCGGGATCATGGTTTGCACTGCATCAGTAGTCATATCAGTCGATTCCGCCCGTTAGGGTCGTCTGCTCAGCATAGTCGAGGTGTTTGACGAGCTGCGCGCGCAGCCGGGCACTTACCTCGGCAAATTCAATCGATCCTGCATGGTCGCTCAGCTGGGTCATCGCCAGCCCGGCGTAGCCGCAGGGATTAATCCGTCGAAACGGTTCCAGGTTCATGTCCACGTTCAGGGCCAGGCCATGAAAGGAACAACCGTGGCGGATCCGCAGACCCAGGGAAGCGATTTTCGCACCGTCGACATAAACACCCGGTGCATCCGGCTTGGCCGCCGCGGTCACGCCGTAACTGGCGAGCAGCTCGATCAGGCAAGACTCCATCCGGCTCACCAGGTCGCGTACGCCGAAACCCAGCTTGCGCACGTCCAGCAACAGATACGCCACCAGTTGCCCAGGCCCGTGATACGTCACCTGGCCACCGCGATCGACCTGCACCACCGGGATATCTCCCGGCAGCAACAAGTGCTCGGCCTTGCCGGCCTGCCCCTGAGTGAAGACCGGCGGGTGTTCGACCAGCCAGATCTCGTCGGGCGCATCGCTGCCGCGTTCGTTGGTGAAGCGTTGCATGGCATGCCAGACCGGCTCGTACGCCATCTGGCCGAGCTCGCGAAAGCCCAGCGTGCCGGACATCACAGCACCATGTGCACGAAACCGGTAGCCCGCAGTTCGCTGTTGATGTTGTACAGCTGATCCTGGTCGGTCGCGACGATGTGCAACTGAATAGTGGTGTATTTGCCGTTGCTGCTTTGACGCTCGTCCACACGCTCATCGTTGATCGTGGCGTGCTTGCGGACGATGTCGATGATCTTGTCCTTGTTGCCCACACCCGTGTCGCTGATCACCTTAACCGGGTAATCGGTGGCAGGGAATTCGATCTTAGGCGCCTTTACTTCGGTATCGGTCATGGCGTAACGGCCTCGTAAGCGTAAGCCGTGGCGACGGCAAAGCCCCGCGCCGGATCAGCACGGGGCCTTGCAGGAGCACACTATCAGTTGAACAAGCCGTAGAAGAATAGACGGATGCTATCCCACATGCGACGGAAGATACCACCCTCTTCGACGCCGTCCAGAGCGATCAGGTCGGCGCTGTGCACTACCTTGTCGTCCAGTTTGACTTCGACCTTGCCGATCACGTCGCCCTTGGCGATTGGCGCAACCAGTTGCGGATTCATGGTCATGCTGGCGGCGAGCTTTTTCAGCTGGCCTTTAGGCAGGGTCATGGTCAGGTCTTCAGCCAGACCGGCCTTGACCTGATTGGTGGCGCCTTTCCAGACAGGAGCCTGAGCCAGCTCGGCGCCCTTCTGATAGAAGGTCTGGGTTTCGAAGAAGCGGAAACCGTAGGTCAGCAGCTTCTGGGTCTCGGCGGCGCGAGCCACTTCGCTGTTGGTACCGAAGACCACGGCGATCAGACGCATGCCATCACGCACGGCCGAAGACACCATGCAGTAGCCCGCTTCATCGGTGTGACCGGTTTTCAGACCGTCGACGGTCTTGTCGCGCCACAGCAGCAGGTTGCGGTTAGGTTGCTTGATGCCGTTCCAGAAGAACTCTTTCTGCGAGTAGATCGCATAGTGAGCCGGGTCTTCGTGGATGATCGCGCGAGCCAGCACCGCCATGTCGTGAGCCGACGAATAGTGCTCAGGGTTCGGCAGGCCGGTCGGGTTCATGAAGTGGCTGTTGGTCATGCCCAGGTCGCCGACGGTTTTGTTCATCATGTCGGCGAAGGCGTCTTCGCTGCCGGCGATGTGCTCGGAGAGCGCAACACTGGCGTCGTTGCCCGACTGGATGATGATGCCGTGCAGCAGGTCGCTGACAGTCACCTGCGAGCCGACCTTGATGAACATCCGCGAACCGCCGGTACGCCAGGCGTTCTCGCTGACGGTCACCGGATCATTTTCGCCGATCTGGCCACGACGGATCTCCAGCGTCGCAATGTACGCGGTCATCAGCTTGGTCAGGCTGGCGGGCGGCAGACGCTGGTCACCATTGTTTTCGACCAGCACGTTGCCGCTGCTGGCGTCCATGAGCACATAGGCCTTGGCGGCCAGTTGCGGTGGCGACGGCATCATCTCGACCGCGAACGCGGCAGGTGAGAGAAGCAGCGGGACTAGAAGGCACAGGCGTTTGGCAAAGGTGGTGATGTTCATCCGTCTCTCGAAATCGCTAATGGAAACTGCCCGAAGGCAAAACTAATCAAATAACCTTCTAACGGGTTATCGCGTGTTCAGTTGCTCACTCCAGCCACCCTTTGCCGGGCTTTTGTTCTTCGACGAGCCAACAACCTGGTTCACCCCCCAATACCGCAGATGAACCGTCAATCAAGTTCTACGTATTACTCAGTCACTACGCTTGGCGAGCCGAGATTGGCCATGCGCACACTGTTCTGTACTTGCTGGATTTCACCCGGCGAACCGATCGGCCCCATGCGCACCCGGTGCAGGGTCTGCTGATTGCGCACGATCGAGCTGATGAACACCGGAGCGCTCACCATCCCGCTGAGCTTCGACCTCAGCAGTTCTGCAGCGTCCGGGTTGGCGAACGCGCCCACCTGCAGATACTGGCCAGAGGCTGTTGCAGAAGCGTTTTTTTTTGCGTCGGCAAGTTGAACAGGGACGACGGCGGCGGCATGTTGCTGCGGCGGAGGTGTCCATTGCTCGACGGTGCCGGCCGAAGCCGTAATGACCGGGGCGCTATTCTGCGCGACTTGCGGCTCGTTGAGCATTAAAGGCGCCGGACGGCCCTTGGCGGCCCACCATTGCTGCGGATCGATGCCTTCGACCTTGACCCGTGCGGTGCCGGTTTCGGCGTAACCGAGTTTTTTCGCGGCAGCGTATGACAAATCGATGATGCGGTCCGAGTAGAACGGCCCACGGTCGTTGACCCGCAGGATCACGGTCTTGTTGTTGTCCAGGTTGGTCACCCGAACGTAACTCGGCAGCGGCAAGGTCTTGTGTGCGGCACTCATGCCGTACAGGTCATAGACTTCGCCATTGGCGGTGTTCTGACCATGGAATTTGGTGCCGTACCAGGACGCCGTACCCGACTGCACGTAGGTCTTGGACTCTTGCAGCGGAAAGTAGGTTTTGCCCAGTACCGAGTACGGGGCTGCCTTGTACGGGCCGGTGTGCAGGGTCGGCGTGGCGTCCGGGATTCGCGACACATCGACGTCCCACCACGGCGCGCCATCCTTGTGAGCGCGGTTGATGTCCAGCCCCGGTGCGGAACGCACGCCGGTGGAGGACTTCTGCGCCGGTGCGCGGCTGGTCGAACAACTGGCGACCAGCACGGCCAGCGCGGCAAATGCCATCAGCTTCAGGGGTTTATTCATAGGCAATGCCCGCATTACTTGACGCCCCGTGCTTGGACCAGCTGTTCAGACAGTTGATGTACGGCCATGGCGTACATCACGCTGCGGTTATAACGCGTGATCGCGTAAAAATTTTTCAGGCCCATCCAGTATTCAGGGCCATTGTCGCCTTCCAGTCGGAATGCGGTAACCGGCATATCATCGCGCAGCGCATCATGACTTGACCAGCCCAAGGCCCGCAACTCTCCGACGGTTTTAGTCGGCTCGATGCCCGTGGTCAAACCTTCGTCGACCTGATCGCCCCGCACATCGGCGCGGCTGACCACCGGTTCGCCGGCGACCCAGCCGTGACGCTTGAAATAACTGGCGACGCTGCCGATGGCATCGTCCGGGTTGTTCCAGATATTGATGTGGCCGTCACCGTCGAAGTCCACCGCGTAGGCGCGAAAGCTGCTCGGCATGAACTGCGGCAGGCCCATGGCACCGGCGTAGGAACCTTTGAGGGTCAATGGATCGACCTGCTCTTCCCTCGCCAATAACAGGAACTCACGCAATTCCTTGCGGAAAAATTCGGCACGGGGAGGATAGTCGAAACCCAGCGTCGACAAGGCATCAATTACCCGGAAATTACCGGTATTGCGACCGAAAAAGGTCTCAACGCCGATGATCGCGACGATAACCTGGGCCGGCACGCCGTATTCCTGCTCGGCACGGGCCAGCACGGCCTCATGCTGACGCCAGAAATCCACACCACGGGCGATTCGCGCATCGGTGATGAACATCGGGCGATATTCGTTCCACTGCTTGACCCGCTCGGCGGGTTTCGAAATGGCGTCCAGAATCGACTGTTTGCGCTCGGCTTCGCGGAACACGCCCATCAACTGCTCACCGGCGAAACCGTAGTCGCGGGTCATCTCACCGACGAATTCGGCCACCTGCGGTGAGCCTTCGTAATCGCCGGCCAACGCTTCCTGCGCGCTGCCAAGGATGCTTACCAGGCCGACCCACGGAGCGTATCGAGTCGCCCAGCCACGCATTACTTGCATTGAACTCTTCACCTTATTCAAACCTGTGCGATCCACTTGCGATGGGTATGGATCGACATCAAAACCCCAAACGCTGACAGCAGCGTCACCAGCGAAGTTCCTCCGTAGCTAATGAACGGCAACGGCACCCCCACCACCGGCAACAGGCCACTGACCATACCGATGTTGACGAAAACATATACAAAAAACGTCATGGTCAAGGCGCCCGCCAGCAACTTGCCGAACAGCGTCTGGGCCTGCGCGGTAATCACCAGACCACGGCCGATCAACAGCAGGTAGATCAACAGCAGCGCGCAGATACCGACCAGACCGAACTCTTCGCCCATCACCGCAATAATGAAGTCGGTATGGCTTTCCGGGAGGAAGTCCAGGTGCGACTGGGTGCCCAACAGCCAGCCCTTGCCGAACACGCCGCCGGAACCGATGGCGGCCTTCGATTGAATGATGTTCCAGCCGGTGCCCAGCGGATCGCTCTCCGGATCGAGGAACGTCAGGATCCGCTGCTTCTGGTAGTCGTGCATGATGAAGAACCACATGGCGATGGCCACGGGCACGGCAGCCGCGAGCACGCTGAGGATCCAGCGCCAGCGCAGGCCACCCATGAACAGCACGAACGCACCGCCGGCCAGGATCAGCAGCGAGGTGCCGAGGTCCGGTTGCCGCACAATCAGAATGAACGGCACGCCGATCAACATCAGGCTGATGCCGACGTGCTTGAGTTGCGGCGGCAAGGTGCGCTTGGACAAGTACCACGCAATGGTCGCCGGCATCAGGATCTTCATGAATTCCGATGGCTGGAAGCGGATCACTCCGGGGATGTTGATCCAGCGCGTGGCACCCATGGCGTTGTGCCCCATGACATCCACCACCACCAGCAACAGCACACCGACCACGTAGCCAACCGGCACCCAGCGCGCCATGAAGCGCGGCTCGAATTGGGCAATGACGATCATCGACACCAGGCCGATGCCGAACGAAGTGGCCTGTTTGGCCAGCAGGTCCCAGCTCTTGCCACTGGCTGAATACAAGACAAACAGGCTGCCGGCGGCAAGTGTCAGCAGCAGGATCAACAGCACGCCATCGATGTGCATGCGCTGCAACAGCGTGGCACGGCGGCGCATCACATCCTCACTGGAGAGCATGCGATCGAAATTATTCATCACGGGCGGTAGCCTCTGCGGTGTTAGGGCTGGCGTATTCCGCCTTGAGATGACCGCTCTCGTCGAGCAGCCAGGCGTCCATGACTTGACGCACCACAGGCGCTGCGACGCCGGAGCCGGATTCACCGTTCTCGACCATCACCGAGACCACGATTTTCGGGTCGTCGGCCGGCGCGAAGCCGACGAACAAGGCGTGGTCGCGGTGGCGCTCCTGAACCTTGGAGCGGTCGTACTTCTCGCCCTGTTTGATCGCGACCACCTGGGCCGTACCCGACTTGCCAGCAATCCGGTACTGCGCACCGATCGAGGCTTTGCGTGCCGTACCGCGAGCACCGTGCATAACCTGTTGCATCCCGTGGTTGACCTTGTTCCAGTCGGACGGGTCGCGCAGGATGATGTCCGGCATCGGATTCTCGTCCACCGGCTTCTCGCCTTCGATGGTCTTGGCCAGGTGCGGCCGGTTCCAGATGCCTTTGTTGGCCACCAGCGCGGTGGCCTGGGCCAGTTGCAACGGGGTCGATTGCATGTAGCCCTGACCGATCCCGAGAATCAGCGTTTCCCCCGGGAACCAGGCCTGACGGCGGGTCGCTCGCTTCCATTCTCGGGTCGGCATCAACCCCGGGGATTCTTCGAACATGTCCAGGGAGACTTTCTGGCCGATGCCGAACTTGGTCATGTATGCCGACAACCGATCAATCCCCAGCTTGTGGGCCAGATCATAGAAATAGGTGTCGTTGGAACGCATGATCGCGGTATCTAGATCGACGAAGCCGTCACCGGTGCGGTTCCAGTTGCGGTATTTGTGATCGTAGTTGGGCAGCATGTAGTAGCCGGGGTCGAACACCCGGGTCGAAGCCGTCACCACACCCGCGTCCAGGCCGGCAATCGCCACCGCCGGTTTGATCGTCGAGCCCGGCGGATACAGACCACGCAGCACGCGGTTGAACAACGGCCGGTCGATGGAGTCGCGCAGCTCGGAATAAGCCTTGAAGCTGATGCCAGTGACGAACAGGTTCGGGTCGAAACTCGGCTGGCTGACCATCGCCAGGACTTCACCGGTTTTCGGGTCCAGCGCTACCACCGCACCGCGACGCCCGCCGAGCGCGGCTTCGGCGGCTTCCTGCAATTTGATGTCCAGGCTCAGGACGATGTCCTTGCCGGGAATCGGATCGGTACGCTTGAGCACGCGCAATACGCGGCCCCGAGCGTTGGTCTCGACTTCTTCGTAGCCCACCTGACCATGCAATTCCGGCTCGTAGAAACGCTCGATGCCGGTTTTGCCAATTTGATGGGTGCCGCTGTAACTCACCGGATCCAGAGTCTTCAGTTCTTTCTCGTTGATCCGCCCCATGTAGCCCACCGAGTGCGCAAAATGCGCACCCTGCGGATAATGACGGACCAATTGCGCGACCACTTCCACGCCTGGCAGGCGGAACTGGTTCACGGCGATTCGCGCGATCTGCTCTTCGGTCAACTCGAACAGGATCGGCACCGGCTCGAACGGCCGGCGACCCTGGCGCATGCGCTTCTCGAAAATCACCCGATCTTCAGGCGTCAGCTCCAACACCTGGACGATCACATCGAGCACTTGCTGCCAATCGCCAGAGCGCTCGCGGGTCATGCTCAGGCTGAAGCTGGGCCGGTTGTCGGCAATGACGACACCGTTGCGGTCGAAAATCAGCCCACGGGGCGGCGGAATCGGCTGCACGTGGACACGGTTGTTTTCCGAGAGTGTCGAGTGGTACTCGTACTGGATCACCTGCAGGAAATACAAGCGCGCGATCAGTACGCCGATCAGCGCCACCACTGCAATTGCCCCGAACACGACGCGGCCACGCACCAGACGGGCGTCTTTTTCGTGGTCCTTGATGCGGATCGGCTGGGACATGAGGGCAGAACTACTTGTGGTAAGGGTGGCCGGACAGAACTGTCCAGGCACGATACAGCTGTTCGCCGATCAGAATCCGCACCAGCGGGTGCGGCAACGTCAACGGCGAGAGCGACCAGCGCTGATCGGCACGGGCACAGACTTCCGGCGCCAGCCCTTCGGGGCCGCCGACCATGAAGTTGACCGTGCGCGAGTCCAGCCGCCAGCGATCGAGTTCGACCGCCAGTTGCTCGGTACTCCAGGGCTTGCCGTGGACTTCGAGGGTGACAACGCGCTCGTTCGGCCCGACCTTGGCCAGCATGGCTTCGCCTTCCTGACGGATGAAGCGTGCCACGTCAGCGTTCTTGCCACGGGTATTGAGCGGTATTTCCACCAGTTCCAGCGCCAGCTCGGACGGAAGACGCTTGGCATATTCATGCCAGCCTTCTTCCACCCACTTGGGCATGCGAGAACCGACGGCGATCAGTCGCAGTCGCACAGCCGTTCCTTATTCCTGGTCTTTGTTGAGCTTGGTGAAATGCTCGTGACCAACTTCAGGGCTGTGGTGTTTGCCATCGGCAGCACGACTCTGCTCGGCACCTTTCCACAGGCGCTCCAGGTCGTAGAACTGACGGGCGTTGGACGTCATCATGTGGACGATCACGTCATCCATGTCCAGCAGGACCCAGTCGCTGTCGCCCTTGCCTTCTTCACCCAGCGGCTTGATGCCCAGGGCTTTGACGGCTTCGCGAACCTTGTCCAGCATCGCGCCGATCTGGCGGTTGGAGGTACCGGTGGCGATGATCATGAAGTCGGTGATGCTCTGCTTGTCGCGAACGTCGATGACCAGAACGTCCTGGGCCTTGACGTCTTCCAGAGCGGCTACAGCGATCTTGACCAGCTCGTCGCCTTTAGGTGGCTCGGCAGCGAGGACTTTCTCAGGCAGCGGAGCGCTCTTGAACGTGCCTTTGCGTTTTACTTTGCTTTCGTTGTTGCTCGTCATATAAAACTCGTTTTGCTCGTATGTTCGGGGCTTCGGTACACGTTGTTGCCACGTGCCTTGAAGCACTCCTATTCAGTTCGACGCACGGTAGAGACCGTGCGCATCGATGTAGGCCAGGACCGCGTCGGGCACCAGGAAACGTACCGACTTACCGCTGGCCAGCAGTTGACGGATCTGGGTGGCGGATACCGCGAGCGGCGTCTGCCAGACGAATGCAATCTGTCCGCTCGGCCCTTTGAGGGCCAGCGGGTCGCTCACCGAGCGCGCTGCCAGCAGGTTGCGCAAGGCATCCGGCGGTTCGCTGTCGGCATCCGGGCGTTGCAACACCAGGATATGGCAATGCTGGAGCAACTCTTCCCAGCGGTGCCAAGTGGGCAGGCCGCAAAATGCGTCCCAGCCCAAAAGCAGAAAAACCTGGGTCTCGGCGGCCATTTCGGCACGCATCAACTCCAGGGTATCGATGGTGTAGGACGGTTTGTCCCGCTGCAATTCGCGGGCGTCCACCACCAACGGCGCCACACCGGCCACCGCGCACTCGACCATCGCCAGACGGTCTTGCGCCGACACCTGCGGCGTATCCCGATGGGGCGGCCTGGCACTGGGTGTCAGACGCAGCTCATCGAGCGCCAGGGTTTCGGCAACTTCCAGCGCACCACGCAAATGGCCGATGTGCACCGGGTCGAACGTTCCACCCAGTACGCCAATGCGCCGAGGTAGTGGCTCGCTGGCGGTCAGCGGGGCTGACGGGTTCAGGTCGCCCAAGTCAGACCGGCTCCTGTCCGCGCAACTGGCCATCACCGACCACGATGTACTTCTCGCAGGTCAGGCCTTCGAGGCCGACCGGGCCGCGGGCGTGCAGCTTATCAGTAGAAATGCCGATCTCGGCACCCAATCCGTATTCGAAGCCATCGGCGAAGCAGGTCGGGGTGTTGATCATCACCGACGAAGAGTCGACTTCAGCCACGAAACGCCGGGTGTCGCCCTGGTGTTCGCTGACGATCGAATCGGTGTGGTGAGAGCCGTAATGGTTGATGTGCTCGATGGCCTGGTCCAGCCCGTCGACTACTCGGATCGACAGAATGGCGTCCAGGTACTCGGTGCTCCAGTCTTCTTCAGTAGCCGGCACCGCATCGATAATTGCCCGAGTGCGTTCGCAGCCGCGCAGCTCGACGCCTTTTTCGCGGAACTGGGCAGCCATCGCCGGCAGGAAATCTTTGGCAACGGTTTGATCGACCAGCAACGTTTCCATCGCGCCGCAGATGCCATAACGGTAGGTTTTGGCGTTGAACGCGATGCGCTGGGCTTTCGCCAGATCAGCGTGCTCGCTGACATAAACGTGGCAGATACCGTCCAGATGCTTGATCACCGGAACGCGGGCGTCACGGCTGACACGCTCGATCAGGCCACGACCGCCGCGCGGCACGATGACATCGACGTACTCAGGCATGGTGATCAGCGCGCCAACGGCGGCACGGTCGGTGGTTTCGACCACTTGCACCACGGCAGCCGGCAGATCGGCTTCGGCCAGGCCGCGTTGAATGCAGGCAGCGATGGCACGGTTGGAATGAATCGCTTCAGAACCGCCACGCAGGATGGTCGCGTTGCCGGACTTCAGGCACAGGCTGGCGGCATCGATGGTCACGTTCGGCCGGGATTCGTAAATAATCCCTATCACGCCCAACGGAACACGCATCTTGCCGACCTGGATGCCCGACGGACGGAAGCTCATGTCGCGGATTGCACCGACCGGGTCCGGCAGAGCCGCGACCTGGCGCAAGCCGACGATCATGCCGTCGATACGCGCCGGGGTCAGCGCCAGACGCTCAAGCAGGGCTGGTTCCAGACCATTGGTGCGGCCAGCCACCAGATCCCGCTCATTGGCAGCCGTCAGCTCGGCGCGGGCAGCGTCCAGCGCATTGGCAGCAGCCTGCAAGGCGCGGTTCTTCTGCGCAGTGCTGGCACGGCCGATGACGCGGGAAGCCTCGCGGGCAGCGCGACCCAGGCGGGTCATGTAGTCAAGAACGGACTCAGTCATGGTCTGGCGTGGTCTTTGATTAGGGCTTGGTAAAGAGTAAAGCGGCAGATTATAGCTGTCGCGTCTCTCGACTAACAGCGGTGACGGGCGGATGGTCGAAATGGAGGGCAATTTGCTGACGTTCAGCCGGGATTAAGCTGCAAATTGTTATCATCACGACTCAATCAGCCCTGATAAACGCCGTTCATCATGTCCAACCTGACTGTTCGAGCGTCCGCCACGAGCCTGCCCACGGGCCTTGCAGACGCGTTTTTCGACCGCGATGCGCAAATTCTGGCCCGTGATCTACTGGGCAAAGTCATCCGCCATCGGGTCGGCGATCTGTGGCTCAGCGCCCGGATCATTGAGACCGAAGCCTATTACTGCGCCGAAAAAGGCAGCCACGCGTCCCTCGGCTACACAGAAAAGCGTAAGGCTTTGTTTCTGGATGGCGGCCACATCTATATGTATTACGCCCGTGGCGGTGATTCACTTAACTTCAGCGCCCAGGGGCCGGGCAACGCGGTGCTGATCAAATCCGCCTACCCTTGGGTCGACGAACTCAGCGGGCCGGCGAGCCTGGCGCAGATGTTATTGAACAATCCCGACGCACAAGGTCGCCCTCGCCCATCGCAAAAGCTCTGCGCCGGGCAGACGTTGCTGTGCAAGTCGCTGGGTTTGAAAGTGCCGGTGTGGGACGCCAAGCGCTTCGACCATGAGGTGCTGCTGGTGGAAGACGTCGGCCAGACGCCCGCCCACATCATCCAGACCACGCGCCTGGGCATCCCCGATGGGCGCGACGAACACCTGATGTACCGTTTTGTCGATGCTGCCTATGCGGCTTATTGCACGCGGAACCCGCTACGACGGGGCCAGGTCGAAGGTCGCGATTACATGCTGCTGTGAACACACACCCTGTAGGAGTTGCCGCAGGCTGCGATCTTTTGCCCTTCAAAAATCATGATCAAAAGATCGCAGCCTGCGGCAGCTCCTACAGCGACAAACAATGGAAATGGAGTGGTTTTTATGGGCCAATGGCTCGATAGCGTGACCGGTTGGTTGACGGTCAACCCGCAATGGCTGGCGGCGGCGGTGTTCATTGTGGCGTTTGTGGAATGCCTGGCGATCGCCGGGTTGATCGTGCCCGGTACGGTGTTGTTGTTCGCCGTAGCGGTACTGGCCGGCAGTGGCGCGTTGTCGTTAAGTGAAACACTGCTGCTGGGCTTCGTCGCGGGCGTGTTGGGCGATGTGGTTTCGTACTTCCTCGGACGCCACTTCCATCAGAACATCCGGCGCCTGCCAGGCTTGCGCCATCACCCGGAATGGATCACCGGGGCGGAGTCGTACTTCCAGCGTTATGGCATCGCCAGTCTGCTGGTCGGGCGCTTCATCGGCCCGCTGCGCCCCATGCTGCCGATGGTAGCCGGTATGTTCGACATGCCGTTTCCGCGCTTCTTCGCCGTCAGCCTGCTGGCTGGCGCGGGCTGGTCGGTGGCGTATCTGCTACCGGGCTGGGCCACTGGCGCGGCGATTCGTTTGCCGTTGCCTGAGGGTTTTTGGCCTGAGGCCGGAATCGTTGCCGGCGCCATCGCCGTCATGGTCGGGTTGAGTGCGACCAGCAGCTTGCGTCGACACCGCAACGCCACGGTGTTCATCAGCGGGATGAGTCTGTTGATACTGGCCGGGCTGTTTATCGGCTATCCACATCTGACCGCGCTGGATCAGGGCGTGATGACCCTGGTCCAGGAACATCGTAAGCCGGCGCTGGATGAAGTGGCCGTGGTCCTCACGCTGATCGGCGAATTCCGCAACATGCTGCTGTTCAGTGCCTTGCTGGTCGTGCTGTTGGTGATCACCCGGCAATGGCGCCAGATGATCTTCGCGTGCAGCACGTTGCTCTGCACAGCGCTGGCCAATACGCTGACCAAAAACTTCTTCGCCCGGGTGCGTCCGGAAGTGCTGAGCGACCCGCTGACCAGCTACAGCATGCCCAGCGGTCATGCCTCAGGTTCCTTTGCGCTGTTCCTGACCCTGGCGGTGCTGGCCGGTCGCGGACAACCACCGCGCATGCGCCTGACCTGGTTACTCGTGGGTTGCCTTCCGGCCCTGGCGATTTCCCTGTCGCGGGTTTACCTCGGCGCACATTGGCCGACGGATGTCCTGGCGGGGGCGATGCTGGCAGCGTGCGTGTGTGCCGCGAGCCTGTGGCTGAGTCAGCGCCGGACTTCGCTCAACGCAATGCCGCCCAAGGTCTGGTGGCTGGTGCTGCCGTCGCTGGTGGCGCTGTTCGGGTTCTTCGTGTTGCGGCACTTGCCGCACACTATGCTGCGATACGCCTACTAAAGATCAAAAGATCGCAGCCTTCGGCAGCTCCTACAGATATACGTCTTGCTTATGCAGGAGCTGCCGAAGGCTGCGATCTTTTCAGCGGCCTTAGGCAAACAACTCGCCCTGCAACTCATCCAGCAACGCCTGAATCGCATCCAGTCGTTGCTGCGGGTCGTCGAGTTGCAGCAGGTCGATCTTGTCCAGTTCGGCAAACGGCAACAGGTACGCCAACTGATTGGCCAGCGACTGTTGCCCGGTCGCTTCGGTGCCCATGTTCAGCGCTTCGACCATCGGGTGTTCGGCCAGAGCCTTGAGCAGGGCCACCAGATCGGCGTCTTCGTCCTGCAACGGCTGCTCCGGTTCGTCCTCCAGCCACTCAATATCAGCGACGGTCAATTGATCGCGCTGAACTTCAGTACGCAGTACGTTGAAACGACGTCCACCCTGAACACGAATCCCCAACAGTCCGTTGTCTTGCTGTTTGAAATCGGTGATCAGCGCTTCACAGCCGACCAATGCGTAACCTTCTGGGGCGATACCGACTTCTTCACCATCAAGAATGCACACCACGCCGAAGCCGCCGCCCTGTTTCATGCAGCGGCCGATCATGTCCAGATAGCGCGCCTCGAAAATCTGCAGGTCGAGGATGCAACCGGGAAACAGCACCGTGTTCAACGGGAAAAGCGGCAGGCTCATAGACATTTCCTTCACACCACCATCGACACCGCCAACGGCAGCAACACCGCCGTGGCCACGCCCATCAGACTCATCGCGAGCGCCGCGAAGGCACCGCACTCTTCATTTTCCTGCATGGCCACCGCCGTGCCGACCGCGTGAGCCGTCATGCCCAGCGCCATGCCGCGGGCCTCGGGACTGTGGACGCCGAGACGGGTCAACAGGCTCGGGCCGAAGATCGCGCCAATCACACCGGTGATCAACACAAACACCGCCGCCAGCGCCGCGACGCCACCAATTTGCTCGGCCACCAACATGGCAATTGGCGAGGTCACCGACTTCGGCGCCATGGTCATCAGGATCATGTGTTCCGCCCCGAACCACCAGCCCAACAACACGCCCATGCCCGTGGCAACCACCCCGCCTATCACCAGCGTAGTAAAAATCGGCCAGAACAACTGCCGAATCCGCCGCAGGTTGAGGTAAAGCGGCACGGCCAGGGCGACCGTGGCCGGGCCGAGCAGAATACTGAGGATCTCGGTGCTCTTGCGGTATTCGGCATAAGTCAGCCCGCAACCTACCAGCACACCGATCACCAGCAACATGGAGACCAGCACCGGTTGCAAAAAGATCCAGCGGGTTTTCTCGAACGCTGCCAGCACCAGCTGATAGGCGCCGAGGGTAATGCCGATGCCGAACAATGGATGATGAATTACCGACGTCCAGGCGCCGTGCCAGTCGATGATCATTGGTTGTCCTCAGTGTGTGTGTGGCGCTTGACCATGCGCTGCATCAGCACGCCGGCAAACGCCATCGACAGCAACAGGGACAGGACCAGCGCGCCGACAATGGCCCAGAAGTCCGCCGCGATATCGGCGGCGTACACCATCACGCCCACGGCTGGCGGCACCAGCAGCAATGGCAGGTAACGCAACAGGCTGCTGGCCGCCAGGTTCAGCGGTTCACCGACCTGGCCACGGCTGATCAGAAACACCAGCAACAGCAGCAGGCCGACAATCGGCCCCGGCAGGACCGGTAAAAACAAATGATTGATCGCGGTGCCGAGCAATTGGAACAGCACCAGCCAGGTCAGGCCACGTAACAACATCAAAAATCTCCCGCAAAAATCCGTCACCCGCATTGGCCCGGGCATTATAAGCATGCCTGCGCTATGGATCGGCATTCGCCAAAAGCATGGTCAGTTGACCGGAGCAATTTGCCATGTTGATCTAAAGTGGTAATCCGGGAGGTCACCCCCCCAACTCAAAACTATAAAACCGATGAACCCAAGGAGAGTCTCAATGCCCTATGTTCCAGTTGCAGAGCTCAATGATTATGTCGGCAAGGAACTTGGACGTTCCGAATGGCTCACCATCGATCAGGACCGCATCAACCTGTTCGCCGAAGCCACAGGGGACTATCAGTTCATCCATGTCGATCCGGTCAAGGCCGCGCAAACACCTTTCGGCAGCACCATTGCCCACGGATTCCTGTCGCTGTCGCTGATCCCGAAACTGATGGAAGACATCCTCATCCTTCCCGAAGGCCTGAAGATGGTGGTCAATTATGGCCTGGACAGCGTGCGGTTCATTCAGCCGGTCAAGGTCAATTCGAAAGTGCGCCTGAAGGTCGACCTGACCGAAGTCACCGAGAAAAAACCCGGCCAATGGCTGCTCAAAGCCACCGCCACCCTGGAAATCGAAGGCTCGGACAAACCGGCGTATATCGCTGAACCGCTGTCGCTCTGCTTCGTGTAAACCTTCCCGGATGCGAAGCAGCTCATGCTGTTTCGCGCCCGCTGCATTTCTACCGGCTGTATATGGACACATAGCTGCGGCATACTCGGTCGCCTAATTGCCCGGAACCCGCTATGCGCTCACTTGCCCTCCTCGCCTTGACCCTGATGCTCACCGCTTGCGGCGACGGCGAATCCCCTTTGCCGCCAGACGCACGCCTGCCGGACGGCGGACGCTATCGCGGTGATCTGGTCGATGGCTTGCTGCAAGGCCAGGGCCGTATCGACTACCCGAACGGCAGCTGGTACGCCGGGGAGTTCGACAAGGGCCAATGGCATGGCCAGGGCGAATGGCACGGCAGCAATGGCGAGGTCTACCGCGGGCTGTTCAATCAAGGCCTGTTCGACGGCCAGGGCAGCCTGACCACCAGCGGCAGCAGCTACACCGGTGGCTTCAAGCTCGGTCGGCGCGACGGCGAAGGTACCCTCAAAGAAAACGGCATGACCTACCGCGGCGAGTTCAAGGCCGATCAGTATTCAGGGCTCGGCCATCTGGAACTTGAAGACGGCAGCGCCTACCAGGGCCAGTTCGCCCACGGCAAGCCCAATGGCGAAGGTCAGCGCGGCGACGGCAACGGCAATCAGTTCACCGGACGCTTCGTCGACGGTCAGCTGGAAGGCAACGGGACATTCAACAGTGCGGACGGCGACATCTACGTCGGCGGCTTCAAGAACAATCAACTGCACGGCAAGGGCCGCTACGAAAACGCTGACGGCGATGTCTGGCTGGGGCAATTCAAGGAAGGTTCGCTCAATGGCAAGGGCGAGCTGATAGGTGCCGACGGCAGCCATTACATCGGTCACTTCAACGACTGGCGCTTCAGTGGCCAAGGCCGCTTGAACCTCGCTGACGGCAGCTTCTACGTTGGCCAGTTCGATAGCGACGCGTATTCGGGTCGCGGCACTCTGGTGCTGACCGATGGTTCCGTGCTCATCGGCATCTGGATCAATGGCCAGCGTGTGCGTGACGCCGATGGCAAGTTGCTGCCCGACACCCTCGAACTCGGCCTGTTGGCCCAAGGGCGTCTGTTAGAAGAGGCGCTGAGCAACGTGCCAGCCTCGACCCCGGCGGTTGAGCTGTACACCCTGACCCTCGGCGGCGACGGTAAGCAGAGCGTGTTCCTGCGCGAATCCGACTACGTCGCCAACATGCTCACCAGCCGCTTCGGCGCCTTCGGTCAGATTCGCCTGGTGAACCATCGCGATCACCTTGGCGACCGCCCAATGGCCACCCGGGAAAACCTGCGTCGCGCGGCCCTGACCCTGGCCGAACGCAGCGGCCCGGAAGACTTGATTTTCATCTACCTGACCAGCCACGGCACCGCCGAACACGAACTGGTGCTCGACCAGCCACGCATGGAACTGGCCGACCTGCCAGCCGACGAACTGGCCGCCGTCCTCGCGCCACTTAAAAACCGCGACAAGATCATCGTGATTTCATCTTGCTACTCCGGCGGTTTCATTCCTGCCCTTAAAGATGAGCGCACGCTGATCATGACCGCTTCGCGGGCCGATCGCGTATCCTTCGGCTGCTCGGAAGAAGCCAACTTCACCTACTTCGGCGACGCCCTGTTTGCCCAGGCGCTGAACCAGACCGATGATCTTGAGCAAGCCTTCAAGCTGGCCAAGGCCACCGTCGCCGAGCGTGAACTGGCCGACAACTACGAAGCTTCCGAACCGCAGATCTGGGCACCGAAAACCGTGCTGTCGCACTGGCAGTTGCTACGCAAACAGCAGGCACGAAAAGCGCTGCAAAGTGTCTCAATTGACAGCAAGGATGCAAAGAACAACTAAGCTGACAGTATCAAGGGAGAAACACTATGTACTTGACGCCTCAGCACGTATTGCTTGCCGGAGCCACCGGGTTGACCGGTGAACATTTGCTTGATCGCCTGCTCAATGAGCCAACGATTTCGCGGGTGCTGGCGCCTTCACGCCGACCTCTGGCCAAGCATCCCCACCTTGAAAATCCGGTCGGCGACCCGGCGGTATTTCTGTCGCAGTTGAACGGCCGTGTCGACATCGCCTACTGCTGCCTGGGCACCACCATCAAGCAGGCGGGCTCGGAAGAGGCGTTCCGCGCGGTAGACCTGGACATGGTTGTGGCCTTCGCCAAACGCGCCCGCGAGATGGGCGCGCGGCACCTGATCGTGATCAGCGCCTTGGGCGCCGATCGCAGATCCTCGATTTTCTACAACAAGGTTAAAGGCGAGATGGAGCACGCGTTGCGCGCGCAGGATTGGCCGCAACTGACCATTTGCCGGCCATCGCTGCTGTTGGGCGAACGCATCGAACCGCGCCTGGGCGAGAAAGTCGCCGGGCCGCTGTCCCGGCTGATCCCCGGCAAATACCACGGCATCGAAGCCTGCCAACTGGCCCGGGCGATGTGGCGCCTGGCGCTGGAGGAGCAGGACGGGGTGCGGATTGTCGAGTCGGATGAGTTGAGGAAGTTGGGCAAATAAGATCGAAAGATCGCAGCCTTCGGCGGCTCCTACATGGGAATACCATCTCTTGCAGGAGCTGCCGAAGGCTGCGATCTTTTGCTTTTTTACAATCCCCCGGTCGCCTGAAAACTCACGCCAATCACCGTTAACAACGACAGCGGCAACAGCAGCGTGTCGAGCAACGCACTGGCCGGCAGATCCACACCCGGATAACTCGGTGCCTCCGCGCCGAAACGATCCTTTGCGCAACAACCGCCATTCAACGCATACAAATCCAGCCGCGTCCCGGAGTACACCACCGGCGCGCCCGGCTTGGCGGCATCCAGCGTGCGCGCCGTAGCGCATCCGGCCAATTGCAGCGCCAGCACCATCACCAGCAGCTTATTCATCGCTGGTCAGATGGTGCTCGCCCCAACGCGGCAACATGTCCTGGGGGATGTTCAGCAGGTTGAGAATCCGTGCCACGACGAAATCGATCAGGTCGTCGATGGTTTGCGGCTGGTGATAGAAGCCTGGCGAGGCTGGCAGGATCGTCACGCCCATGTTCGACAACTTGAGCATGTTCTCCAGATGAATGCTTGAATACGGCGCTTCACGCGGCACCACAATCAGCTGCCGACGCTCTTTCAGTGTCACATCGGCCGCGCGTTCAATCAGGTTGTTGCAAGCGCCGGTGGCGATGGCCGACAGCGTGCCAGTCGAGCAAGGCACCACCACCATCGCCGCCGGTGAACCGGAGCCCGAGGCTACCGGCGACATCCAGTCTTCCTTGCCGTACACGCGAATCTGCCCGGCGGCAGCGCCGGTGTATTCGGTGAGGAAGGCTTGCATCATTTGCGGCTTGGCCGGCAGCGTGACGTCGGTTTCGGTGGCCATCACCAATTGCGCGGCCTTGGAGATCAGGAAGTGCACTTCTCGGTCTTCACGCACCAGGCAGTCGAGCAGGCGCAAGCCGTACTGGGCGCCGGAAGCGCCGGTCATCGCCAGCGTGATGCGGTCCGGGCCGTTGTTCATTTGAGCGCCTCGGCGAGTTTGCCGTGCAGGCCGCCGAAGCCGCCGTTGCTCATGATCACCACGTGCGTGCCCGGCTGTGCCTGGCTTTTCACCCGTTCGATGATGCCTTCGAGCGAATCGCTGACAATCGACGGCACCGTGCACAGCGACGCGGTGGCCGCCAGGTCCCAGCCGAGATTGGCCGGTGCGTACCAGATCACCTGATCGGCATCGACCACGCTTTCCGGCAAGCCGTCACGGTGCGCGCCGAGCTTCATCGAGTTGGAACGCGGCTCGATGATCGCGATCAATGGCGCGTCGCCAATGCGTTTGCGCAGGCCGTCGAGCGTGGTAGCGATGGCGGTCGGATGGTGAGCGAAGTCGTCGTAGATGGTGATGCCACGCACTTCGCCGACTTTTTCCATGCGGCGCTTGACGCTTTTGAACGCGCTCAATGCAGCGATACCCATGGACGGCACCACGCCAACGTGGCGCGCGGCTGCCAACGTGGCCAATGCGTTGGCAACGTTGTGCTGGCCGGTCATGTCCCACTCGACCACGCCCTGGGAAACACCTTCGAACATCACTTCGAAGGCCGAACCGTCTTCGCTGAGCAACTTGACCTGCCACTGACCACCGGCACCGGTGGTTTGCACCGGGGTCCAGCAGCCCATCTCGATGACGCGTTGCAACGCAGGCTCGGTCGTCGGGTGAATCACCAGGCCTTCGCTCGGGATGGTCCGCACCAAATGGTGGAACTGGCGCTCGATGGCCGGCAGATCGGGGAAGATATCGGCGTGGTCGAATTCCAGGTTGTTCAGGATCGCCGTGCGCGGACGGTAGTGAACGAACTTCGAGCGCTTGTCGAAAAAGGCGCTGTCATATTCGTCGGCTTCGATTACGAAAAACGGTGTGCCGCCCAGACGCGCCGACACCGAGAAATTCTGTGGCACGCCACCGATCAGGAAGCCCGGGCTCATGCCGGCATGCTCCAGCACCCAGGCGAGCATGCTGCTGGTGGTGGTCTTGCCATGAGTCCCGGCAACCGCCAGAACCCAGCGACCTTGCAACACATGGTCGGCCAGCCATTGCGGGCCGGAGACGTATGGCAGGCCTTTGTTCAACACGTATTCGACTGCCGGGTTACCGCGGGACATGGCATTGCCGATCACCACCAGGTCAGGGGCCGGGTCGAGTTGCGCCGGGTCGTAGCCTTGGGTCAGCTCGATGCCCTGTGCCTCAAGCTGAGTGCTCATCGGCGGGTAGACGTTGGCATCGGAGCCGGTTACGTGATGGCCCAGCTCTTTGGCCAGAACCGCCATCGAACCCATGAAAGTGCCGCAGATACCAAGAATATGAATGTGCATAGTCGACCTCGTAAAACATGGCCGCAGGTTAGCTTAGGGTGGGAAAATTCGCACTCAGTGTTTGAGGATCAACGCCGAACCTGTAGGAGCAAGGCTTGCCCGCGATGAACGATAACGCGCATTTTCAGGAAGGTCGCGTGACGCCAATCGCGGGCAAGCCTTGCTCCTGCAGGGTTGTGGCGCGCTCAGCGGGCGATACCGTGCTTACGGAGCTTGCGATAAAGGGTATTGCGGCTCACACCAAGCTGCTCGGCGGTATTGGTCATATGCCACCGCGTCTGCTCCAGAGCATTCAACAACGCCAACCGCTCGGCATCCTCCAGCGGATGCTCCGAGACTTCTGCGCTCGGCTGCGCAATAGGCCGCGCCTGACGAATCATCACCGGCAAGTCCTCCAGCCCGACTCGACCTTCCTCGCACAATGCCGCCAACGTCCTCAGCACATTACGCAACTGCCGCACGTTGCCAGGCCAGGCAAACCCCAACAATGCCTCGCGCGCCGGCGCGTCGATCAATACCGTTTCTCCGTTGGCTTCTTCGGCCAGCAAAAAGTCGAGCAACTGCGATTTGTCACTGCGATCGCGCAACGCCGGCAGCGCGACTTCCAGCCCATTGAGGCGGTAATACAAATCCTCGCGGAAGCTGCCGTCCTGCACCCGCTCCAGCAGATTGCGGTGCGTGGCGCTGATGATCCGCACGTTGACTGATTCCGGCTCGCCACCAATCGGCACCACTTGCCGGTCTTCCAGCACCCGCAACAGCCGCGTCTGCAAGGCCAGCGGCATGTCGCCGATCTCATCGAGGAACAACGTCCCGCCATCGGCCTGTTGCAACTTGCCGCGCATGCCTTCCTTGCGTGCGCCGGTGAAACTGCCGCCGCGATAGCCGAACAGCTCGCTCTCGATCAGGCTTTCCGGGATGGCTGCGCAGTTCAGCGCAACGAAGGCTTTCTCGCCACGCTGACTGGCCTGGTGAACGGCTTTGGCGAAGGCCTCTTTGCCCGATCCGGTTTCGCCGTTGATCAGCAGCGGCACGTCCCGCTCGTACACACGCAAGGCCTTGCGGAAATCGGTCTGCAAACCGGCATCGCCCAGGCAAATGCCAGACAACGGCTCCCGGCTCTCAACGACAGGACTGGGCACCAACGGCACCGGCACGCGTCGCGGCTGGCCGCGCAACAAGGCGAACAGGCTGCGTCCGTCGCGAGTGCGCAGCGGCCAACTGGCGCTGGCATTGACGCTGGCTCGGCCGAGCAGCTCATCCAGCGAACAATCGAAGAATGCCTCCACCGGTTTGCCGAGCAAGCCGCCGCGAACATGGCCCAGCAGGTTGAGTGCGCTCTGATTGACCGCGCAGATCCGCCCTTCTCCGTCGAACGCCAGCAGCCCTTCGCTGAACAAGCCGACAGACTCCGCTTGCAGGTGAAAACGCAGCAACCATTGATTGTCGAAATAACGCAGGAAGTAGCAGCTCTCGATCATCTTCGCCGAAAGATTGACCAGGGCCATGGTGTGGAACTGACTCTGGCGCGAGACATCGTGCCGCGCCGAGGACACGTCGAGCACCGCCAGCAGTTCGCCATGAGGATCGAACACCGGGCTTGCCGAACAGGTCAGGCCGGTATGGCGGCCGCGAAAATGTTCGTCCTGGTGAATGGTCAGCGCCTGACGCTCGACCAGGCACGTGCCGATACCGTTGGTGCCTTCGCAGGCCTCGCTCCAGTCAGCACCGAGCCAAAGGCCGGCGCGCTCGAATATCTTCCGTTCAGCGGGGGCGGTCACGCAGTTGAGGATTACCCCCCGCGCATCGGTCAGCAGCACGGCATGGCCGGCGCCGGAGAGTTGCTGATGCAGGCTGGTCATTTCGTTACCGGCGATGTGCAGCACTTGCTGCAAGCGTTCGCGGCTTTCGAGGACGCGCCCATGCTCCAGCACCGTCGGCGCCATGGTCAAGGCCGGGTCGAGGTGATAGTCCTCAAGACAGCGCAGCCAGGAACGGGCGATGGACGGATCACTGCCGGGACCGTGTACATGGGCTTTGCCCTGCGTCACGGTCAGCACTTGTCGGGCATGGCGACTCAAATGGTTGTCGTGCATTTCTTATTGTTCTCCCCCGAAGGTCCTACGCAACTCTGTAGGAGCTGCCGAAGGCTGCGATCTTTCGACGTGCAGTGTTCAAGATCAAAAGATCGCAGCCTTCGGCAGCTCCTACAGGGTGTCTCAGCAGCGGTCGTCCGAGCATCCTCCAGCCTGGCCTGCATTGCAATGCTGGCAAGACCACCCGGTCACAGCCTGTGCCATAAACGGTACAAAGTGTCACGGGGGCTGTACCGATAGCGTCACAGCCGCCACCCGCCCGTCCGACAGAAATCGCGCAACGCCTTGATTTGCCTGACCTGCAGGGCGGTGGCCCGACCTTTGCTCTACGCTTAAAGCAAGCGCACATGCGCTCTTCCTTACAAATACAAAAAAGCCAAGGAGAAAACATCATGCGTTACGCTCACCCCGGTACTGAAGGCGCTATCGTTTCGTTCAAGGCCAAATACGGTAACTACATCGGCGGCGAGTTCGTCGCGCCTGTCAAAGGTCAGTACTTCACCAATACCTCGCCAGTGAATGGCCAACCGATTGCCGAATTCCCTCGTTCCACGGCCGAAGACATCGACAAGGCCCTGGACGCTGCCCACGCGGCGGCCGATGCCTGGGGCGCCACGTCCGTCCAGGCGCGCTCGCTGGTGCTGCTGAAAATCGCCGACCGCATCGAACAGAACCTGGAACTGCTGGCGATCACCGAGTCCTGGGACAACGGTAAAGCCGTGCGTGAAACCCTCAACGCCGACATCCCGCTGGCCGCCGACCACTTCCGCTACTTCGCCGGTTGCATCCGCGCTCAGGAAGGCAGCGCTGCCGAAATCGACGGCAACACCGTGGCCTATCACATCCATGAACCGCTGGGCGTGGTCGGGCAGATCATCCCGTGGAACTTTCCGATCCTGATGGCCGCCTGGAAACTCGCCCCGGCCCTGGCTGCCGGTAACTGCGTGGTGCTCAAGCCTGCCGAGCAGACGCCGCTGGGCATTACCGTACTGATCGAATTGATCGGTGACCTGCTGCCGCCCGGCGTGCTGAACATCGTGCAAGGCTTCGGCAAGGAAGCCGGTGAGGCGCTGGCCACCAGCAAGCGCATCGCCAAAATCGCCTTCACCGGCTCGACCCCGGTCGGCTCGCACATCATGAAATGCGCCGCCGAAAACATCATTCCGTCCACCGTGGAGCTGGGTGGCAAATCGCCGAACATCTTCTTCGAAGACATCATGAAGGCTGAGCCTTCCTTCATCGAAAAAGCCGCTGAAGGCCTGGTGCTGGCGTTCTTCAACCAGGGCGAAGTCTGCACCTGCCCGTCCCGGGCGCTGGTGCAAGAGTCGATCTACGACGACTTCATGAAAGAAGTGATGAAAAAAGTCCTGTCGATCAAACGTGGCGACCCGCTGGACACCGACACCATGGTCGGCGCCCAGGCGTCCGAGCAACAATTCGACAAGATCCTTTCGTACCTGGAAATCGCCAAGGGCGAAGGCGCCGAGCTGCTGACCGGCGGCAAGGTGGAAAAACTCGAGGGCAACCTGGCGAGCGGGTACTACATCCAGCCGACCCTGCTCAAGGGCACCAACAAAATGCGCGTGTTCCAGGAAGAAATCTTTGGTCCGGTGGTGAGCATCACCACCTTCAAGGACGAAGCCGAAGCCCTGGCCATCGCCAACGACACCGAGTTCGGCCTGGGCGCCGGCCTCTGGACCCGCGACATCAACCGCGCCTACCGCATGGGCCGCGCCATCAAGGCCGGTCGTGTCTGGACCAATTGCTACCACCTGTACCCGGCGCACGCCGCGTTCGGCGGCTACAAGAAATCCGGCGTCGGCCGTGAAACCCACAAGATGATGCTCGATCATTATCAGCAGACCAAAAACCTGCTGGTGAGCTACGACATCAATCCGCTGGGGTTCTTCTAAAAATCGGGGGCGATGCAGGGTTTCTGTGTCGCCCTTCAAGCAGCCATCGCGAGCAGGCTCGCTCCTACAGTGAGATCCCTGTAGGAGCGAGCTTGCTCCGGGCGGCGTTCCGACGATAGCGTCCTCAATGACACAACACAAAAGACCTGGCCGCTCTGGCACGGGCCTTGCGTACCCGTCATTCAGGATTTGCACTCAACCCGTCGTACCCGAAAGTCCAAAAGATCGAACAATAAAAAATAGAGAGGACTTATGACTACTTCTTCCACACAGCTCAAACCCACACTCGGCACCCTGCATTTATGGGGCATTGCCGTCGGTCTGGTGATTTCCGGCGAGTACTTCGGCTGGAGTTACGGCTGGGGCACCGCAGGGACATTGGGTTTTCTCGTCACCGCATTGATGGTGGCGACGATGTACACCTGCTTCATCTTCAGTTTCACCGAATTGACTACCGCAATTCCCCACGCCGGCGGGCCGTTTGCCTACAGCCGTCGAGCCTTCGGCGAGAAAGGCGGATTGATCGCCGGCATTGCCACGTTGATCGAATTTGTCTTTGCGCCCCCGGCAATCGCCATGGCCATCGGCGCCTATCTCAACGTGCAGTATCCGGAACTCGACCCGAAACTCGCCGCCGTTGGCGCCTATTTCGTATTTATGGGCCTGAATATTCTCGGCGTCAGTATCGCCGCCACCTTCGAGCTGGTGGTTACCGTGCTGGCCGTCGCCGAACTGCTGGTGTTCATGGGCGTGGTTGCGCCGGGCTTCAGCTTCAGTAATTTCGTGCTCAATGGCTGGTCAGGCTCCAACGAATTCACGATGGCCTCGATCCCCGGCATTTTCGCGGCCATTCCCTTCGCGATCTGGTTTTTTCTCGCCATTGAAGGCGCGGCCATGGCTGCCGAAGAAGCCAAGGACCCGAAACGCACGATTCCCCGGGCCTACGTCAGCGGCATTCTGACCCTGGTATTCCTGGCCATTGGCGTGATGATCATGGCGGGTGGCGTCGGCGACTGGCGGCAACTGTCGAATATCAACGATCCGTTGCCGCAGGCGATGAAAGCCGTGGTTGGCAACAATTCGACCTGGATGCACATGCTGGTGTGGATCGGCCTGTTCGGCCTGGTAGCGAGCTTCCACGGGATTATCCTCGGCTACTCGCGGCAGTTCTTCGCCCTGGCCCGCGCCGGCTACCTGCCTCGCAGCCTGGCCAAACTTTCGCGCTTCCAGACGCCGCACCGGGCGATTCTGGCCGGCGGCGTGATCGGCATCGCGGCGATCTACAGCGATGGCCTGGTCAACCTGCAAGGCATGACCCTGACGGCAGCGATGATCACCATGTCGGTATTCGGTGCCATCGTGATGTACATCATCAGTATGCTGAGCCTGTTCAAGCTGCGTAAAACCGAGCCGAACCTGGAACGCACCTTCCGCGCGCCGGGCTACCCGATCGTGCCAGGGATCGCGCTGTTCCTGGCGGTGGTGTGCCTGGTGGCGATGGCCTGGTTCAACACGCTGATCGGTCTGGTATTCCTCGGCTTCATGGTCGCCGGTTACCTGTATTTCCAGCTGACCGCTCGGCAACGCTCCGAAGCACCGGCGGACGCTATGCTCGAAGGTATATGAATTGCACCGACGCCTGAGTTATTGAAGTGCACTCCCCCTGTAGGAGCTGTCGAGTGCAACGAGGCTGCGATCTTTTGATCTTGCCTTTAAAGATCGCAGCCTCGTTGCACTCGACAGCTCCTACAGGGATTGGTGGTTAATTTGAGCTATTTATAATCAGGAGGACACCGCCCCATGGCCGTATATGCCCATTCCGTCGGCGCCCAGACCTATCGCTTCGACAGCCTCAAGGATGTGATGGCCAAGGCCAGCCCGGCGCGGTCCGGGGATTTTCTGGCCGGTGTCGCCGCGCTCAACGATGGCGAGCGCGTCGCGGCGCAGATGGCGTTGGCCGACATTCCGCTGAGCCACTTCCTGCAGGAAGTCCTGATTCCCTACGAAGACGATGAAGTCACCCGACTGATCATCGACACCCATGACAAACACGCCTTTGCGGTCGTCAGCCATCTCACCGTCGGCGGTTTTCGCGACTGGCTGCTCAGCGATGCTGCTGACGAACAGGTGCTACGCGCCCTCGCCCCCGGCCTGACCCCGGAAATGGTGGCTGCCGTCTCCAAGATCATGCGCGTGCAGGATCTGGTGCTGGTCGCGCAAAAAATCCGTGTATTCACGCAGTTTCGCGGCACCCTCGGCCTGCGCGGACGACTGTCCACCCGCCTGCAACCCAACCATCCCACCGACGAACCGGCCGGCATCGCCGCGAGCATCCTCGACGGCCTGTTGCATGGCAACGGCGATGCCATGATCGGCATCAACCCGGCCACCGACAGCATCGCCTCGATCTGCGCCATGCTGGAGATGCTCGACGCGATCATCCAGCGCTACGAGATTCCGACCCAGGCTTGCGTGCTGACCCACGTCACCACATCGATCGAAGCGGTCAATCGCGGTGTGCCACTGGACCTGGTGTTCCAGTCGATCGCCGGCACCGAAGCGGCCAACGCCAGTTTCGGCATCAATCTGAATGTGCTGAAGGAAGGTTACGACGCCGGGTTGAGCCTCAATCGCGGTACGCTCGGGAAAAACCTGATGTATTTCGAAACCGGCCAGGGCAGTGCCCTGTCGGCCAACGCCCACCATGGCGTCGATCAACAGACCTGCGAAACCCGAGCCTACGCAGTAGCGCGACATTTCAACCCGTTTCTGGTGAACACCGTCGTAGGCTTCATCGGCCCGGAATACCTCTACAACGGCAAGCAAATCATCCGCGCCGGCCTCGAAGACCACTTCTGCGGCAAGTTGCTCGGCGTGCCGATGGGCTGTGACATCTGTTACACCAACCACGCCGAGGCCGACCAGGATGACATGGACACCCTGCTGACCCTGCTGGGCGTGGCCGGGATCAACTTCATCATGGGCATCCCCGGCTCCGACGACATCATGCTCAATTACCAGACCACGTCGTTCCACGATGCGCTCTATGCCCGGCAGACGCTGGGGCTCAAGCCTGCACCGGAATTTGAACAATGGCTGGCGAAAATGGGCATCTTCACCCAGGCGGACGGCCGGGTTCTCTTCGGCAACAGCCTGCCGCCGGCCTTCCGCCAGGCCTTGGCGCAACTGGGATGAGTGCTGATATGGAAAAACCACCCTACGATCCGCACAACCCATGGCTAGAGCTGCGACGCCTGACACCAGCGCGAATTGCCCTGGGTCGCACCGGCACCAGCATGCCCACCCGTGCGCAATTGGACTTCCAATACGCCCATGCCCAGGCGCGGGACGCAGTGCATTTGCCCTTCGACCATTCTGCCCTGCGCTCGCAACTGGCCGAACGCGGGCATGAAAGCGTTTTGCTGCATAGCGCGGCAATTGACCGAAACAGCTATCTGCAACGCCCCGATCTGGGGCGTAAATTGAGCATCGAGTCGGCTCAGGTGTTGCGCGATTACGCCTCGGCTAATCCTGGTGGGGTCGATCTGGTCATCGTGGTCGCCGATGGCCTGTCAGCTTTGGCGGTTCACCGTCATACACTGCCATTTCTGGCGCGACTGGAAGAACAGGTGCGCGCTGAAAACTGGACCGTCGCCCCGGTCGTTCTGGTGGAACAGGGGCGCGTCGCCGTCGCCGATGAAGTCGGCGAGTTGCTGGGCGCAAAAATGACCGTGATCCTCATTGGCGAACGTCCCGGCCTCAGCTCGCCCGACAGCCTGGGGTTATATTTCACCTACAATCCCAAGGTCGGCCTGACGGACGCCTACCGCAACTGCATCTCCAATGTGCGTCTTGAAGGTTTGAGCTACGGCATGGCGGCACACCGTTTGCTGTATCTGATGCGCGAAGCCTGTCGGCGGCAGCTGTCGGGGGTCAATCTGAAGGACGAAGCGCAGGTTCAGACGCTGGAGTCAGACGCCGGTGCGGACATGAAAGGTAATTTCCTACTGAGCCCGCCGGAAGCCTGAACCGCTTCCGCATTGCACATTCGTTCCAGTTTCAGGCAGGATCGACGCACGGCTGCCAGGGTTTCCCGTCGCCGTCCAAGCACGCAAGACAGCCACTTGAAGACGAGACCTACCATGCGGATTATTCAAGCGACCCTCGAACACCTGGATTTGCTGACCCCGTTGTTCGTCAAATATCGCGAGTTTTATGGTTCCCTGCCGTATCCGGACTCGTCCCGGGCGTTCCTCGAAAAACGCCTGCGTCGCAAGGAGTCGGTGATTTACCTGGCTTTGGCCGATGATGACGACAAACTGATGGGTTTCTGTCAGCTCTACCCGAGTTTTTCTTCGCTTTCACTCAAGCGCGTCTGGATTCTCAACGACATCTACGTCGCCGAGGACGCCCGTCGCCAACTGGTGGCCGACCATCTGATCCGTACCGCGAAGAAAATGGCCAAGGAAACCAATGCCGTGCGCATGCGGGTTTCCACCAGCAGCAATAATGAAGTCGCGCAGAAAACCTACGAATCCATCGGGTTCAAGGAAGACACCGAGTTCAAGAACTACGTGTTGCCGATCAGCGACGAGTTGTAAGCTCTCCAAAGCGAGGCGGCTTCCGTGACCAGGGAGCCTGACCTCACTCGCTGCGAGGGTTATTAATTGTCACCAGACTTCCGGACGCCCTGCCGACATGCCCCGCTACAATCTCGACGCGCTTTTCACCCTCCAGTTCGTATAATGCCGACCTTTCCGGCTTGTAAGAAAAACTACACTCGTCTGTAGGCTTTCGCGAAGTCATCCGCACAGGCCCGCCGACCCGGTCCGTTATCACAGGTGCTTTCCATGGATTTCAACCCGCTCGATCTCGTCCTGCATCTCGATGTGTACCTCGACTTGCTGGTCACCAACTACGGGCCATGGATCTACGCGATTCTGTTTCTGGTGATCTTCTGTGAAACCGGACTGGTGGTGATGCCCTTCCTGCCGGGTGATTCGCTGCTGTTCATCGCCGGCGCGGTCGCAGCCGGTGGCGGCATGGATCCGGTGTTGCTGGGCGGTTTGCTGATGCTCGCGGCGATTCTCGGCGACAGTACCAACTACGTCATCGGACGAACGGCCGGCGAACGCTTGTTCAGCAACCCGAACTCAAAGATCTTCCGTCGCGACTACCTGCAGCAAACCCACGATTTCTATGAAAAGCATGGCGGCAAAACCGTGACGTTGGCGCGTTTCCTGCCGATCATTCGCACCTTTGCCCCGTTCGTCGCCGGCGTAGCAAGAATGCCGTACCCGCGCTTCTTCGCCTTCAGCGTCCTCGGCACCATCCTGTGGGTCGGTGGACTGGTCACTCTCGGTTACTTCTTCGGCAACGTACCGTTCATCAAGTCGAACCTGTCGCTGCTGGTGGTGGGCATCATCCTGCTGTCGCTGGTACCAATGATCATCGGCGTGGTCCGCAGCCGTTTTGGCGGCTCGAACTCCAAAACCGCTCCGCACTGACACGATGTGGTCCCTTGGCGCATGGCGACGCCGGCGCACCTTGGCCAAGCACCCGATAGCCGACGAGATGTGGCAACGGGTGCGACATCAGCTTAGCTTTCTTGATGGCATCAGCGCTGCCGAAGATCACTGGCTGCGTGAAGCCTGCGTTCTATTCCTCGAAGACAAACACCTGACCGCGCTGCCCGGCGTCGAACTGCATCAGGAGCAGCGCCTGCTGCTCGCTGCCCAGGCGCAGTTGCCGTTGCTGCACCTGGGCGATCTGAACTGGTATCAGGGTTTTCACGAAATCATTCTCTATCCCGACGACTTCCTCAGCCCCCAGCGCCATCGCGACGCCAGTGGCGTCGAGCACGAGTGGGACGGCGAGCACAGCGGTGAAGCCTGGCAGCAAGGGCCGGTCATCCTCGCCTGGCCCGGCGTCATGGCCAGTGGCGGCTGGGAAGGCTATAACCTGGTGATCCACGAGCTGGCGCACAAACTCGACATGCTCAACGGCAACGCCAACGGCCTGCCGCCGCTGCACCCCGACATGCGGGTCAGCGACTGGGCCAAAGTCATGCAGGAAGCCTACGACGACCTCGACCGGCAACTGGAGCGCAACCCCGACGCCGAGACCGCCATCGACCCCTATGCCGCGGAAAACCCGGCCGAGTTCTTCGCCGTCACCAGCGAATACTTCTTCAGCGCCCCGGATTTGCTGCATGAGGCTTATCCACAGGTGTACGAGCAGTTGAAGCTGTTCTACCGCCAGGACCCGCTCGGAAGATTGAAGCAACTTCAGGCGCACGATCCGGTCTATCAGCCACACGACTAAGGTCTACACGACCTCTGGTCCATGGCGCCGGCGTAAGAATATGCCTATAATCGCCGCCACTTTTTGGTCAATCCGGCCAAGTGTTTTTGGTCAACTAACGGGGGCAACGCCCAATGAGCTACAGCAAGATTCCGGCTGGCAAAGACCTGCCGAACGACATCTACGTCGCGATCGAGATTCCGGCCAACCACGCGCCGATCAAATACGAAATCGACAAAGACAGCGATTGCCTGTTCGTTGACCGTTTCATGGCCACCCCAATGTTCTACCCGGCCAACTACGGTTACATCCCGAACACCCTGGCTGACGACGGTGATCCCCTCGACGTGCTGGTCGTGACCCCTTACCCGGTTGCTCCAGGTTCCGTGATCCGCGCTCGTCCGGTCGGCATTCTGAACATGACCGACGACGGCGGCGGCGATGCCAAAGTGATCGCAGTTCCACACGACAAGCTGTCCCAGCTGTACGTCGACGTGAAGGAATACACCGACCTGCCAGCACTGCTGATCCAACAGATCGAGCACTTCTTCGCGAACTACAAAGATCTCGAAAAAGGCAAATGGGTGAAGATCGAAGGCTGGGCCGGCGCAGACGCCGCCCGCGAAGCGATCACCAAGTCGGTTGCCGCTTACAAAGGCTAAGCGCAGCTGCGAGATTCAAGCTTGAAGAAGAACCCCGGTTGATCCGGGGTTTTTTGTGGGCGTTTGAAAAGCGCCGCTTAAACACCTTGTTTAAAGCGCCTCTGATTTGGTTTTTTCTTGTTTAATTTTCGCCAGCGACGTCTTACATCAAGTCTTAAATTTCCCTCGAATTTGAACAGTTCGTTTATTCAAAGCCTTATTCCGCCTCCGTAGACTCGTGTTTATGAAAAAGAACACTAGCGGCCCACGCTTTCGAGCGCTCCTACGACTTGCCAGCATCACGACTTCCGGATTTGCCGAGTTTTTGAACACGGCCCCGCAAAACGTCCATAACTGGTACACCCGCGGTGTACCCGCCCACTGCATGGAAGAAGTCGCCATGCGACTCTCCGTGAACAGTGAATGGCTGAAAACCGGTGAGGGTCAGAAAGATGCCAGACACCTGCGCCTGCTCGACGAAACGGGCAACACCTTCGACGCTCAGGCCATTCGCGGTGTCTACACGGTCATCGAGCCCACAGACGTCGAACTCCCCCTTTTCAAAGAAACCGCCACGGCGCCAGGCTCCAAAAAAAACCACGTCGTCGAAGACCCCAGCCAGTCCATACGCCTGCCCCGCGGCCACCTCGACTCACTGGAAATCAACCACGCCGACGCCATCTGCGCCCACATGATCGGTAACAGCATGGCCGAGAAAATTGAAGACGGCTCGACCCTGGCGATTGACCGAGGCTTGACCCAGATTGTCGATGGCGAAATCTACGCGATCGAACATGACGGCATGCTGCGTATCAAATACCTGCATCGTGTTCCGGGCAATGCCATACGCATGCGCAGCCACAACAGCGCGCAATACCCGGACGAAATCTTCAGGGCCGCACAAATCGAAGAACAAAATATTCGGGTATTGGGCTGGGTGTTCTGGTGGTCGACACTCAACAAGCGCAGGCCGGAGGTGCCGTTCCTGTAATACCCAGCTTTTTGTAGCAGCTGGCGAAGCCTGCGTCCGGCTGCGCAGCAGACGTAAAATCGGTTACTGCGGTGTTTCAAATAAACCGTAGGTGGCGGGTAGACGACTGCTGTGAAGCCGGACGCAGCCTTCGGCAGCTGCTACACGTCAGTGCGATAGCTCTATAACGCACTCCAAGCTGGGAATTTCCCAAAAAAATCAGTATGCTGCGCCCCACATTTGCGCATCAACCCGCCAAGCGGCTCTGATCGCACCGACAAGGCAGATGACTTTCTCGCCGAGTCCCACAGCCGGACGCAAGATCCGGGTGTACGTTTTGAAGGCTGGCGCGGTTTACCAAAAATGATCCAAGCCAGTCCCCGAGAAGCCGGCCACAAGCCGGCTTTTTAATGCCTGAAAGCTATGTAGAATGCGGGCCGGATACAAAACGCCATCTTTGACCCACACTTTGACCCACACCCAAACACTTGGTTAGCCGGCTCCATCGACTCGATTCTGGTATCAACGATCTGTGTCGTCTCATGGCTCACGCCTACAACCACGCCTCACAGAGCGTCTCCGCCTGATTGAGTATCAACTGGGCCGCTTCCTCGGCTTGATCCGGCGGGTACTTGTACTTGCGTAGAATTCGACGCACCAGGATGCGCAATTTGGCCCGCACGCTTTCACGGCTGCTCCAATCGACACTGACGTTGGCTCGCAGGCTGGCGGTCAGTTCATGGGCAGTTTTGGCAAGGATCTCGTCGCCCAGTTCGCGTACCGAGGCCTCGTTGGTGGCCAAAGCACCGTAAAACGCCAGCTCGTCATCGTTGAGCCCAAGCGCATCGCCGCGCTGGCTAGCCGCAGCGAATTTCTTGGCCATTTCGATCAGCTCATCAATAACCTGAGCAGTTTCGATAGAGCGGTTTTGGTAGCGCTTGATTACATTGGCCAGTAGCTCGGAGAACTTCTTCTCTTGGGCCAGGTTGGTGCTGTACCGCCTCTTGATCTCGCCTTCCAGCAAGCGCTCCAAGAGCTCGACCGCGAGGTTCTTCTCGGGCAGGTTGCGCACCTCGGTGAGGAACGCGTCATCGAGCAGGCCGATATTGGGCTTTTCCAGGCCCACGGCCTGGAAAATGTCGACCACCTCGCCGGAGACCACGGCATTGCCGATGATCTGACGGATGGCCAACTCACGCTCTTCGTCGGTCTTTTTCTGTTGGCTGACTTCACGCTTGATCAAGATCACCTTGATCGCCTGGAAGAACGCCACTTCCTCGCGGACGGCTTTGGCTTCATCCAAAGTGCAGCACAGCGTGAAGGCCTTGCTCATGGCCAGCGCAGTATCCGCATAGCGCTTCTTACCGTCTTCCAAGCCCAACACTTGGTTGGCGGCCCCAGCGAGCAGTTTGTGCCCACCGGTGAGAAAATCGCTGCAGTCGAAGCCATGCAGCAGGCTGCGCAAAACGTCGAGCTTTTCCTCCAATACCGCATAGGCTTCATGGGCATCTACGGTCGGCCGCCCTTTGCCCTTGCTACCGGTGTACTCCTTGAGCGCTGCTTTCAACTCATTGGCGATACAGATGTAGTCCACCACCAAGCCGCCCTGCTTGTCCTTGAACACACGGTTGACCCGGGCAATCGCCTGCATGAGGTTGTGCCCTTTCATGGGTTTGTCCACGTATAGGGTGTGAACGCACGGCGCATCGAAACCGGTTACCTCGCCGTGGCATCGGAGCTATGCAATCGGCCGAGGCTGTATAAAAACGCAAGCACTGCTTTGAAGTCTGCGTCGCCATTTAAAATCAGCCAATGATCGGTGTATCTGCGAACCTAAAGTTTGCGTGGGAACGCGATTTTCGTTCTGGATGCGACCGCCAGACCTCCTCTAAACCGGTTTTAAACAGCCTCGGCCAGAAGCAGCCGCTCGGGCACCCGTTTGCAATCGAACTAACCAATCATTTACGACAGATTTAGCCATCATGCTTCGTAGCCACGAACGGCAGTGAACGACCGAATCTGTTGAAAACAGTCGGTCCGCCCAAATGGCTTCAATATTGACTGATGAAAACGCCATTTTTACACTCTGCTACGTGAACTCTTAGCCCGGATGGCCAAAACTAAAGACTTCAATCTCAGAAACGTATTTTTCTGCCGTGGAAACCATAGCCGACTTTTTCAACAGAATCGGCCCATTGCAGTCACTCGAAGTCTGTCTTCGAGCGGCTGTTATGAGCGAATACAGCCAATCGCGGTTAGCGACGCAACGGCCGCTGTCGCTAAGAAAGCGGAAATCGTGATACCACTACGCCCCAGACCCGGCTCGGTCGCTGCATTCTTCGCACAGTGCAGATCGCCTTGGACGAATTCTCGGTGATCAATCAGTGATGATGTGAGAGTGGCGTCCCGGTATCGGCAGAAAATGGGCTGCGAGCAGCTGACCGACAGTTAGGCGCTTACCAGGCGAGCGCACCGACGGCTGCCTCGAGAACAACCACACGCTAGAATACCCGTTTGAGTTAGATGCTTTAGGTGACAATGCCTTATGAAGTCCAGGATCGGCCCAAACGGAGTGCATCTTTTCGATCGACTTTCAGGTCTGAATGTCCTTCTAGACGAGTTGCGCCCAAAAGAGGCGGATTGGTCAACGTCCCCCCGACAAGTATCCATTGCACTAACCAATGTTTGCGACCTTCACTGCGCATACTGTTACGCGCCAAAGCACAAAGCGTCGCTGAATACTGATCAAGTGCTCGGCTGGTTGAAGGAGCTGGATACTGGGGGGTGCCTCGGTATCGGATTTGGTGGCGGCGAACCCACGCTGCATTCTGATTTCGTCGACATATGCAAACGGGTTGCGGGAGAGACTCAGCTCGCGGTCACATTCACGACTCATGGTCATCGCCTGACGCCACAGCTGGTCGAGCGCCTCAAGGGCTCGATCCACTTCGCACGAGTTAGCGTTGACGGGGTAGGTCGGACCTATGAAGAACAGCGTGGTAAGCAGTTTGCCAGCCTGCTCCGAGGCATGGAGTCGATTGCGACCTTGTCACCCTTTGGGATCAACGTCGTGGTCAACGAACACACTGTTGCAGATCTTGACGCGATCAGCGAGCTCGCGCAAAACGTTGGAGCTAGCGAATTGCTCTTACTTCCTCAGCAAGCAACCACCGCAGTCGCAAGCATGGGTGGAGTGGTCGGCCAAGCACTTCAGGGCTGGGTTTCCAACTACAGAGGCAAGGTTCGCCTTGCGGTCAGTGAGGCGGGTGCGTCAGGACTGCCTACATGCGACCCCTGTCCTGATGAGCGAGGCCTTCAGGCCTATGCGCACATTGACGCGTCCGGCATGCTTCGCGCGAGTTCTTACTCGCCTGCCGGCGCGAAGATTGGAGACGGCGGCGTTCTGTCGGCGCTTAAGCGACTCAGAAATACCTTTGAGATCAAATGCGAGACGCAATCATGAAGATTTGGAACGGATACGGGTCTGAGCATTCGATGAACCTGGTTCTCATCGGGAGGTTCAAGCGAGCGCAAGACGCAGAGAAGGTCGAGAAGGACATTGACAGTCTCAGCGCTCAGGCCTCGAAAGATGACAGCCACTCCATCACTTTTGGTGAACCAGAGGATCAGAGGTTTTCAGATGACATGCTCTCGTTGCTGCGCAGCCTGAACCTCAACACCTTGGGGCCTGCTGATCTCGGCCAGCTGGTATCTGAGCATTATCTCAGACGTGAAGGCGATCAAATCACTGTCACTACTGATGAAGCTGAAGTGTCCGCGTTCGTGAAGATATTTATCGAGGCAGGGGCAAAGGTAGAAGTCTTCTCGGCGCACGACTACCCGCCCGATACCGCCGATGCCAGCTGACAGGGAAAACACTGATGCCTGAAGCAAATTGGGATGTATTCAACGAGCTACCCGGAGCAGCGGATGAAAACTTCGAGAAGCTTTGCCGCTCTCTGGTGCGCCGACACTACGGGCGCTTCGGGCGCTTCAAGCAACTCGCAAACCAGCCAGGCGTGGAATTCCACCTCCAGCTGACGGAGTCTTGTGATCTCGGAGCGCCGCCACGCTGGATTGGTTGGCAATGCAAATGGTATGAGCTGGCGAACGGACAAGACTTGGGAGCCACGCGCCGCAACAAGATCATTGAGGGCATGGAGAAGACGCGCAAGCATGTCCAAGGTGTGACCGATTGGAAGCTTTGGACACACCACACCCTGACAAAGGGAGACCAGGAGTGGTTCTTCGCGCTTGAGAAGGACCGCTTCCCCGAGTTGAAGTTGGAGCTGCTGACGGCAACCGACATCGAAGACCTCTTGGTTGGGCCGGGAGCGCTACTTCGAGAAACCTACTTCGGCGAGCTCGTTCTGACGCCTGCGCTACTTGCTGAGCAGTACAGGCTCGCTGCGGCTCCGTTCAAGCGCCGATACCAGCCAGAAGTTCATGTTGTCGTTGAGGCAGAGGAGAAGGTACTCAGGCATCTGGGCGGCCAGGGTGCGTGGGAATCACTAAAGAAGCTCTCAAATGCCCTCAAGAGGAATTACACGGACATTGCTTCTCTTACGGGGCAACTCAAAACCGAAATAAAGGCCGAAGTCGAATCGCTCCTGGCTAGAGCCACCGGATTGGCTGACCTGCTTGATAGCCTGCACGAGGCGCTTGGCAAGGGCGACTTCGACGCTGTACAACAAATACTGGCGTCGAATCCATCGCAGCCGGTGCGCTACGACAGGCTGCTCTCGAAGCTGCGTGGGGCGCGTTCAAACGGAGCTCCGTTAGCTGCGAATCTGGTTGCGGACATCCACGCAGTTTCATCGGCACTGCGCATTCTGGAGCGGTCGATTGGCGTTCGAGCCGTCGCCGTGCTCGCGGCCGCGGGCGAAGGAAAGTCTGAGCTTGCTGTCAAGGTGACGCAGGCGGACGGAGAATTCCCCGGTGGTATCTTGCTGCTGGGCAAGAATCTCCATGCAGGCCAGGGGCTTGACGATCTCGTATCTGCCTTCAAGATTTCTGGCAGGCCGGCGGAGAGCTTCGACCGGCTGGTTGAGGCCGTAGATGCGGCGGGTCAGCGCGCGGGCAAGCGCATCCCTATTGTCATTGACGGTCTAAATGAGGCGGAAGACCCGAGAAATTGGAGTGAGGAGCTCTGGAGGGCGGATGAGCTTCTTAAAGACTTTCCGTACGTACTGTTGGTAGTCACTCTGCGCAATGAGTTCACTCAGATGTGCCTGCCAGAGGAGTTTCCTCAAGTTGAGCACAACGGGTTCCAGGAAGATCCGCAGACGGCTATCGACAAGTACTTTGAGTACTACAAGATCGACGCCACCGACGCGGATCTGCCAATTGAGTTCTTGCAGCACCCTTTGACGCTGAGAATTTTCTGCGAGGTGGCAAACCCTCGACGCCAGCACATTGTCGGCGTGGAGGCGTTACCCGGTTCGCTTGCAAGCCTGTTTGAAGTGCACTTCAACAAGGTCGCCGAACGAGTTGCTGAGCTTTCACCAGCGGCGCATCGCATCTATCAGGAGGAAGTGCAAGATGCGTTGCTGACGATCGCGGGTCTACTCTGGGGGGGCAACGCGAGAAGCGTGGAGTTCCAAGCTGCACGGTCGGCTGTTCGAGACTTGGGCCGTTGGGACGCCAGCGTCATTCGCGCGCTGGAGTCCGAAGGTGTCCTCGTTCGAACAACTTCTGAAGACGGCGGCCAAGGAATCGCGTTTTCCTACGACCTGATGGCTGGACATATGATGGCACGGTACCTTCTTGCCAGGCCGTCCTTGGTGCAATGGCTGCAAAGCGATGAAGGACGCGCGCAGTTCCAATTCCGTGAGGCTGGATCGCATACCTTCGCCTATGACGTGTTCCAGGCTCTGGTTGGCCTGTATCCGCAACGCCTTGGCAGGCGCCAGCTTTGGCAAGAATTGTCGGACGACAACCTTGTCATGAACGCTCTGTTGTTGACAGCGCAATCAGACCCAAGGCAAATCGGGCGGGAAACGGTGGAACGGTTCGCGCGCGCAATGCAGGAGTCGAAGCAGTTTGCACGGATGGCCTTCAAGAGACTTCGGCGTACCAGGGCAGCGCGAGCGCATCCGTTTGACATGGACTTCTTGCACGGCGTGCTCTTGGCCATGCCCAATACGCAGCGCGATCTTTTCTGGTCGGAGTGGGTTCGCGAGAGGTCTGAGGAAGTTGAAGACGATTTCAAATTCCTGTCGACTAGGTGGAAGTCGGGGAGCCTAGACGAGCGAGAGATTCGGCGGGCGCGTTGGGTGATGTGGACACTGACGTCGACGTTCAGAAGCTTGCGGGACGTGGCCACCAAGACCCTGTACGAATTCGCCGCCAAGCGGCCTGCGGAATTTTTCCGGCTGGCGGTGGAGGCAACTGCCATTTCAGACCCGTACGTCCCCGAGCGGATGTTCGCCGCGGCCTACGGTACGGTGCTGACCACTTGGTCGGATATTAATGCTGTGGAAATGCGTGAGGTGCTGCCGAGAGCCGCTCGTGAGATTTATCAAGCGATATTCGCGCCTGGCGCGACGCATCCTACCTGGCATGCTCTATATCAGCTGTATTGTCTGGGAATCATTGCCATCGCGAGGACGGTTGATCCGGCTTGCTTGTCTGAGCACGAAGCAGCTCATCTCCTTCCACCGTTTGGCCATCTGCCCAGTCCGTTTGAGAACATGCCGCAGTACGATCCTGCGGTGATCGAACGTGCGAAGCGCGCGGCGATTCGAATGGACTTCGGTAATTACACGATGGGGAGACTGATTCCAGGTCGGTCGAACTACGACGACCGCAACCCAGAGTACCAGCGGGTACTGCCGGCAATAGTTTCGCGAATGCTGGTTCTTGGCTATGACCCCGAGCAGTTCGAAGCTGCTGATCGACAAATGAACTCCGGCCCTCGTATGGGAAATGATAAGCACAAAGTCGATAGATACGGAAAGAAATACGGCTGGATTGCTTACTTCGAGATGTGGGGAGTCAGGTGCGCGCAGGGCCTTCTTGCGGAGGAGCGCAGCGCTCGTCCCTCGGATGCGGACATTGACCCGACATTCCCGCTTGAGGCCGCAAGCATTGACCTGTCGCTCCCAGTCCTATTCACCGATCAACCTACGGATGCTAGCGACTGGTTGGTAAGAGGTACGCAACCAGACTACCGCAGTATCCTCGAAATCGCGAAGGTTGATGACATGACGGGGCCGTGGGTCGTTCTTAACGGGTTTCTCGAACAGAATGCTCCCGCTGATGACCGACAGGTCTTCACCTTCTTCCGAGGGGTACTCGTAGACAGCGGAGAAGTCGACCGCCTATGCACGTTGTTCACGGGTCTCGAATACCCGGGCAATGGCGCCATTCCAGAGGAGCCAGGCTACTATTACACCTATGCGGGTGAGATGCCTTTCTCCTCGATTCCAGGTATGCCTGCCGCCGACGAGCATGAGGGCGACCGTGCCGACTACATGGTGTCCACTGAGAGGTGGTCAAACAATGGCGTCGCAGTCGACATCCCAGTGCAAAAGTACCACTGGGAGGGCTACCACAGCGTAGTGAACCAAAGTAGCGGTGCGTGTTTGCCCTCTAAACTGATCTGTGAGGCTTTGAATCTCAGGTACCGTGCCAACAAATGGGACTTGTACGATGCTGCAGGCGTGGCGTCCCTGTACCGTTCAGTTGGAGAATATGACTCGCAGATCAGTGGCTATTTCTGTTATCTGCGTCGTGACCTTCTTGACAGCTACTTAACGCAGTCCGGCAAGACGCTGGTATGGCTCATGTGGGGGGAGCGTGGCTTCCATCACAGATCAACCGAGCCGCAAAACCTTCAGGAGTGTTACGCGAACCACCAGCATATTCACAAGTGCAATCACGTCTATCAGCCTGCTTCGAGCACGCAATCATAGGCTGAATCAGGCGAGGGGACGCCGTCATTCTTGGACACGGTAGATGTTTATGCAGGGCACGGAATCGGTATTGGATTCAGTATTTGGCTGCTTTGGCCAAGAGTTGGTCGTTACCGAAGGATAAATCCAGCTTTCAGGTTTTGGTTCTATCGGGCAGTCGACTACTTGATTTTCGAAAACTTGGGAGCCCATCTGGCTAGCGCAAGGCGTGACCGCTTTTGGCCGTTCTCTCCCAGTCATGGCCACGCAGTGTGATGGTCGAATCCGATGGAAATGATTGGTCAGGCCGAATGCAAAGGGGGGTAAGTCTGTTCAATTATCCAGACAGGTAAACAATCAAGAATCCATCGGCTCTGCCGATTAGGGCATAAAGGGCATACGGAAAGAGGATCTTCAATGGCAGCAATAAACACCGCTGATCGTGACCTTTGGGAAACTTTTGCGTCAGATTCAAATTTTAAGAAAGTGCGTGACGCACGTGTAGTGAACGCCGAGAAGATGAAAGAGCTGAAAGGCTCATTCGAAAATTTTCGTCAAGGCAGGCGCATTCTCTCCACCGAAAGCGCAACGGAGCTGCGTGGGAAGCTTCTGCACATGTTGCAACTTCAACATGCGGTTGCAGTGGAGTGTGAAACCCTTGGCCCGGCATTTGAAATCGTAAAGGCCAAAATCCAATCGGAGTTCGATACTCAGGTCGAAATGGCATATATGGCGCAGGTCAATGACTGGCTGCGATTGATCGAACGCGGCACCACCAACGCGCTGGGTCTGTAATCGGCGGTAATTCGCGACCTGGGATTTGAATGGAAACCGGACTGATGAAAAACATGCTTTGCACATCCTTGCTTGCTCTTACTGCCATGTCTGTGCAGACGGCTCAGGCGGGAGATGCGAGCTGCAACGCGCGTTACAACACCGTCGTATTCGTGTATCCGAAGCCAGTAGGCGATCCGATTTACGACAAGCTCTCCGAAAACGCGAAAAGCATGCGAAACAGTTCGCCTGAGGGCATCCTCGACGCTACCTTTGGCAAAGGCCAGTACGAGGTTGTCAAAATCGATGACGTCCCTCTCACTGCTAACGGCAAATCTGTCGTGAGCGAAAAACTGCACAACGACAAGGCAGTACTTATTACGGGGGCAGACGGCAAACCAAAAATCACCCCCACCCACACTGGCTGGCGTTACATATACGCCGCTGAACCTTTTGACGACGGGGTCAGGACCGATATTCGGATAGAGCGTTTCGATAAAACACCGGTCACTGGCAAGCCTATGCTCTTGCACGCCAGGTGGACAGCTATCGTAAATAAGGCCGTATTGCAGGACTGGACTGTAGCGTCATATCCCTACGGTTTCGTCACGCAGATGTACGTAACCGATTGCCCGTTAGCGCATAACCGCTGATACCACCGAAAGACCGCTGTAGTTCCACCTGATGAACTCGCAGCAGATCAGGCGTGGAAAGTACTTTCAGGCGTTGGCCAAGTCCCTGATCCTGAGGACTGTGGTGGTTGAGCAGTTGGCGTGCCTGGCTGTTGCGCGGATGCCAAGGCCTGCACCGAGCAGTTCCGTAACACGCTTGTGCAGATCTTCATCAATCTGCCGGCCCTGGTACTTGCCAGCAGCTTTTGCCTTCTCGATACCTTGGGCCTGACGCTCGCGGCGTTGCTCGTAGTCCTTGCGCGCAATGGCTGCCATCATTTCCACCAGCATCGAGTTGATAGCGCCAAGCATCCGCCCGGTGAACTCGTCACCCTTCGTATCCTGCATTCCCTGGTGACTGGTCGGGAGATCGAGCGCGACGATACGCAGGCCCTTGGAATCAATCGTGGCCTTGAGCTTCTGCCAGTCCTCCACCGGCAAGCGGGAGAGCCGGTCTATCGATTCCACCAGCAGCACGTCGCCCTTGCGCGCATCTTTGAGCAGACGCAACAACTCAGGTCGGTCTGCGGAGGCGCCGCTGGCATTCTCCAAATACACGCTCGCGATGACCTTGTTATGTTCGCTGGTGAACTGGTCAAGCGAGGCTTGGGCGCGACTGGCGTCTTGTTCTTCGGTGGATGCCCGGAGATATGCGCGGATGAACATGATGTGCCCTCGTATCAGTTAGGGTGCTCCATTAATACTGTTGCACTATGAGTGTCACTAATCAAGCAGAAAGGGAAAAATAAATTTGAATGAACGCGTATCAGCTAAGGCATACCTAAAACTGCCGTAGTCGCATGATCGCATCTGTGATGTCTTGAGCATTCCGGTCTAGCGTTTCCATAGCCGCAATTGCGTTAGCGGCAACATTCCCCACTCCATTCTCATAAAGCCACTTGGTCAGCTCCTCAATTGCCGCACATATGGCGTGCTGGTTGTGCAGGAGAAGTGTGAGTGCGTCTGCCGTGGCGATGTTGGTTTCAGAGTGATCTGACATGGTTATCCTCCTTGAGTAATTTATGCGGGAAGACTAGCTGAACTCGCGATTGGCTCCAGCTACTTCTGCAGCTCCCGTGCCCGGTCAATTACAGTAAGCCGCCTATCCATTTTCATTCGACTTAACAAACCATCTGCGTTGGGTTGACCCTTCCCTTAGCAAACATGACCGGCAGTGACCGATCAAATCCACACTTCACAGATGCCGATTTACTGCCAGAAGAGGTGTATGAGTGTGATTAAGGTGATTGTTTTACTGTTAACTCTTAACTTACTCACAAGAAAAAGAGTTTGAGAGAAAAATGCGGTCGCTCAGGAGACGCGTTCACGGCTAGGCAACGAAAATTGACCACAGTTTTCTCACTCGCGTAAGGGCAGCAATAAAGACAACCTCTTTCCGCAGCGTTTCACTTAGTTACTATCCTTCAACGATCTTCAACCAATTCGCAAATTAGGGACGTTAGCTCCTCTAAGACAACCGGTTTACCAACAAATGCATCAAAGCGGCCTTCTCCCCGGTAGCCTACACCTTCGGCCGCGCCGTAACCTGTCAACGCGATTGCTGGCACCGCTGTGTAATCAGGCAGTTTACGTAGCGCAACAAGTAGCTCATGACCATCCATGTGCGGCAGTCCGATGTCCGAGATAACTACATCGAAGCATTGCGTCTGCGCCACTGACAGAGCTTTGGAAGGGTGATCGAATGCCAGAACGTGCGCATCTTCCAACTCGAGCAGCAACTGAAGTGTTTCCAGTACCTCGGGCGAGTCATCGACGAGGAGTATGCGAATCCCAGCCAACTGACCTTGGTCGTTATCAGGATCGTTACTGGCATGCTGATTTGGCGCTTCGGTGAGTGGCAGCTCTACGGTAAAGCGTGAACCTTTGCCCGCGCCCTCGGAATACGCTTGGATGCTGCCATTGTGGCTTTCAACAAGTTGTTCGACCAATGCCAAGCCAATTCCCAAGCCACCTCGATGCTGGCCAGAAGGGCGATGGTCGGCCTGTCCGAACATTTCGAAAATACGTTCCAATTGATCCTTCTCGATACCCGGGCCGGTATCAATCACATCGATACGTACCGACTGCTCCAGCTTCGTCGTGACAACTTGCACTTTACCATCAGCGGGGGTGAATTTAATGGCGTTACTGATCAGATTCCAAATGATCTGTTCAATCCGGGTCTGATCTGCATCGATGAATAGACTCTGTTCAGGTGTCTTGAAGTGAATCTTGCATCCGGGTTCTGCTTTCAGCACAACTTGTTGAATCTCATTGAGTACCACCACGAGATCCAGCGGCTTGCATTGCAACTGCAGCTTGCCATTGCGTACCCGCGCGACGTCCATCAGGTCATCGATGATGCGCGCTTGGCTGGCTACCGCATCAGTGATGGTGGTGATCGCTTTTTGTAGCGTCGGGTCTTTCCTTGCCACAGGAAGCCGACGTGCCACTTGGGCATTCAGATGAATGAGATTCAGCGGATGTTTGAGTTCATGCGACATGACCGCAAAGAACTGATCTTTTTGCTGGCTGGAATTCAGGGACGCCGTAAGGTTCCGCTGTTGCTCTTCGTGCAACTTGATATGGTCAGTCAGATCGCGCGCGATTTTTACAAAGCCTTGGAAGCCTTTGCTCGCCAATGCCGTGACCTCGCCGCTGCAATAAAACTTGCTACCATCCTTGCGTGCGTGCCAGCGCTCATCGTCACTACGACCTTTAGTACGGGCCGTTTCCAGCTCCATTTCTGGAACACCTGATCGCTGATCCTCGGCGGAAAAGATGAAGCGAAAATGCTGACCTTCAGCCTCGTCCCGGCTGAAGCCAAAAGTGTTCCTCGCCCCGTCGTTCCAGTCGGTGATGAAGCCCTCCTCATTAAGCACGATGATCGCGTAGTCATGGGTGCTTTCGGTGACCAGACGCATTCTTTCTTCGCTCAAACGAAGCTCTTGCTCAGCCTCCCGCCGAGAGGTGATATCAATAAAGGTCAGAACGATACCGCCTATCTGATCCACATTGGAGCGATATGGCAAGATTCGCACTATGTACCAACGGTCATCGGAACTCGCGACTTCGCGTTCGATGCCCTTGAGAGTATCGAATACTGACACGGCATCCTCGGCCATTCCGTCGTATTTGAGGCGATGAGTGATATCCAGCAAGGGCCGACCGGCGTCTACCGCCAGCATGCTAAAAATATCCGTTGCTCGAGGGGTAAACCATTTGATCCGCAGCTCTCTATCAACGAAAACAGTGGCAATGTCGGTGGAACTGATCAGGTTGCTCAGGTAGTCGTTGACTTGGTCTGTTTCCTCAACTTTGATCTTCAACTCGTGGTTAACAGTGAGCAGTTCTTCGTTGATTGACTGCAATTCTTCCTTGCTGGTTTCCAGCTCTTCGGACGCTGAGCGGAGCTCTTCATTGATCGCCTGCATCTCCTCGTTGGAGGCCTTCAGTTCTTCGCTCGAGACTTCTGACTGCTCAATAACGTCCTGAAGTTGCAGCTTGGTACGCTGCAACTCCCGATCCAGGTTGGAAAGCATCTGATTTTCAGATTGTACGGATGCGTTGGAACTGACGTTTTGTGCGTCTATTTCTTGCTCGCTGAACGAGATGTAAAGACAGTTCAGCTCTGTTTCAGCGTCCGTGAACGGGTGCACCTCGATTTGCACCTGGTAATGCTGTCCGTCGCGTTTATGATTGATCGGGCGGGCCCGAGTGGACTGCCCGGATTGTTGAGATTGGTAGATGGTAGTGCGTAGTTCTAGGCGCAGATCTCCGCTCACCAGCGATAGGAGATTATTGCTGACCTCGCCGGTCATGTGCTGAAGATATCGACCCGCGCCCTGACTGATGTAGAGCACGTCGGCTTCGCTGTTAACAATGATGCTAGGTGGAGAAAAGCGTTCTGCGGCACGCTGATAGATTTCGACCGTGGACGGCTTTTTCACTGGTCGCATATCACTAGGTAGAGACGATGCAATGGTGCGCGCATAGCCCCCACGGGGCATGGCAGGTAGGCGGTGAGTATTGGGGCCGCCGCGAGCACGAAAAATGCGATTCTTCTTGTCAACGGTGGTGAAAAGTTCAGGGCAAGCATCCGCTGATTCAGAGGTGCCGAGAAAGAGATATCCACCTGCGCGCAATGCAAAATGAAACATTTGCAAAATTTCGCGCTGAATGTCGCGATCTAGATAAATAAGCAGATTTCGGCAAACGATCAGGTCTATCTGAGAAAAAGGTGGGTCAGCCAACAAGCTGTGCTTGGCGAAGAGCACTCGTTCACGAATATCCTTGCGGACGCGATAGTTGGCATCTTCTTTGATGAAGTATTGCCGCAAGCGTGCGGGTGAGACGTCAGTGATGATTGCCTCAGAGTACAGTCCTGTACGTCCGGTGCTTATGGCACGGTCATCGATATCGCTGGCGAACACCTGGATTTTGAAATCAGACGACGTTTCAGCTTTGTAATCATTGAGCAGGATTGCGAGTGAATAGGCTTCCTCCCCCGTGGATGCACCAGCCGACCAGACTCGGATCTCAGGGACGCTATCGGATTCGTTTTGACGAGCGAACAACTGGGGAATCACCTCCCGCTCCAATGATTCAAAAGATTCACGGTCGCGAAAGAAATTGGTTACTCCGATGAGCATGTCATCTAGCAGCGCCTTGGTCTCATCGGCGTGTGCACAGATGTAAACGTAATAGGTAGGCAAATCAGGCTGCGCGGTTACCTGCATACGCCGTTCGATACGGCGTAAGACCGTGGCACGTTTGTAGTGCTTGAAGTCATGGCCGGTAGCTGCGCGTAGCTTGGTAAGGATATCAATCAACGCTTGCTCTGCCTGTTCGACAGCTCGCTCATCTAGCTTAGGTGGAGTGCCCGGCTGGATATCTGCAGCATTCGGAAGTTGAATGCGCTGGGCGTTTTGCCATAGGTTCAGTATTTTCTGCGGCATTTCTACAACAGGTAATACGAAATCGACTTTATGAGTATTGATCGCTGCCTGCGGCATCCCTTCAAATTCGGCATCCTCGGGATGCTGGGCTAACGTGACACCGCCTTGCTCCTTGATACGTGACAAGCCAACGGCTCCATCAGATCCCGTGCCGGAAAGAACGACACAGAAAGCGTGTTCTTTATGAGCGTCCGCCAAATCGCGGAAAAAGAGATCGATGGTTACATGCCGTCCACTTCTAGGTTCTGGAGGTAAGCCACGAAGATAGCCGTCGTTCATGGAAAGGCGCTGCGCGGGAGAAATCACATAAATATGATTGCGTTCAATGGGCGAAGCGGAAACCAATTGGATGACCGGCATCTTAGTTCGGGAAGCGATCAGTTTTCCCGCGCTGCTTTGGTGATCGGGAGACAAATGCAAAACCACCACGAACGCCATTCCGCTGTCAGCAGGCATGTGCTCGAAAAAGCTCTGAACAGCCAATAATCCGCCAGCGGAAGCACCAATACCTACTACTGGAAAGCCCAGATGACTAGGTTGAATATCCTGTCGCTGAGGACGATCTGTGCCCACATCATTTTCGCTGTTCATCACGTCAGTCCTATCGTGGTCGCGCGGGTTTGAAATTCACCTCCAAAGCTAACCTGTCAGCTACGAATGTCCATTGCAAACCAAAAATCTGCAGCAGGCGAACACGTCGAAAGGAGATAGCTCTAAGGATAGCGCATGAGGTGGACCGTCGACCAAAGCAGACACTTGTACGTGAGAATCTGACGACTGGGCAATGGTGTGCCTGAATGTCTGCTATCGGCCGAACGCGGCCACTCACGAACGAGTACTTTCGGCCAAAAGCAGACGCTGAGCGAGTTGGCTCAGCGCGGAAATAATAAGGTCACGGCAAAACGAAAGCCCCAACCTTGTGGGCCGTCGTCAGGGCTATCGAGCCAATAACGTGGCCCCGCTTGCACCGTCAGTGGCTGGCCGCCGATTTTCAGCAGTTGCGTAACGGTCAGATTGACCGGTACCGACCATTCACGTGATTGCCAGTTGTAAGTCGATTCAGTGTTCACACCCCACGTAGTCAGGGTGCTGGTGGTGTAGGAGAGGAAGGGCTGCAGGAAGGTCTGATTGACCTTGTCCTTATCATCCGGCGGGCTGCCATCCAGCCCCCAGATGTGGTTGGCCAGGATGCCGTGAGTCCAGCCATTTTCCTGTTTCAGGGCGACTGCTGTCGGGCCGATCCCCCACTGCTCGCTGCCCAACAGTTCATCACTGCCCGTGGGAATCAATATTGCCGGGCCGACACCGAGTATCCAGCCACTGTCCGTGGGTTGTTTGGGTGAGAAGAAAAAGCTCTGGGTGATATCGCCGACACCGGACTTGTCCGCCGCACCGTTCGGCGCCAGGCCGTGCTGATCGATGACTGGCAGGATCGTACGGGAAATCACGTTCCAGTCATCGTTGAGGGTAAACGGCAGCACAGGCTGGATATTGGTAACGCTGTGCATGCCGTCACCGGTCGGCCCCATTTTCTGATCCCAGTTGTACTGGACAGGCAGGCTGTACATGGCCGCGACCGGGTTGAGCGCTTTCTTGGCCAGTTCCGCTGAGTCCTCAGCTTGAACACCCGGCACCCACCAAAGAGTGACGAGCACTGCTCGTCCCCATGCTCCAGCAAAGCTTGTAATTCCTCATACTTCGTCACCCTTGGGTCAATGATCAATGAGTGACAGGTTTAGGCTCAGGCAATTTGTACTCGTTGTTCTGAACGGAATTGTCCGGCATGTACACCCGGAAGGCCAACGTCCAGTTGTCCGTCGGAGCAATCAGCAGATTTTGCGCATCCTTACCGCAGCTTTGTGGATTGCCAAAGTGCAGAGTGAACGTTTTGGCATCCTTGTCGGGCACGATCTCGTGGTTTGAAAGGCTGGAGCCCTCCTCGGTGTGCAAATACAGGTCGTCACCGTACATCGTCATGGAATAGAAGCCCAACTGCGGATTGGTCATGCCCGGCACTGGATAAGTCGCGGTGTAACAGGTGTCTTTCTTGACCTTGTACGATTTGAAGGAGTACCAGGCATGCTGGTCGGGCAACAGCCCGGTAGCCACGGCGGCACCGATGTTGATGTCATCCTGCTGGATCGTGCCGCGCGCGCCCATGGTTTTACTCACGCCACGGGTGTCGGCCGCTTTTACGTAGTGCGCTTTAACCTGCTTGAGTTGCTCCTGATTCCAGTCAATGGCTTTGAAGGCTTTTGGCGTATATCCCGCCGGGAAGCTGACCTTGTATTCATCCTGTATGGCATTGGCCTTTGCCACATCTTCCGGATCGTTGGGGTTCACCTGAGTACGGATATTGACCACGACGAAATCCGTAACAGTTTTCGGGTCGATAACGTATTCACCGCCGCCGTAATAGACGTTGTCGGTGACATGATCGTGCTGCATGACATGAACCGAGGCGTAACGCCCATCGCCTTTGGGCACATGGATGGTGGCGCCGTGCGAGGCGTCAATGATGGCGAAGGAATACAGCGTATCGCGATTCATCAACACCGCCGGCTGCTTGTCGAGCTCCATCGGTTTGCGGTGGTTGTAGAACTTGTTCGTCGCACCCAGCTTCACCTCGTTCTGCATCGATTCATCCAGTACGGCGAAGGCGAAGTTTTCTCGGGTGACAGCCACATTCTTTTCGTTGACCAGGGTCGACTCCAGTTTTCGGGCCGCCTCCAGGCTGAGTAACGGCGTTTGGGCGTCGGTCTGTGCAGCATGAATATTTGTCGCCAGTACGCTCAACAAGACAGCAGCAGTGGTGAGTGACTTCATCGAATCCATCCTTGCGAAGGTTCAGAGGGCAGCAAATGCAAAGCGTAGATGCCTGTGATCAACGTACAATTTTTTCCGAGAGGTCGTTACTTCATTTTGGCGACATCGTCCGGCTTCCAGGTTTGATCATAGAACGCGTCTTCCGCGCCATAGAGACGCAAAGCGACGAGGAAGTTACGACCAGGGATGGTTTGAATGAACGCGGCATCTGCCACATCAGCGGGTTTTTCAGGCCCGAACCAGATTTCGATGGAGCCGTCCGACTGCTTGGGAATGTCGTAATAACCGTTGGTAGATGGCATCAGTTGCTTGGTCTCCGGCATGGTGCCGTCGGTGATGTTGTAGGCGGTAACCGCCCAAAACAGGGCCGCTGGTGCGTTTGGCGGGAGCCTCAACTTATAGGTGCTTGCGCCCTCCAGAAACTTCCCGTCTTTGTCGCGCCCGGTGAACGGATACTTAGAGCCGGCACCCGTGGTGTGCATCACCATCGCCGGCGCAGATGAATAGGCGAACTGGAAAAAGTTGGCGCGCTGGCTCACGTCCAGATAGCTGTCCTGCATCCACTCGGCTGTGCCGCCCGCCCAGGTATTTTCGTACTGGCGATCGTTGTAGTAGAGATTGCGCTTGTCCTCGCGGCCCAATTGGCGATTCGCCAGTATCATTTTCGGCGCCGTTTCTACTGCTTTTTTCAGCAGCGTCTTTTGATTCTCGGATGGGTTGAATGGCTCGCCTTTGATGATGCCGATCGAGGCCAGCACACCGCGCAACTCCGGATCAATTGCCTCCACCGGCTCGTAATCGACGAATGCCTTGAGTTTGGTCCAGTATTCGTTGTCCGTTGGGTACATCATGTTTAACGCCTTACCACTGGCGTCGGGAAACTCCATGGGCTTGACGTCCTTCTCCGTCATCGCCAACGGGTATACACGAGTACTTTCCGCCGCCTTGACCGCCGGAGCCGGGTCGGGTTTGCCCTCGCCCTTCGCCATGACGGTGCGGAAGAAGAGAAACACGTTATAGGTTCGCGATTTGACCACGAAATAACTGGCCGGTACTGGTCCGTTGTAGTCAGGCGGCAAGATCAGGTACAGGCCACCGCGCGCACGATCCGGTCCGATCGCTCCAACATCGGTGAGCGTGCGCTGAAAGAAGTCGGTGAACATACCGATGACGTTCGCCGGCGCCTTGACCACCAGCGGCCCGGTTTTCTTTAGATCGAGATAACTCATGGAATAAATCACGTCAGCATTCGGCGTCGGCACCATGGCACGCGAATCCATACGTTGTTTCCAGATCGGCAGCACGTTGTAACCACTACCGAACGCCTTTTCCGAGCCGTCGCGCATGCCTATGACATTAAGCGCTGGCAGCATAGTCATGTAGGCATGCACGGCTCGCTGGTAATACAACTCGTCGCGCAGACTTTCTGCTTCCTTAGGATCGAGCCAGTTTCCATTATTGATCTGCTTGATCAAAGGTGAAGCTGGAGCGGAATCTGCGGCTTGGGCGAAGGGAATGCAGACGAGCAGTGCAAGGGCTATTGCGGACAGTGACTTCGGTGCGTAAGTCATTCTTCGAATTCCTTTCTAATAGATGAAATAGCCTCAGTAAACGGTACTGTGAACAAAGGGGAAGCCCCTATCACTACGATGAAAATCCCGGCCCAAAGTTGATTTTGCTCGCTAGCGAATCGGCTGAAGGACACTAGCGTGCCTGCATCACTTTACTTTCTTGATGACTGGCGGCTTCCAGCTGCCATCGAGGATGGCCTGCTCGCCCCAATACGCACGGATGTACAAAGAGATGTTCTCTTTCGGCGAAGGCAACCAATTGGTTTCCTTATCTTTGCCTGGCGATGCCGGACTGATGTACAGCGTCAGCGAACCATCGGCATTACGCTTCAGATCCTTGTTTTTGGTGCCCAAGGAGTAACGTTTGAGCGGGTTTTCGCTGAACAGGTGATGCTGGTTATAGAGCGTCAGTGACCAGAAGCCCTGCACCGGTGGCTCTTGCCCTTTGGCGAAGGTGACTTCGTAATTATGGCTACCAACCAACTGCGCACCGGCACCATCAAGATCACTGTAAAAATACTGAGTTTCGGTGGGCCGGTTGTCGAACATGTTCGACTTGGCCGTACCCGTGCGATTGTAGTAGTCCACGCCCCACTGGGCATTGTTGGCTGAGCGGTTCCAGCCATTGCCTGCAGGACGACCATTGTGCTTCCACTGGAAGAACGGCTTGATCACCTCCTGCTCGGCTTGCGTGGCCACCTCCACGATTGCCTTCTTGATCGCAGGATCTTTGGCCGCGGCATCCATCAACTGCCGAAACTGAGCGTAGAGCGCTTCTTCGCCCGGTAACGGCGGAACCATCCTCAGTATTTGGGGGAACTCATCAAAGAATTTTTCAGGAACGACCCATTTGGTTTCACCGGCACTGGCAGAGGCAGCATTCGGGTTAGGTATGGTGGGTGATTTCTTCCAGTCAACGGTTTTCATTTTTCCGTCGAAATCACTAAGGGGGTAGAAGACAACCTGGTTTAGTTTCTCCTGAATGGCCTCGCGATCTTCCGGCGTGCTGTCCATGAACACGCGTGGTATGACGTTGGCCAACGCCGTGGGGCTGCGAACAATGGCCACGACGCCTTCAGGTTTCTCACCCTTCCAATTGGGCCCGACCAAGAGATAGAAACCTGGTTTGGTGTTGTACGGCTTACCTACTTCACCGAACTGATCAGTACGCTGGTCATACAGGGCATAGACCCAGAAGCGGTCACCGAAATCCGGCACCTGGGCGATAACAGGTTGCTCGTCCAAAGAGAAAAAGCCCAAGCCATACGCCACATCCTGGTTCGGGCATGTGACGAAAGTCTCCGACGGTACAATGTAATCATGCAACATCGAGACGTAACCGAAGGGTGCTACCGGCAGAATGCCGCCCAGTAGACCGGGTTTAGGTGCCTTGGTAATGGTCTGGCTGCGGTTGAGCATGTTCACCATAGGCCATCCCCAGACGTAGGCCATACGTGCGATGGTCTTGGCGTACTCGGGGTGCATATTCACATCGCTGGTGGGCTGTGTAAGGCTAGCAGGACTGACCTGAGCTTGATCCTCGGCGTGAATCGTAGGGGCACAGAACGCCAGAACTGCCATGGCTGACGTAAGTGCTTTTAAAGCATGGGTCATCGTCGACTTCCTTGCATGATTTGAAATTGCCGCGACACAGAGTCGAATTCATGAGCAGTTGAGGAACTCTTGTGTGGCGTATAGCCAGCATTTGCTCGCCTTCCCGAGCAACGCGTAGGAGTCTAGACGGCAGGTTTCATACCGCAAGAAAGAGGTCTGATGAGTGAAAGCGGTCGATTGTGAGCGGCCGTTATTGGCCGTTTTCTGCCTGTCACGGGGGGGGCAGAAAACGACCCATAGCGGTCGTTGAGTTGCCACAAAAAACAGCTGATCACGGAAGAAAAGTTTTGACGTTAGGCAGTTGGAAATCTTGCGGTGAAAGTGGTGCCGTCCTCAAAGGTAGAATCCACTGATACATCACCACCATGCGCCTTGGCGATTTCTCGAACAATGAACAGCCCAAGTCCAACGCTGCGTAAATCGGTGTCGTGACTGGTGCCACGGGTCATCGGCTCAAATAAGGCGGCTTTCAAAGCGCCCGATATTACGGGGCCGGCGTTGTGAACGCTGATGCTCGCAGTCTCGTTTTCTATCCTGGAAATAATAGTGATCGATTGTTGTAGATCGCCGTAGGCCACACTATTGGCCACCAGGTTGCCGATGATCTGTTGTACCCGGTCAGCATCCATCTTGATGATGCCACTGCCTATAGTTGTATGAATGAGCCTGGCCTGTGGGAAGGCGACTTGCAGTTCCGCCACGCTTTTAGCGGCGACTCTATGCAGGTCGTCCATAGCGAAAGAAACGGTGATGCCTCGACCCACTCTGACCAGTGCGAAATCCAGCAATTCGACAATCATTCGATGGGCTCGATCTGCCGAATTGTTGATGTGGCCCAGCAAATTTGTTTCTTTAGTTCTTTGTTCAGTTCGAGCAAGGATTTCTGAGGCCATTTTGATGGCGGTCAGCGGATTCTTCAGATCATGACTGACAATCGCGACCATTTGTTCGGCGAACAACGCACGGCGTTGGGCCTTTTCATGTGCCTCCTTGAGCTTATCTTGTGCGGCAAGCAAAGCGGCATCGGCTGCCAACTTTTTGGACAGCAGATCCTCCGCATCTTGGCGCGCTTTCAACAGCTCGCGCTCGTATTTATCGCGGTCGGTGGTGCAGAACAAGGCCAACTCATAAAAGGCACCAGTGGCGTGCTCACGCCTCACACCGTTAAGCAACATCGGAACGATGTGTTTGTCTTGATGAACCAGATCGAGCTTCACCTCGGCGACAGACCCCTGCATTCGCATCAGGGGAGCCCAGTGAGTCTGGTGAAAAATCCGACCACCCATGGTCAGAAGGTCTTGGAAGCGCCGGCCGCCAAGGTCTGGCTGACTGATGCCGACCCAATTGCTGAATGTAAGATTTGCTTTCAGGATTGTGCCATCTTCCTGAGTAACCACCAGGCCACAGGGCGCCCCGTCGAACAGTGACTCGGCGTCGGGGGTGGCCGGCATTTCACTGGCCATTTCGATTATCTGTCCAGGGTAGGAGAAAATTATCCATGGCTTCGGAACAAGCGCTGGGCGCACTCATGTGGGGACAATGCCCAACATTGGCGATCAGGCAAAGCGTGCTGTTGGGCAGAACGTTATGCAGGTACTCACCTACGGCGACAGGCGCAATAATGTCGTCGGTCGATTGCAAAATCAGGGTAGGCGTCGATAAACCAGTGACATCTTTTCGGTTGTCCGACAGAAAGGTCACTCGGGCAAATTGTTTGGCGATTTCAGGGTCGGTTCGGCAAAAACTGTTAGTAAGCGCGTCGCCAAGCTCGGGTTGTCCTGGAGCCCCCATGATGACCGGTGCCATGGTGCTAGACCAGCCCAGGTAGTTGCTGTCGAGAGTATCGAGTAATGAGTGGATGTCTTCGAGTTTGAATCCACCGACGTAACCCTCCGAATCGATATAACAGGGAGAGGGGCCAATCATCACGTGGGCAGCGATTGAATTGCTTAGCTGCCGATCCGCGAGCGCGCCAATCATGGCGCTAACAGAATGCCCGACCAGAATTACCGGACCGCTGGCAAACTGCTCGATGACTTCAACCAAGTCCTGCGCGTATCCCTGGAGAGAGCTGTATTTTGCTCGGTCGTAGGCACCAAGGTCAGACTGGCCCGCCCCCACCAAGTCATAAAGTATGACTTTGAAGCGGCTGGTGAAGTGATTGACCAGATAGCTCCACATGGTTTGATCGCAGCCAAAGCCGTGGGAAAAGATCAGCGTCGCCGTACCTTCGCCCATGACGGTTACATTATTGCGATACTGAATTGACATGGTGGACACTCCAAAGAACCAAAAGCAGATTTTTGGTCCATCCGCGAGTGTAGATAGGTCGACGCCAGACGTCACTTGCAAAAGCATTGCCGACTTCTAAGACAAAACGGCGCCTACCGAGAACGGCTTTCAGATAATGAAGGGCTGCTTTTGGCCGATTTCTGCCTGTTGCGACCGAATCAAGATAACCAGTTAATGCCTCTCACTCAGGTTTCCTTCGGCAGTGCTTCATTTGATTCAAATCGGGCGACAACGATCGGCTTTTCGGTGGACAAACCACTTGGTGGTGATCTGTATGCGCGCGTACTGATCCGAAAATTAACAGAACTCTTGCCTAAGGCTTCCGGAGGTCATTAGCTTCCTTTGCGCGCGGCTGATGAACCCCTTCATTGGTTCCGAAATCGAACCACTTCAAAGTCGCGTTTTTTCTGGATGGAAGCGAGAAGTCATTTCAGGATAATGAATGGGAGTCCGGTTGTATGTCTCGCACAAACCATCTTGCATTGGTCAGATATTAGAAATGGTAATTGGGGCAACCCTATCAGATGGATCATCTCCACAAACGCCATGTTTTTTTAGGTGCACCTCAGGTGCTACACATAACCGGATTCAATGGAACTGAAATAATTGGTTTTTAGCGAATTGAGGAGGTTATTTTTGTTGCTGTAATTCTGAGGTAGTCAAAATGATACATGGATGAATATATGGTTCAGTCCATTTTCACGTTTTCGTGCCGGTGGGCTTCTCCCAGCTCGATGCCGGTCAACTGGCTGCCGGCTTTTAGGTCGACGGGCATCAGGCTAAAGAAGTTGTCGCTACCCATGGACGGCTCCAGTAGCTTGGCCCATTTGTTACCCCCCTCGCGCGCGCGCGTACTGCTCCAATAATCATCAAAACTTCCACGCTTTAGTGCCTACGAAAATAGTCCAACAATACGCTTAGGGGACTGCTGAAACACGGTTCTGGAACCGAACCACGTCACGCTCCAGCTTCTCTTCGATAGCCAGACGCACGAACTCCGAACGGTTACCCTTAGCCGGGTGCCCGCCACCAAGGGGATAACCAATTAGCTCGTCAATGGATTCCACCGTGTCGCCCTCAACGGACAAAATCAGGCGGATTTTGGGCTGATTCTTGAACAGACGGTTTTTGCTCATCGCTTACTCCTCGGTCTTAACTTTTCACATCCCCCCACGGCCGCATAATCCGAAAATCAGGCGGCATCTTGGGTGGGTTTTACTTTGCGCCGTTGCGCCGATGGTGTTCCGGGCTGCGCCGTTGATGATTGGCGCACTGGCGCAAGCACCCCCATGTGCTGCGCCGATGCGCTGAGGGGGTTATAGGGGGTGGCGCGGCGCACTTTAAACACTCAAGATTGGGACATTTTCGAGCGGAACAGCGGGCGTCTCTGGCAGTTCGACCAGCTCAAAGAGCTCACGGATTTTACGCTGGGGCGTCTTGTATTTGATGCGCCGTACGTGCCCGGTGCGGATCAACGCAGTAATGGCATGTGCCGCACGCTGATCGCCCGCCTTACCCCGGAACATTCGGCTGTATTCTGGCAGTGATTGCAGCGCCTTCATTGCCGAGTGCGCGCCGGGGGTCACGGTGGCTGGCACCTTGATACCCGCGTCATTAGCTGCCGTAAAGACACGGATGATCTCAGCCTGGTCGAAGCTCTCAGTGGTTAGGCCATTACCTTGAGAGCCCGCCTCAGGTACAGGAACGCCATCCACGAACAAAAAAGCCATAGGCTCAGCACGCACGCTAAGGTTGGCCTTCTCATGTACGAGAAGAATGCGCCCATCCTTTTCCATCAGTGCCAAACGCGAGCGAGCGCTGTTGTGCCAGGCAGTCGAACCGCTATAGTTGTTACCGCGTGCGCCATCCTTGGCAGCGCTCTTATCGATATGCGCCAGCAGAACCACAGCAGCATTGTGCTTGCGGGCAATGTCGGCCAAGCCACGCACAAAAGCACGTACCATACGGCGGCTGTTTTCGTTCGCATCGAACGCATCAGAAGCGTTGTCAATCACGATCAACCCCGCACCATGAGAACCCGCTTCCAGCTCCCGGTATGCCTGGGTGAAAACGGGTTGCGCGCTGAAGCCATCGCCCTCAGTCATAAGAGCGGTGATGGTTTGCGTGCCGTCTAACAGGCGAAAGGAGGCAAGCACGCGCTCTGCGGGCAGCCCGTATTCCTCAATGATACTGCGCAAGCGCAGACGCACGAGGCTGGCTTCATCCTCCAAGCTCACGAACAGCACGGGGGATTGCTCGACTTCGAGACCGGCGAAGGGAAGACCGCAAGCGACATGCGCGCAGATGACCAAGGCGAGGCTAGATTTACCGATGCCGCCATGCCCCCCGAACAGCGTCACATGCCGGCGAGGCATCAACGGTGTCACGGCATAGCGCACAGCATCCGGACTGGCGTTCATAACGTCGTCCAACTTCACCTCCAGCAACACAAGGCGCGGCGGTGTTGCGGCATTCCCCAGCGCTACCAGCTGACGATCCAACTGGTCGACTCGTTCGTGTGCAAATGCCAGCCGTGCGGTGCTCTCTTCACTCAAGGCGCCGGCCTCAGCCTCTGACTTTGCAATCTCGATAATCAAGCGCTCAGAATCGCGTTCGTGTTCCAGCTTGATGCGTCGGAACTCCCGGCGCTGGTCTTGGCTCATGTTCTCAGGGAACAGGTCTCGCATCTCCAAGCCAACCGCGCCCAATACGTCACGGGGATCGCAGCCGGCAAAGCAGTGAACCAGTGCGCGGCCATCCCCGGCCCGCGACAGGCTCAGGGATGGAGACTTGTCTTGATGTGCGGGGCATACAGCCATGAAGCTGTCGCCGTGTTGCTTGACACCTTTCATACGCGAAACCACCACGCTGAGTGGTTCACCGTGGTTGTGGATGGCGGTTTTGTTCATGCTGCCTCCATGATCAGCCGATACAGAAGTGCTACAAACGTCAGCAGCACAGGCAGGCGGAGGGCGTACTCAAGGACCGACAAGGCGCGGATGAGGGTGATAAACTGGCCACGCGACGGGCTGCTCTGCTGGTATGGGGGGCGGCTCTTTTTCATTTAGAGCACCTCGCCGATGTACACACCACCAGCCTTCAGGCTACCGAAGCAGCCCTTAGCGACGGGGTCGACAAACAGCAGATACCAGCCGCTCAGACTGCCAGGCTCATCACCGGGGACATGGAAATGATGGGGTTTGCCGTCTGGCACCGGTACACAATCAAGCGGGCCATAAGCAGCTTGCAGAACATCAAGAAACAACAGGGAGTGGCCGTTTTTCATTATTGGCACTCCAACTGCTCGGAAATCCAGGCTTCGATCTCCAGCGAGTCCCAGCCAACAACATTCGCACCGGCGATGCGGCGGGTCTTCGGAAACCGGCCCTCTTTCATCAAATCATAGATTTTGGTACGCCCCAAACCCGTTGCAGACTTCACAGCAGGGAGCCGCAAGATGCGGCGCTGCTGACGCTGGGTGGCTTTCTGTTGGGCGTATTCTTGGTTGGTTGCTGCCATCGTCACTACCTTTGAGGATCACCCCGGTTTGGGGCGGACGATGGCATTTCATCTGGAGGTGACGCAGGCTCTAACCGGCCATAACGCGCTTTATGAGGGAACTGCCGACTAGCGGCCCTAATATCTCCAAGAGGGTGCCGTCGGGGTAGTGCTCAATCTCAGACTTGTATTGGGCATGGGCTACCTTGACCGCCTTTTCTCCCTCACCATCAGGGAACATGAGATTTGCTGCGTCGCCTATTGCGTCCTGCCACAGGACACCCTTTCGCATCAGAAACTCCACACAAGCTGCCGCTGTCACATCACGCTCCGTTGTTTCTTCACGGTCGTACCCACCTCTCCACAGTTTCAAACCGAATGCTTGGCATCCGGTTCTCTTGTCCTCCACAACTCTCGCAAAGACCAAGGCCATGTATTCGTGGAGAAAATCTCTGTCGTACGGATAGCCGCTGCTCATGCGCTCATGAAAGTAATCATGGAGGTTTTGGGCCGCTTCTGGGTCATGGCCATTCTTGATGGAAGCTAATGCTGCGTTAAGGTCATCGCGCGTAACTTTTGCCCACTTCATCTCTCACTGCTCTCCTAACAGATATTGGCCCCTGGCATTGACCATCGTTTTCCGCCAGCCGTACTTAAGCTCGATTGAAATCGTATTGAATGATGTTTGTCGCTAGCGGCGTGGTAATGAATTTCGCCCAATCAGCCATCAAGGCACGGCGCTTCTCGATGAAGTCGGATCGGGAGTAGGCCGCCTCGGTCTGATCACGCTCGTCGTGCGCCAAGGCCAGTTCGCAGACTTCACGAGGATACTGAGTGTATTCGCTTGCCCAGTCACGGAAGCTGGACCGAAAGCCGTGACGGGTCACATCATCATGCCCAAGGCTATGTAACAAGTTGCGGACGGCGTTAGCGTGCATAACGCCAGTCTTGCCTTGGCCAGGAAATAGGTAGGAGCTGTCCTCATCGCGCGGCAGGGCTTCCAGCAGCTCGACAACCTCAGGAGCCAGGGGAATGTTGAAGGCCTGGCGCATTTTCATCCGCTCGGCAGGCAGCGACCAGATACCTGCCTTCAAGTCGAACTCCGACCATTCTGCAAATCGGACCATGAGCGCACGCGCACCAGTGAGGATGAGCAGTCGAGCCGCTACTGAGGCGCGAGATTCGTCCATCGTAAGCTTGATCATAAGCGTCGGCACATCCTTCCACTTCATCGCAGGAAAATGCTGGCGCTGGCGGGCTTTTTTCTTTTCCACTTTGCTCAGCAGGCTGTCCAGGTGCCCGCGCCAGCGTGCCGGATTGTCGCCATCGCGCAGCTTGTGCGCCTTGGCGGCGTCTAGGACCTGCTCGATTTGTCCACGCACTTCGTCGGCGGTGCGGGTCTTGGTTGGCCAGATGGGGCGAAGCACTTTCAGGACCTGCTCGGTCTGAACCTCAGCAGCAGGCAGCTTGCCGATGACGGGGAAGGCATACAGCTCTAGTTTCCGCAGCCAGCCTTTACGCCACTTTTCCGACCAAGTGGAACCATGCGCGTTCCGGTATTCGGTCGCAAGCGACTCAAAAGTCACATGACGCGATTGCGCTTGTCGCTCTGCTTCACGCTTCACTTCTCGCTCGAAATCACGGGCGGCCAGAGGGTCACTGCCAGCAGCCAGGACCTTGCGTTGATCTGCGGCCAGTTCGCGGGCCTTCGCGAGAGTTATGGTTGGATAAGGGCCTAGACCCATTTCACGGCCTTTGCCCTCAATCTTGTAGCGGAAAATCCAACTGGACACCCCTGCTTTGCTTATCTGGAAATACAGACCATCACCGTCGTTGGTTTTGCCTGCGTCTCCAGACCGGGCGAGTGATTCGATTGCCTTGATCGTCAGCTTGCCCATAAAGCCTCCTCAGTCCGACCCACACTTTGACCCACACCCTAATCGCGGTTTCCAGCGATCAACGGCGGACACTCACGGACTGATAGTAGGCTTAAAGCCCTGTAAAATCTAGGCTTTAAGGAAGTCGGCGAAAAGCTGCGGACGAAAGAAAAGCCGGCCACAAGCCGGCTTTTTAATGCCTGTAGAAAAGCAGGCCTCTCATCTGAAATCCGAACAAAGTCTTGTCTGGCCTGGGCAGCAATTGCTACCGTAACGACAAACGTCATTACAGGTGTCCCACCATGGCTTCCATCAACATTCGAATCGACGATGAATTGAAGCAGCGTTCATTTGCTGAGCTGGAAAAGCTCGGCGTCACGCCTTCCGAGTTGCTACGCCAAACCCTTCAATACGTCGCCGAACGCGGCAAATTGCCTTTCAAGGCTGCATTACTCAGCGAAGAGGATGAAGCACTCATCGCCGTGGTCACTGAACGTCTTGCCGCGCCTCAGCGAGTCAAGGTAAGTCTGGATGACCTATAGCCTCGAATTTGATCGGCGCGCATTGAAAGAGTGGAACAAACTGGGCGACACGTTACGCCAACAGTTCAAGAAAAAACTTGCTGAAATACTCGAGAACCCACGCATTGAAGCCAATCGGCTGCGGCAACTGCCTGACTGCTACAAACTCAAACTGCGCAGCGCCGGGTATCGTCTGATCTATCAGGTTATCGATCAGGAAGTGGTGGTTTTTGTGATTGCCATCGGAAAGCGCGAGCGTGAAGCCGCTTACCAAGATGCACAGGAGCGAATCCTCACGGATAACTAAACCCCTTAACCAACGTCAACTCCCCCACCGCCCGCATCGGCACCAGAAAAGTCTCCATCTTCTCGCTCGGCGTCCCCTCTTCCGTTATCACCGTCACCTGCGCCGTAGTCAGCGGTTGTACGGCATCCTCCTGCCCTTCTTCATCGCTGCGATAGCCGCCGCCGAAGTAGTTCACATACACCAGGTACTGTCCTTTGATCGGCGCGGGCATGGCGAAAATTTCCGGGCCGTAGCCGGTGGTGACGTCGACATCGAGTGCCGCGCCGTTAGGGGCGACGCGGTCGCCGTACCAGATGTGGGCGCCGTCGGGGGTGATGAGGTGCAGGTCGAGGTCGGTGCCGTCGCTGTCCCAGGCCAGCAGTACGCGGAGTTTGGCCGGGGTGGCGCCGCCGCTGGTATTGAGGAACTGCGTGCGGTGGCGCTGTTGTCCGTCAGGGCTGCGCACTTCGACGCTGTTGCTGCCGTTGGGAAATGAGAACGGGCGGTCGAAGCCGCCGGCGGGGTCGATCTTCAGCGGCATGCTGACGCCGTTGACGATCAGCCGACCGGGCTCGGCGGATTTCGGTGTGGCGTGGATCTGGCCGCTGATTCGCGCTGTGTTGGCCTGCCCGGCCGGGGTGTTTACCGAGGAGGCGGGATAGTTGACGGTCTGACGAAAACTTTCGCCCTCGCCCTCCGGTGCGCCGGTTCGCCAGCCTCCAGAAGGCGTGTCGAGTTTTACGCCTTGCGCCATCGTCATCGGTAGCACCGACAACGTACAGAGCAACAGCAAGACCTGTGGATAACGGAATGTCATGGTCTATTCCAGCAAAAGGTGGCGGGCGAGCCCTTCGATGTAGGTTTCATCCTGGCCATTGGGGTGTGCTTCGAAGGCCAGGTGCAGGTATTCGTGGGTCAGGTCGAGGCGGTCTTGCAGCGAGAGCACGCCGCGCACGTAGATGCGCTGGCGTTCGCGGTCGACGTACGGGCGGCCAAAGCTCAGCCGGCAGACGGCAAAGGTGCTGACTTCGTTGTAGCCCACTTCGCTTTCCAGACGAGGACGCCAGCCGCGCCGTTGTTTTTGCAGCCAGTCTTGCGCGGCGGGCAGGGCTTCGCAGGAAGCTACCGGGTTGTCCCAACGGCTGAGGCTGGCGCGCGGATAAGCGTGCAGCAGGATCGTGTCGTAACGCTGGCCGGAGCGGGCCTGTTCGACTGCGTGTTGCCAGGACAGTTTGTCCGGCCCGGGTTGATCAGAATGGTAAGTAACGGCGCTGCCGGCCAGCACCAGATCGCTGGTCCACGCCGCAATGTTGCGCGCTTCGATGGTAGCTGGACGTGGCGCGACCCGCTGACGCTGGCTGCTGTCGTCGATGCTCAGGCATTCCCCGTTGCGCGTGGCGTTTTGCAGAAGGTAGGTGCGGATGGCAACGGCCAAGGCCTTGGCGGCTTCGACCGGTTCGGGAGTGGCTTCGCGCTGAAGCACGCGGGCGACATACTCTTCGCGGTCCAGCCGGGCGACGAGCTTGTCCTTGAGCAAAAACAGCTCGCCATCACTGTGAACATCGAGTTGATTGCCATTGACGAACTCGACACGGTAATCGCCCCGCAACGGCCCGGAAGTCGCCACTCGATCACCCGACAACACGCGCCGAAGCGGGTAGCGGGAGAACAACCCAACCTCCACACACTTCCCCGCCTCCGCAGGCCAGGATGCAGGCACCACCGCAGAGATCGCCCCGGCGTAATCGCGCAGAACCCGCTGACTGGTCCCGCGTCCACCGGCCCAGATTGGTGTGCCGTCCGCCGTCCAACCGGCGAATCCGCCCTGCCGCGTCGCAGCATCCTTGTCCCCTAGCCAGCTCCAGGTTTTCACCCGTAACCGGCTGCCGAGTTCACCGACGACATTGCCGTCCGCCGCGCTCAACACCACATCGAGCAGTACGCGCCGGGCTTGATCCTGCGCCGGCATCACGGCCAACACGCGGAGCAACTCAGCCACCGAAACCCGGGTAGCGGGCTGCAAGGACGGCAAATCCAGCAACCATTGCGGCGCCTGCCGAACCTGCCAATACGCGCGCCATTGAGCAGCGTCGATCCCCAAGCGCACAGGCTCAAAGTACAAACCACAGGATTTCACCAACGCCTGATCACGCTCGATCTTGCCGCCTGCGGTGCAGCAATAGACTTCCTCTTTCGACTGCCCACCACATTCATACGCCGGCTCACGGGCGCCGGTGTCCACCAGCCAGCCATAGACAAACAGCTTCCACACACTGCCCAACGGGGTCTGCACAGTGTCCGGCAATGGTTCGCGCGACAGCAGCTGCGTCCGGCTCAACGTCAGCAACTCATCCTTGAATGCCACACGCAAAGGTTCGTCCTGCGCCATGGCCAGCGCAGGCATCAAACACAAAAGCCAACAGAGCAGAGACCGGAACATGTCAGTGAACCGTAACCTGACCGAGCGCCGGTTTCTGTTCCTGAGCCTGATGCTGTGGCGCGTAGACCTGCGTGAAGCGTGTCGGCGGCAGGTTGAACTGGCCTTTCTGCGAGAAGCGCACCAAATGCCGCAAACGCAATTCGCCGCTCAGCGCATCCACCGGCACCGCATAGGCCAGTTGTCCCGGCTCGAATCGAGCCTTCTCCAGCGCTGTCGGTTCAGTCCCCGCCTTGCCCTGCAACTTGATGCCCCACGTGGTGCGCTCGACATCGGCGCCCGGTGGCAGCGGCACTTCAAGCAGGCCATAGCGCAGCGGTTTTGCAGCCTTGCTGGTGAGGATCACTTCGTCCAGATACAGGCTGTCGCTGGACAGAGGTGCGTTGCCGACCGCTTCCAGTTTGAAGGTGAAGGCTTCGTCACCCGGCACCAGTCGCGACAGGCGACGGGTGATGGTCACCGCCATTGGGTCGACTGCCGGTTGCCGGGTCTGGAAGCTCAATGCCGCACGCAGCGGACGCTCCTGAACACCCGACAACGACAGCACGTTCGGCACCGGCGCAGTGCCCTGCCACGTCCAATACATTTCCCCTGTTGCACCGTATTTTTTCTTCCAGCCTTCACCGGGATTCAGAGCGATGGTGGGCGAAGCTTGCTCGATGCTGCGTTGCAGCCAGGTCAGCGCCAGTGCTCGTTCGAGGGTCGATTGCTGCGGCAACAAACGTTGCAGCAATGTCTGCGCGCGGGCCTGATCGAACGGTTGCAGCGACAGGTTCAACGCCTCGGCAAATGGTTGGGAGCTGACGGCCAGTCGCTGCTGCGCGTCGGCCAATTGCCGGTTGAATGCTTCCGGCAAAGCGACCTTCGATTGCTTGGCCAGCGATGCGGTCAGTACGCGAGCCGCCGCCAGCCCCAGCGCCGAATCCGGGTCACTCATGACGATGCTGTCTTCGCCGTCGTCCATCAGGTTCGCGGCATTGCCCTCGCCCGCATTCGCCAGATCTTCCATCAAGCCGCTGAGCAACGTGTTGACCGGCAATTGCATCTGTTTGGCGAACGACAGGACCAGCGCCCGCTGCAACAGCGGCGTGTTTTTCGCCTGTTTGGCGTAGACCTCCAGCACCCGCTGCCAATGCTCCGGTGGCAGACTCAGCTCCAGCACCTTGCTGGCGTGCCAATCGGCGTAATAGGCGTAGGCCGTGAGGAACGCATCCGGCTCACCGTCCATGCCCCACCAGGTGAAACTCGCCGACGGCCCGGCCATTTGCACCAGACGCAAGCGACTGTTCTGCATGATCAGGCGCAAGCGATCGCGGATTTGTGGATTCGACGACAGTGTCGGATAGGCGATGCTCAGCGGTAGCAATCGACTGGCCGTTTGCTCGACGCCGCCATACGGATAACTCAACAGGTCATCGAGCGCCGAGCGGAACAGCGCTTGCGGGCTGTCATCCAGACGCAGGCGAATGTCTGTGGCGTCCGCCGGCAAGGTCAGCGGCGTATCACCACTGGCGACGTCCAGACTTTGGCTTTGCGTGACCTGCCAGCCTTCGCCGGTCGCAATCAGGCGTACGGCCAGGGCATCAGCGGTTTTGCCGTCCTGCACCAGTTCGGCGGTCCACTCGCCGTTGGCCAAGGCGAACGCCGGCAGCGGGATGTAGTTGATGCCGCTATTGAGCGTGACGGGAATACGCTGTTCGCTGCCCGCGTAGTGAGTCACCAGCTCAGCCTTGACCGGGTTTTCTGCCTGACTGAACGCGAACACGCCAAGATCCGGTTTATCGCCCGTGCGGAATTTGCTCGGCCCGCTCCACTTCAGGTACAGCGGTTTTTCCGAGCGCACGAACTGCTTCTTCTGTCCGACCTGACCGTCATCGGCGATCGCTCGCGCGGTGATGCGCCAACGGGTCAGTGAGTCGGGCATCTTGAAAGTGAAATGGACTTTGCCGGCGGCATCAGTCACCAGCTCCGGTTGCCACGCGGCGGTATCGACATCTTCGCGACGCGGCCGCTCCAGCACTTTCACCCCGCGTTCGCTGCGGTTGGCTTTGCCCGGCGCACCGGGGCTGCCCGGCAGCGCGACGTCGTAGCTGATGAACGACAGGCTGGTACTGGTGCGCACGTTGTTGCGTCGCGGGTGATAGAAGAATTGGTCGATTGTCGGGGCCACTTCCGGTTGCAGCGCGTAGACCATTTCGTCGACCACGCTGACCGTCAGGTGCGCAGGGATTGGCTTGCCGGCGAACTGCGTGGTCAGGTCCACGGACACCGTATCGCCGGGTTGATACGTTTCTTTGTCAGTAGCGATGGCTACGTCAATCTGCGGTGTAATCACCTTGATACCGGCGTTCTGGAAACTGTATTGACCGCCCTTGGTGTACAGCACCGAGAAGGTCAGGTTCGGGGCGAAACCGTCCTTCACCGGAATGCGCGCGCGGTATTGGGTGTCGCTGAGTTTTTCCATCTTCAGCCAGTCGCCGCCCTTGGATAGCAGCGCGGTAGCTTCGACCTTGTCGCGCTCCAGTGACAGCAGCGCATCGGTGATCGGCTCGGGAAACGTGATCAGCGCCAGCGCTTCATCACCGGCCTTGTACTCCGGTTTATCGAGGACGATTTCGACGGTGCCCGGTACGGCTTTGACGCCTTCGCCGGTGACCGAATGCCCGGTTGCGCCGAGGGTTCGGCCATGGTCATCCCGGAGTGTAAGGTTGTAGGTGCCCGGACGGTCGAAGGCCAGGGTGAAACCTTTGTCGACGCCCGTGAGTTTGCCCTCGCCGGTGCTTTGATCTTCCAGGCGCACCCAGCCGTAGCTGCTTGGCGTGACCGCTGCACTCTGCTCGCTTTCGTTGACGTAGCTGAACGCAACCTTGTCGCCCACCGCGCTGAAGCGCTGCGGTGCGTTCAAGCGGAAATTCGCTGCGCCTCGGTCGATGAGGATTTCCTTGGTGGTCTTGACCCGATACGCCGCGCCATCGCTGGCAAATACGGTGAGCATGTAACGGCTCGGCTTCTCGGCGGCCGGCAGATCGAGGGTGGCGTTGCCCTTGGCGTCGGTGGTCAGTTCGGTGCTGGTCAGCTCCACCGGGAATTGCCCGAGGTATTGCAGCTCGTTGTCGACCATCGACAGCTGCTGGGCACGCAGACTCAAGCTCAATTTGGCGTTGGCGACCGGTTTGCCGTCTGGATACAGCAGCACCAGATTGCCCTTGACCGGTTCGCCGGTGCGGTAATCCTGCTTGGCCAGGTTCAGGGAAATTTCGAAGTGCGGCTTGATGTATTCGGCGACGCGGAAGGCGCTGCTGTAGGCCTGATCCTTGTAGCTGAAACGCAACTCGTAACCACCGGCCACGGCGTTGTCCGGCAACTGGAAACGGCCTTGGGTGCCGGCCTTGGAATCAAGTTTCAAGTCCAGGCTTTGCAGCGCCGTGCCGGTCGCGTCCAGCACTGTCACGTTGACGTCGGCAGCGGTTGGCTGCACGGAGTTCCGGGCATTCTTGAATTCGCGACCGACGATTTTCAGCGACACCCAATCCCCCGGCCGATACAGCGGCCGATCGGTGAACGCATAGAGTTTGGTGTCGTAGATTTCGCTGTCGTAGTAGAAGTTTTCCGAGACGAAAACCCCGCCCTCTTCATCCTCGCCAATCACGAACGAGCGCTCGGGGCTGACGTGTTTCAGGCGCAGCAAACCATCGGCATCGGTGGCACCACTGCTCATGACACCGAGGCCGTCGGTCCACAGCACATTGACCTTCGGCACCGAACTGCCTTCATGCTTGCGCGCAGCCCAGACCAACAGTTCATCACCGGCAATCTTGCTCACCGCCACGGTGTTGGAGACGAAAACCATGGTGGTCGCGCGGTACTTGCCGATCAGCGCTTCCACCAGATACAGCCCCGGTTTCAGGTTGCCCAACGGGATATAGACATTGCCCGGCGCGACGCTGACGAACTCGCTGGAAGAGCCGGCGAGGTTCACGCCTTCGGGCGGCTGGATCGGCTTGGCCTGCCACAGCGGATAACGAAACTGACTGACCACCGGCAGGCCCGGAATCAGCGCGAATTGTGGCTGCGCGTCGTAGGGTGTCGGCGCGGCCATCGCGTTGCCCATTTTCAGTTCCGGCACTTCTTCGGTGACTTGCTTGCGCGACTCATAGGAGAACGCCCGCTGCATCACCCGACGGGATTTTCGATACCAGTTGTCCCACAGATACGCGAGGGTATTGGACAGCCCTTCGCCCTTGAACTGGCCGTCGCTGACCACGCGATGCAGGTTCTTCTGACGCTTGAGGAAATCCAGCGGCTTGTCGATGCGATAGACCCGAATGTCAGCGCCACCGTAAGGCTCCATGCGAAAGCGACGGTAGTCACGACCCGGCGCTTCGAGGCGCACCATCGCCTGTTCATCGCTGGCAAAACTGCTGTCGGCCAACAGGAAAAAACTTTCACCGGGCACCGGCGTATAGCCGCTCGGTTCGACGGTGTCTTCGGCGTTGACCGTCGACAAAGGCAGCAGCAATACCAACAGCAGAGACAGAAAACGCAGCATGCGCGCACCGATCATTGGGAGAGAAAATTCAGTCGATAAACGCCGATGAAGTTGGGGTTGGCTGCATCGGGTATCCATCGGGTGTCCTTCCATGTCATGAGTTGCTGCAGGCTTGCCGAACGCATGCCGTTGTCGGTGGGTGTGGTAGTGCCGGTGTGATAGGCGATGTTGCGGCCCATCCAGATCATCAGGTGCTGGTCGTCGCCCTGATCGAAAAACATCAGGTCGCCGGGCCGCGCTTGCGCGACATCGCGACCGACCAGATGACTGTTGAACTGGATCAACTTGATCGCGTTGACGTACGGCCCGACCTTGCCGCCGCCCTGCTGCCATTGCTGGGCAAGACCGCGCTGGGCATCGCTCAGTTGCAGCTCCGGCGGCAGGTAACGGTTGGACAGGCCATTGCTGCGCAGCCATTTGTCGTCGTGGACTTTCAGCGCTTCGTTGGCGGCAAAACGCACCAGCCCGGCGCAATCCTGCTGATACCAACGCGGGCTCGGGCCTTGGCTCAGTTGCTCTTGGGCGATGCGCACGAACCAGGCGCGGAACACCTGGGATTGCTGCACATCCAGCGCCGGTGTTTCAACGGCTCGGGCGCCCGCGCTCAACAGCAAAGCGAGCAAACCGAGACTGCGGATCAAAACGTTCACAGGGCTTTCCATTCCAGCGGTAGCCATTGCCAGTGACCGTCCGGCTCGCTGCCTTCCGGCAAAGTCAGGGCGTACTTGCCGTAGCCGCCGAGCTTGCGCAGTTTCGGAATCAGGTAGGTTTGCGCGGCGTTGTAGAACACCGGCTCCATGTCTTGCGGCAGGCTGTCGAGGGTTTCCTGCTGCATCAGTTGCGCCATGGAGTCCGGGCCGAAATAGACCGGCATCAGCAGGTCTTTGGGCACCACGTCAGCCATCGGCGGGAAGCGTTTGTCGAGGGTGCCGAGGGCCTTGTCCACCAACTTGTCGTCGAGGGAAAACAGCAGCGTCGAACCATGACGCGCCAGGCTCACGCGCATGAACGCCTTGCCGCTGATCGCGTCCGGATTCTCGGCCTCCTTGGCAGCGTAGGGACCGAAGTTGGAACTGACCTGGCGCTGCCATTGATGGCTCTGGCCTTCCTGTTTCTCAACCACCGGGAACGCGTGTTCATCGACCTTGCTTTCATAAGCACCGACCATCGAGCCGAATAGCTTGCCCAGGTCGCCATCGAGTTTGGCGCTGTCTTCGTTCTTGAGACTGGCCACCAGCAGCGGCGTGTAAAGCCGCGAATCGGCGTACCAGCACAACCCTGCCGTGCCGGCCATGTGTTCGGTCAATGCCTGGGCGACACTGTCTTCGGCACCGAGCTTTACCAGCAATGGCTTCTGCTGTTCGGCGGCCAACGGCAGGGCCACGCAAGCGCTCGCCCCCATGGGCATGGCTTGCCAGACCGGTTTGAAGTCGAAGTCCGGCTGATTTTCCAGCTCATCCATGGCGAAGAAGCTGTGCCACCCCTTGTCGTCCATGTCGAAACGCAGGCCGGCGAAGTTCGGAATGAAACGCTGGTAACCCATGGCCAGCACACTGGAATTGACCGACAGGCGCTGCTTCACCTCGGGCGCACGGGGTGGTAGGCCGAAGGCTTCGGGGAACAGTTTGTCGCCGTTGAGCAGTGCGGCGATGGCTTGGGTCGAAACGCTACCCGACTCTTGCGTCGCCCCGCTTTGCGGATCGTAAAGTTTGGTCGGATTCGACAGCACCACCAGTTTGTCGCCATGGGAGGCGAACACCAGCGCCTTGCTGGCGTTGTAGGTGAGCTGATAAAGCGCAACGTCATCGGCGCCGACTTTCACGTCAGCGATTTTGCTCAGCTGCGAATCATCCAGTGAGACTTTCGCCAGCGGCTCCAACACCTTGGCCAGGCCACCGCGATCCATCACCAGCAGGAAATCCTTGAGCCGACCATCCGCGCCGCGCCATAACGCCACGTCCGCCGGTTGATCGAACAGTTGCTCGATCAACGTGTCCTGCAACTTCAGGTCATGTTCGTAGATGATCCGCCGCAGGCTGCCGATCAGGCCGAGGCGATCGGAATGGGTTTCGTAATAGAAGACGAAATCTTCGGTCAGGGTTTCCTTGAGGAACGGCACTGCCAGCAAGTCCTTGGGCAATTGGCTCAAGGAGTAGGTTTCGAGCAAACCATCGGGGCGGCTCATGCCGAGCTTTTCCGCCGCCAGTTGCGGTGCAGGCGCCGGGCTTTTTTTCATCAGCCAGCCCATACCGGCGGCCACGCCCACGACCAGGCACAGCCCAACCACAACGGCCGGCCAACGGCGGGACGGTTTCGGTGTTTCAGCGGCCGGGGCTGGTGTTGGTAAATCAGTGTTTTCGCTCATTTCACAAAACCCAAATCATCCGTGGTGCGGGATGCTCAATAGTTGAAAGTCTTGACCAGCAGCAGGTCGCCGATCGCGCGCAAGGGCACGATGAAGGTCTCGCGTTTTTCGTCGACGGTGTTTTCGTTGAGCACCAGGTTGATCTGCGAGGTGATCACCTCGTTCTGGTTACCAGCCTCATCGAAGTTATAGCCGCCGCTGCCGAAGTTGCCCCAATAGTTCACGTAAACCAGATAGGTGCCATGCAGCGGCGCGGTCATGGTGAACATTTCCGGGCCGGGGCCGTCGACGCCATCCGGGTCGAGGCCGCCGCCGTTGGTCAACGCAGAGTGAGCCCAGAAGGCATGTTGGCCGTCAGGCGTGATGATGTGTAGATCGAGTTCAGCCTTTGGATCATCCCAACCCAAGACCACGCGAATCCGCGCGGGCGTGCGCAGGTTGTTGGCTTCATAGAATTGCACACGCTTGAGCGACTGCCCTTCGGCACTGCGTACTTCGACGCTGTTGGAACCGGCGCCGAACGCGTACGGCCGGGTGAAACGACCCTGATCGTCGGTGTACAGGTTCAAGGGATTACCGTTGACCGCCAGCGTGTGAGGACCGCGCTGCGCGCCGATGGCCTTGAGCTGGCCTTCGATCATCGTGCGATTGCGCTGCACGCCGCGGTCGATGGGTGGCGTGGGATAGGCGACCTGCGGGTTTTCCGTGCGGTCCAGCAAACCGTTAAAGCGCCAGCCGCCCACCGGTTCCGACATCTCGGCACTCGGCGCGGCCAGAGAAGGTGCGCAGACCAGCCCAATCAGCAGCAAAAGAAATGAACGCATGTGACGCCTCCTGCCATGCATGACGAAACCTTGCGCCTGATCCTCGGCGCGTTACAGATGTGCAGCCTGCGTTTCGTCTGAAAGACCCGTGACGGTTGGGTCGTCGATGGCGCGAAGGGTAGCCATTGGGGCGTTTTTTAACAATCGGATGCGTTCTGATTTGCGGTGGGAATCACGATGGCGGCTGGACGATGAGCCGAATAGCCGTCATATTCGGCTCATTAAGTGAGCCGAATAAATCGCCTAATCGGCTCACTCACCCTGGAGCAGCGAATTCATGGCACCTCACTGGATCTGGCAACAGCCAGATTGGCCCGACTTCCACTGGCAGGCAGAGCGCCTGACGCCACTTCTGCGCGAGTGCGTTCAGGCGCAAGGTCGATTGATGGGAATGGCCAGCTCTGTAGGCAGTTCACTCAGTGCCCAGAGCGAGCTGGATGCGTTGCTGCAAAACATCGTCACCTCATCCGCGATAGAAGGCGAACAGCTGGATGTCGGTTCGGTTCGCTCTTCCTTGGCGCGACGATTGGGGTTGGAGCTCAATGAAGGTGACAAGGTCAGCAAACGCAGTGAGGGGCTGGCGCAACTCATGCTCGACGCCACGCAGCGTTTCGCCGAACCTCTGACACTTGATCGATTGCTGGACTGGCATGAGTGGCTATTCCCTGAGCAGGATTCCGATCTCGCTGCCCGCAGTATCCGTGTCGGCGCATTGCGCGGAGAAGAGCCGATGCAAGTGGTTTCCGGCCGTCTCGACAGACCGACCGTGCACTTCGAAGCACCACCGCGTCAGGGCCTTGAGCGACAACTCGATACCTTTCTCACATGGTTCGAGAGCAGCCGGAATCAGGCAGGACTCGATCCACTGCTACGCGCGGGTGTCGCGCATTTCTGGTTCGTAACGCTGCACCCCTTCGATGATGGCAACGGACGCCTGACGCGCACCATCACCGATCTTGCGTTGGCTCAGGGCGAGGCTCAGGCGATTCGCTTTTACGCCATGTCCGCGAGCATCCTCGACGATCGATCGGGCTATTACCGCGTACTCGAAGGCAGCCAGAAAGCCACTCTGGACATCACGCAATGGCTGGATTGGTTTCTGCAAACCTTACTGCGCAGCTTGCAGCAGGCGATGGCACGGATCGAGTTCGTACTGGCCAAAGCGCGGTTTTGGCAGGCGCACCGGGAAACCGGACTATCGACCGAGCAGACCAAGGTACTGAATCGTTTGCTGGATGGCGGGGAGCGTGGATTTGAGCTCGGTATAAGCGCGGCGCAGTATCAGGCTGTGGCGAAGGTATCCAAAGCCACCGCGACTCGTCATCTGACTGAGCTGCTGGAAAAAGGCTGCGTGAAACGACTGCCAGGTGGTGGGCGCAGTACCCGATACCAGATTAATTATCCGAATGACTCGCCACTGTAGGAGCTGCCGAAGGCTGCGATCTTTTGATCTTTGTTTCAAGGAGGTAGATCAAAGGATCGCAGCCTTCGGCAGCTCCTACAGGAGTGTACGTCGCCGGTGAGTTTGCCCATAAACCCCCTATCTGCTAGTGTCGCGCCGGTTTAACGTCAACCGGAAATCGCCGCCATGGCCCGCAAAAAAGCTGCACTGGATTTCGAACAGTCCCTCGCCGACCTGCAAACACTGGTCGAGCGTCTGGAGAACGGTGAATTGTCGCTGGAAGACTCGCTGACCGCTTTCGAGCAGGGCATCGGTCTGACCCGCGATTGCCAGGCGGCGCTGGCCCAGGCCGAGCAAAAGGTTCAGGTGCTGCTCGAGCGTGATGGCGAGTTGGCCGAGGAACCCTTCGACGCGGACCAGCCAGAATGATTGCAGCGTATTCGGCGACCAGCCAGGCCCGGGTCAATGCGGCCCTGGACACCTTGTTCACCGCGCCGAGCCCTGAGCTGGCGCGCCTGTACGAAGCCATGCGCTACAGCGTGATGAACGGCGGCAAACGCGTGCGTCCATTGCTGGCCTACGCCGCGTGCGAGGCGCTCGGTGGCAAGGCCGAACAAGCCAACGGCGCGGCCTGTGCGGTGGAGTTGATCCACGCTTACTCGCTGGTGCACGACGATTTGCCGGCCATGGACGATGACGACCTGCGTCGCGGCCAGCCGACTACCCACAAAAAATTCGATGAAGCCTGCGCGATCCTCGCCGGCGACGGTTTGCAGAGCCTGGCGTTCAGCGCCCTGCTCGACCCGCGCCTGAGCAATGCAGACGCGGAGATTCGCCTGCAAATGGTCAGCGCATTGGCGCAGGCCGCAGGCCCGGCGGGCATGGTCGGCGGTCAAGCCATCGACCTCGGCTCGGTCGGTCTGAAACTCGATCAGAAAGCCCTCGAATACATGCACCGGCACAAGACCGGTGCGTTGATCGAAGTCAGCGTCAAGCTCGGCGCCCTGGCCAGCGGCCGTGCCGAGAAAGATGAACTCAAATCCCTGCAGACTTATGCACAGGCCATCGGGCTGGCGTTCCAGGTCCAGGACGACATTCTCGACGTCGAAAGCGATACCGAAACCCTCGGCAAACGCCAGGGCGCCGACATTGCCCGCGACAAGCCAACCTACCCGGCGCTGCTCGGTCTCGACGCGGCCAAGGCCTATGCGCTGGAGCTGCGCGATCTGGCCCTGCACGCGCTGCGACCGTTTGACGCGGCCGCCGAGCCTTTGCGCGATCTGGCCCGGTATATCGTCGAGCGCCGCAGCTGACGGCGTATCCGCCAAAAAAGACCAACGCGTGGGCACGGGCCGATGCATCAGGTAAACTGCCGCATCTTTTATACCTATAACGATTCGCCTGATGCCCACGACGTTTCATGAGATTCCCCGCAAGCGCCCGACCACGCCCCTGCTCGACCGCGCGAATACGCCGGACGGCCTGCGCCGGTTAGGCGAAGCCGAGCTGGAAACCCTGGCTGATGAGTTGCGCCTGGAATTGCTCTACACGGTCGGCCAGACCGGTGGGCATTTCGGTGCCGGCCTGGGCGTGATCGAGCTGACCATCGCGTTGCATTACGTTTTCGACACCCCGGACGACCGGCTGGTGTGGGACGTGGGTCATCAGGCTTATCCGCACAAGATCCTCACCGGTCGACGCGAGCGCATGGGCACCCTGCGCCAGAAGGACGGCATTGCCGCTTTCCCGCGTCGTTCCGAGAGCGAGTACGACACCTTTGGCGTCGGCCACTCCAGCACCTCGATCAGTGCAGCGCTGGGCATGGCGATTGCCGCCCGCCTGCAAAACAGTGATCGCAAGGCCATCGCCGTGATCGGCGACGGTGCCCTGACGGCGGGCATGGCGTTCGAAGCGCTGAACCACGCGCCGGAAGTGGACGCCAACATGCTGGTAATCCTCAACGACAACGACATGTCGATTTCGCGCAACGTCGGTGGCTTGTCGAACTATCTGGCGAAGATTCTTTCCAGCCGCACCTACGCCAGCATGCGCGAAGGCAGCAAGAAAGTGCTGTCGCGCCTGCCCGGTGCCTGGGAAATCGCCCGTCGTACCGAAGAATACGCAAAAGGCATGCTGGTCCCCGGCACGCTGTTCGAAGAGCTGGGCTGGAACTATATCGGCCCGATCGATGGCCACGACCTGCCGACCCTGATCGCCACCCTGCGCAACATGCGCGATCTGAAAGGCCCGCAGTTCCTGCACATCGTCACCAAGAAAGGCAAAGGCTTCGCCCCGGCGGAAGTCGACCCGATCGGTTACCACGCCATCACCAAACTGGAACCACTGGACGCTCCGGCCGCCGCGCCGAAGAAGGCCAGCGGGCCGAAGTATTCCGGTGTGTTCGGCGAATGGCTGTGCGACATGGCGGCGGCTGACCCGCGTCTGGTTGGCATTACCCCGGCCATGAAAGAAGGCTCGGACCTCGTCGCCTTCAGCGAGCGTTTCCCGCTGCGCTATTTCGACGTGGCCATTGCCGAACAACACGCCGTGACCCTCGCTGCCGGTATGGCCTGCGAAGGCGCCAAACCGGTAGTGGCGATCTATTCGACCTTCCTGCAACGCGGTTACGATCAGTTGGTACATGACGTCGCCGTGCAGAATCTCGACGTGCTGTTCGCCATCGACCGTGCAGGCCTTGTTGGCGAAGACGGTCCGACCCACGCGGGCAGCTTCGATCTGTCGTTCCTGCGCTGCATCCCCGGCATGCTGGTGATGACCCCGAGCGACGAAAACGAGCTGCGCAAAATGCTCACCACCGGGCATCTGTACGAAGGCCCGGCGGCAGTGCGTTACCCACGCGGCAACGGACCGAACGCGACCATCGAGAAAGACCTCGAACCGATTGAAATCGGCAAGGGTGTGGTTCGTCGTCAGGGCAGCAAAGTCGCCTTGCTGGTATTCGGCGTGCAACTGGCCGAGGCACTGAAAGTCGCCGAGAAGCTGGATGCAACCGTGGTCGACATGCGCTTCGTCAAACCGCTGGATGAAGAACTCGTTCGGCAGATCGCCGCCAGCCATGAGCTGTTGGTGACCGTCGAAGAGAACGCCATCATGGGCGGCGCTGGTGGCGCGGTCAGCGAGTTCCTCGCTCGCGAGAACATCCTCAAGTCGGTGCTGCACCTTGGCTTGCCGGACATCTACGTCGAACACGCCAAGCCTGCGCAGATGCTGGCTGAGTGCGGGCTGGATGAGGCCGGAATCGAGGCCTCGATCCGCGAGCGTTTGCAACTGCTCAACATCTAAACGCAACACCCTGTGTAGGAGCTGCCGAAGGCTGCGATCTGTTGATCTTGACCTTCGGCAGCTCCAAATCCGAAAAATCAAAATCAAAAGATCGCTGCCTTCGGCAGCTCCTACAGGGGAGTTGTGTCGCATCTGAAATCCCGGATCCTCCATGAAACTCTCCCCCTTCGCCCTGACGCTGACCTTGCTGCCAGCCGGGCAACTGCTGGCCGATACCTTCGAACGCGATCAAGCCCTGAAACTGCCCGACGTGTTGATCAGCGCCAACCGCCAGGTCGAAGCGCGCAACGACAGCAGCGCTGCCAATACCGTGTTCACCCGCGAAGACATCGACCGTCTACAACCGAACAGCGTCACTGATTTGCTGCGTCGCGTACCGGGTGTGCAGGTGGCGCAAACCGGCGGGCGCGGCAGCCTGCCGGGGATCTACATCCGCGGCACGCAGTCGGCGCAAAGCCTGGTGTTGGTGGACGGCCAGCGCATCGGCAACGCGACCTCCGGCGACAGCAACCTGCAACACATCAACATCGAACAGGTCGAGCGCGTGGAAGTTTTGCGCGGCTCCCGCTCGGTGATTTATGGCAGCGACGCGATTGGCGGGGTGATCCAGATTTTCACCCGACGTGGCAGCGAGCCGGGCTTGCGCCCGCAAATGCATGTCGGCTTCGGCAGTAACCAGACTTGGGAACGCAGCCTCGGCTTGTCCGGTGGCGATGAGCAAACCCGCTTCAACCTCGGCACCAGCCTCGATGAAACCGCCGGGATCAATCGCACTCACGAGTCGTATCCCAGCGACGGCGATCATGACGCGTACCGCAATAAATCGTTCAGCCTGAGTCTCAGCCATGCCCTGAACGATGATATCGAAATCGGCGCCAACGTGCTGGATAACCGCGGCAAAAGTGAATACGACAACCCGTTCGGCCGCTTCGATCTGACTACCTTCGAGTCAGTCCAGGAGCAGCCCTACAACGAGTTCGATGTGAGCAGCGTCAGCAGCTACGTCGACGCGCGGGTCAACGATCAGTGGAAAACCCGCGTCGAGTTCGGCCATAGCGAAAACCGCGAGAAGACCTTCGACAAGCTCAGCGATGAGCGCAGTGTGTTCAACACCTACCGCGACTCGGTGAACTGGCAGAACGACCTGACACTCAACGAGCGCAACAGCCTGATCCTCGGCGGCGACTGGTATGAAGACCGGGTCAACAGCAGCACCGCGTTCGACGAAGACAGTCGCTGGAACCGCGCGGCGTTCATCCAGCATCGTTATCAGGCGGACAGCTTCTCCACAGAGCTGGGCCTGCGCCACGACGACAACCAACAGTTCGGCAGTCAAAACACCTGGAGCGGCACCTTCACCCTGCCGCTGAATCCGGACAACGACGTGCTGCTGACCTACAGCGAAGGCTTCCGCGCACCGACTTTCAACGACCTGTACTACCCGGATTTCAGCAACCCCGATCTGAAGCCGGAAACCTCGAAAAGCTATGAGTTGCAATGGCGTAGTCAGCTGACTGAAAGCAGTCGACTGGAAGCCTCGCTGTACCGCACGGACCTGGAAGACGCGATCATCTTCGGCAGCAACTCACGCCCGGAGAACGTAGCTTCGGCTCGGATCAATGGCTTTGAAGCGGCGTTGAAACAGGAACTGTTCGGCTGGCAGAGCAACCTCGGCGTGGCGATCATTGACCCGCGGGATCGCGAAACTGGCCATACCCTGGCCCGCCGCGCACGGCGCACCTTGAGCCTGGATCTGGATCGACAGTTCGAACGTTTGGGCCTCGGCGCCAGTTGGCAAGCGGTCAGCAGCAGCTATGACGACCTGAACAATCAACAGCCGTTGGGTGGTTATGCGCTGCTGGGATTGCGCAGCAGTTGGGCGCTCAATCGTGAGATCAAGCTGGAGCTGAAGGTGGATAACCTGCTGGACAAGGGTTACAGCCGGGCGCTGTATAGCCATGAAGGCAGTCAGTATGGGTATCGCGAGGAAGGTCGGGCGTGGATGTTTGGGGTGACGTGGACGCCGGAGATCTGATCCGAATTTTTCGGCGCTTGTAATGGCCTCATCGCGAGCAAGCTTTGCTCCTACAGATTTGCGTGAACAGAACTTCGAGCACGACACAAAACCTGTAGGAGCAAGGCTTGCCCGCGATGAATGCACCTCGGTTCATCGTTCAGGCGCGACCAACTGACACAACTTCGCGGTCGCCTCGACCATCTGCCCACTCGGCCGCTCCAACCCTTTGTCCGTCACCAACAGCAATCGCCCCTGCTTCACCGCAGCAACGTGCGGCCAGGCTTTCCACGCATCGAGCTGGGTCTGATCGCTGGCCAGAATCACCTCGGGATTGCGCTGCAACACCGCTTCCACGCTCACTTGCGGGGCCGGCAGCGTCAGGTCGGCAAATACATTGCGCGCACCGCAGACGTCCAGCGCATAGCTGATGATCTGCCCTCCGCCCACGGTGTACAGCGGCCGATCCCAGACTTGGTAGAACACTCGCAACGGCGCATCCCGTCGATAGCGCTGACGCAGTTCCGCCAGCCGTCGGCGCAACTCAGTGGCCAATAAAGCTCCACGTTCAGGCCGCCCAAGCTGCGCGGCAATCCCCTCGATCTGTGCGGTGAGCTGTTCGAAATTGTGCGGTTCGGCAACGTAGGTCGGGATGTTCAAGCGCTTGAGTTGCTCACGCTGAGCCGGGCCGACACTGCCGGGCCAGAGCAGTAGCAAATCGGGCTTGAGGCTGAGCAGGCGTTCCATGTCCAACTGACCGTAGCGGCCAACCGAGGACAGACCGTTGAGTTCAGCAGGTCGCTCACCAGCATCCAGCACGCCCACCAAAAGATCGGCTGAGTCGAGCTCAACGACGATTTCAGACAAGGATGGCGCGAGGCTGATCACTCGCGGGGCGGCCAACAACGGACCGCCGATGACCAGCAGCAGAACCGCCAGCCAGAGTTGGCGCATCAACCGAGTTGACGCGGAATACGGTAGAGGTAGAACAGCACCGTGGTCGACAGCGCCAACAGCATCAGCGGCACCGCTTCGAGGCCGACGAAAACGGCCAGTGCACCGATCCACGCCGGCAGGCCCGCGGCCAGAAATGCCGTGCGGCGCTTGGCTGCCAGGCTGATCCAGGTGGCGGGTTCTTCAGGGGTATCGAGGGCTTTCTGGGTGGCGATCAGCGCGTGTTTGTAGCCGCCAAAGAATTTCAGGCTGACAAACATCGAGGCCACACCGGCGATGAACAACGGCATCGCCAGCACCGGCAGGATTGCGTCGCTCTCGCCGAACACGCCGTTGATCACGAACAACGGCAGCAGGGCCAGTGCAAAGTACTGCCACCAGTTGACGGACAGTCGCCGCCGCACCTGACCGCGGGTCACGCCCGGCCTACCTCGCCCTGATGTTCGTTGCCCATCATATGGTCGAGTTTGCTGGCCTTGGTCGCCAGGTAGAGTTTGTTGTGCGGGTTGTGGCCGGTGTGCAGCGGCACACGCTCGGCGACCACGATGCCCATGTCGGTCAGGGCTTTGACCTTGCGTGGATTGTTGGTCATCAGGCGCAGGGATTTCACGCCCAGATGCTCCAGCATCGGCAGGCACATCGCGTAGTCACGCTGGTCGGCGGCAAAGCCCAGACGCTCGTTGGCTTCAACGGTGTCGGCACCGCCATCCTGCAGTTCATAGGCGCGGATCTTGTTCAACAAGCCAATGCCACGGCCTTCCTGACGCAGGTACAGCAACACGCCACGACCTTCACGGGCGATGGCCTGCAACGCAGCCTCCAGTTGCGAGCCGCAGTCGCAACGCTGGCTGAACAAGGCATCGCCCGTCAGGCATTCGGAGTGCAACCGGCCGAGTACCGGGGCACCGTCGGCGATCTCACCCAGGCTCAGCACAACGTGCTCGCGGCCGGTGGCTTCGTCGAGAAAGCCGTGCATGGTGAATTGCGCAAAAGGCGTTGGCAGCTTGGAAGCGGCGACAAAAACGACAGGCACCGGTGTGCTCCTGATCTAAAAGTCTGAAGATTCGCAGAGCCGGCATTGTAACAGCAGGTTCCAGACGACGCTTAGGCTGAATTATCGGCGATAACTATCAAAAAGTTTGATATCGCCCCCCACAATACTTTCCTTGTGGGACTCAGCCATGGATATTGTGGTCAGTTCTCTTCAAACGGATACGGCTGTTTCCAGCGTTCGAAGATTGGCTTCAACTCGCCGCTTTTCACCAGCACCTCCATGCGCTGGTCAAACAACGCCATCAGCGTGCGGGCCGAGTCGGTCTTGGCGAAACACAGATACAGCGGCAGTTCGGCAATGTGTGTACGGCGGAACTGCGACGGATCCTTCGCCCGGTTGAGGACGTAATCGACCTCGGTCAGGGCATCGATGTAGAAGTCCGCGCGGTTGTGGGTCAGCATCGACACGATGCCGGTGCGCCGAATCACTTCGTCATAGCGGCGCACGTTGGGCAGGTAATCCTGGTAGTCGTAGCCACGGACCCATGCCAGTCGATAGTTACCCAGGGTTTCCGGCGTCGGCACCGGGCTGCTGGCCAACCCCAAGGCATAAATATGATCGGTATCGAAATTCCAGCGTGGATACAGCAACTGGTCCGACTCGTCGCGGTAGGAACCGACACAGGCGTCGACTTCGCCGCGCTCGGCCAAGCCCATCGAACGCACGTAAGGTTCGCTGCGGATATCGAGCTTGACGCCTGCCGGCTCAAAGACCTGCCGCAGCACATCCCAACCCAGTCCATGACCGTCGGCGGCGGTGTAGTCTTCCCACTCTTCGCTGGCCAGGTGAATCACGGACGGCGTCGTCGCCGCCTCACCCGCGTGTGCCAGCGAGCAAAACAAGGCGAACACCATCACCATCAACCCGCGTAGAGCCATCCCTAGTTCTCCCACTTAATCCCTTAGGCGAAAATCCACACCAGTCCCTGCATCGCCAGCCACGCAAACACACCGGCCAAAACGTCATCGAGCATGATCCCGACGCCGCCGTGCACATGCCGATCAATCCAGCGAATCGGCCATGGCTTGAGAATATCGAAGAAGCGGAACATCAAGAATCCCGCCAGCAACCACTGCCAACCTTCCGGCACCAGCCACAGGGTAATCCACATCCCGACCATCTCGTCCCAGACGATGCCTTCGTGGTCGTGCACGCGTAAATCATCGGCCACCTTGCCGCACAGCCAGAAGCCGAACAGCATGGTGATGCCCAGCATCAGCCAGTAACCCCAATCGGGCAACATCTGCCACAACGGAATAAAGGGTAGCGCAACTAACGACCCCCAGGTGCCCGGTGCCTTTGGCAAGGCGCCCGAGCCGAAGCCGAACGCCAGGAAATGCCATGGATTGCGCCAGACCGATGGCGGTACGAATTCCGCCGGGACCTGTTTGGGATGATCTGTCACGGTGTCTCCCGAAAATGTTGATAACCCCGGGTTTGCGGGGTGATGTCTTGCCCATCGGCGTCGAGCAGCGTCACGCCCTGCCCGTCCACGACGCGGCCAATCACATGGATCGGCCAGCCGTCGGCCAGCAACAGCGGCAACTCGACGGACGGTAGTGTAAAGGCCAGTACGTAATCGTCGCCGCCGCTCAGGGCCGCCACTTGTGCGTCCGATTGACCAACAAAAGCAATCAATGCCGGCGACAGCGGCAAGCGATCCCGCTCGATGTGAATACCGACCTTCGAAGCCAGCGCGATGTGCCCGCAATCCGCAAGCAGGCCATCGGAAATGTCCATCGCCGACGTGGCCTTGCCACGCAACGCCTGACCCAAACCGAGCTGCGGTTGCGGCGACCAGTAATGCGCCAGCAACGGATCGGCGATCGCCGCTTCAGCGGTGCGCTGGCCGAGTACCAGCGGCAACGCGCCGGCCGCATTTCCCAGCTCACCACCCACGCACAACAGATCGCCCGGTTGCGCACCGCTGCGGGTCAACGCCAAACCGCCCGGCACACGACCGAACACGGTCATGGTCAGGCTCAACGGCCCACGGGTGGTGTCGCCGCCCACCAATGCCACGCCGCAGCTCTGCGCCATGAGGTTCAAACCACGGGCATAGGCTTGCAGCCAATCGGCGGTCACCGTCGGCAAAGTCAGGGCAAGGGTAAAGGCAATTGGAGTGGCGCCCATGGCGGCCAGATCGCTGACGGCCACGGCCAGCGAACGCTGACCGAGCAGAAACGGATCGCAGGGGTGGGCGAAATGCACGCCGGCCACCAACGTATCGGTAGAAATCGCCAACAGTTCCCCGGGAGAAATAGCCAGCAAGGCGCAGTCATCGCCGATCCCGAGGGCAACGCCTTCGCCGCCCTGCGCACAAGGCGCGGCGGCGAAGAAATTGCGGATCAGCTCAAACTCGCCCATTGCTGATTCAAACGCCAATCAGCGTTTGAACGCCTTCACTTCAGCTTCACGCAGACGTGGCGCCAGTTTGTCGAGCACACCGTTGACGAACTTGTGGCCGTCGGTGGAACCGAAGACCTTGGCCAGTTCGATACCTTCGTTGATCACAACGCGGTACGGCACGTCGACGCGCTTGAGCAGTTCCCAGGTCGACAGGCGCAGAACCGCCAGTTCAACCGGGTCCAGCTCTTCGATGGTCAGATCGAGGCAAGGCGTGAGTGCGGTGTCGATTTCGGTCTTGAACTGCGGAACCCCGTGCAGGATTTCGCGGAAGTAGGCGCCATCGACATCGGTGAAATCGTTATCGACCCGGAACTGCGCTTCGATCTCGTTCAGCGACTGCTTGGCCATGTGCCACTGGTACAGCGCCTGGGTCGCGAGCTGACGAGCCTCACGACGCTTGACGCTTTTCGATGGCTTGCCGGCATCCGCAGGCTTTGGATCGCGCGGGTTGAAACGATCGCTTTCGTCGCTAATCACTTGGCCTCCAACTGCGCCAGCAGGCTGACCATTTCCAGAGCGGACAGGGCAGCTTCAGCACCTTTGTTACCGGCCTTGGTGCCGGAACGTTCAATGGCTTGCTCGATGGAATCAACGGTCAGGACGCCGAAAGCGACCGGTACGCCGAACTCCATGGACACCTGGGCCAAGCCCTTGGTGCACTCGCCAGCCACGTATTCGAAGTGCGGAGTGCCGCCACGAATGACCGCGCCCAGGGCGATGATTGCTGCGAACTCGCCCTTCTGAGCGACTTTCTGCGCAACCAGCGGGATTTCGAAGGCGCCAGGCGCACGGATGATGGTGATGTCGCTTTCGCTCACGCCATGGCGAACCAGGGCATCAACTGCACCGCTAACCAGGCTTTCAACGACGAAGCTGTTGAAACGGCCCACTACCAGAGCGTAGCGGCCTTTAGGGGCGATGAAGGTACCTTCGATGGTCTTCAGGGTCATTCGTTAGATCTCTTAAAGAGCCGGGACGCGTCTCGTACGCGTCCCTCAGTGATATTTGAACCGCGAATTCAGGGCCGGGGACAACCGGTCATTATTCGGAGGGCACGTATTCTACAACTTCCAGATCGAAACCGGATATCGCATTAAATTTCATTGGTGCCGACATCAGGCGCATTTTGCGCACGCCGAGGTCACGCAGGATCTGCGAACCGGCACCGACAATGCTGTAGGTAGTCGGTTTTTTCACGGCCGCGTGGTCGGCGGTTTCGCGAATATGCGCCAGCAACACGTCGCCATCCAGCGGGTGACCCAGCAGCAACACCACGCCACTGCCAGCCTCGGCAACCGCAGCCATGGCGGCGCGCAGGCTCCAGCGACCCGGTTGCTTGACCATCAGCAAATCGCGCAGCGGATCCATGTTGTGCACGCGAACCAGGGTCGGTTCTTCGGCGCAGACATTGCCCAGGGTCAGTGCCATGTGCACATCACCTTCCACGGAATCACGATAGGTCACCAGGTTGAATTGGCCCAGTTCGCTGTCCAGTGGCTGCTCGGCAATCCGCTGAACGGTACGTTCGTGGATCATGCGGTAGTGAATCAGGTCGGCGATGGTGCCGATCTTGATGTCGTGTTCGGCAGCGAAAGCTTCCAGTTCGGCGCGACGGGACATGGTGCCGTCGTCGTTCATCACTTCGCAGATCACACCGCTCGGCTCGAAACCGGCCATGCGCGCCAGGTCGCAGGCGGCTTCGGTGTGGCCGGCGCGAGCCAGGGTGCCGCCGGCCTGGGCCATCAGCGGGAAGATATGGCCCGGGCTGACGATGTCTTCGGCCTTGGCATCACGGGCGGCAGCAGCCTGCACGGTACGCGCACGGTCGGCGGCGGAGATGCCGGTGGTCACGCCAGTAGCCGCTTCGATCGATACGGTGAACTTGGTGCCGAAACCGGAACCGTTGCGCGGCGCCATCAACGGCAGCTTGAGCAACTCGCAGCGCTCGCGGCTCATCGGCATGCAGATCAGGCCACGGGCGTGCTTGGCCATGAAGTTGATGTGCTCGGGCTTGCAGCATTCGGCGGCCATGATCAGGTCGCCTTCGTTCTCGCGGTCTTCGTCATCCATGAGGATGACCATCTTGCCTTGGCGGATGTCTTCAACCAGTTCTTCGATGCTATTGAGCGCCACAAGGCACCCCCTTGGGTCAGGATTTGAGGTAGCCGTTGGCGGCCAGAAAGCTTTCAGTAATTGTGCCGCCCGATGCGGGCTCTGCGGCCTTGTCGCCCAACAGCAGGCGTTCCAGGTAACGGGCCAGCAAGTCCACTTCCAGGTTCACCCGGCGACCCGGCTGATACGACGCCATGATGGTTTCACTCAGGGTGTGCGGAATGATGGTCAGCAGGAACTCGGCGCCATCGACCGCGTTCACGGTCAGGCTGGTGCCGTCGACGGTGATCGAGCCTTTGTGGGCGATGTACTTGGCCAGTTCTTTCGGCGCGCGGATGCGGAATTCCACGGCACGCGCGTTCTCGGTGCGGGCAACCACTTCGCCCACGCCATCGACGTGACCGCTGACCAAATGCCCGCCGAGGCGAGTGGTCGGGGTCAGGGCTTTTTCCAGATTGACCGGGCTGCCGCTTTTCAGGTCGTTCATGGCAGTGCAGTCGAGGGTTTCACGGCTGACGTCCGCCGCAAAGCCGTTGCCCGGCAACTCAACGGCAGTCAGGCACACGCCGTTGACCGCGATGCTGTCGCCCAGTTTGACGTCGCCCAGGTCGAGCTTGCCGGTTTCGACGTGAACCCGCACATCACCGCCCTTTGGGGTCAGTGCACGGATACTGCCGATGGATTCGATGATGCCGGTGAACATGGGGTTCTCCTTGAGAACAAAGCCAACGCTATAGCGATGGCCGGAAATTATACGCTCGCCGCTGGCGAAGGAATGGCGATGACTCGCCAGTCATCGCCAACCGCGCGAATTTCGGTGATTCTGAGCTCCGGCGCATCCTTCATTTGCGCGAGCGGCCAGTCAAGCAGCGGTCGCGCCGAGGAGCCCAAAAACTTGCCGGCGATGAAAATCTGGAATTCGTCGACCAGTCCGAGCTGGGCGAAAGCACCCGCCAGCCGTGGGCCTGCCTCGACCAGCACCTCGTTGACGCCACGGTTGGCGAGCTCGACCAGCAACTGGCGCAAATCGACCTGACCTTCGTAGCCGGGCACGATCAGGCATTCCGGGCCGGTGGCGTACTGCTCTTCTACGGCCACGCACGTGGCGACCAGTGCCGGACCAGCCTTGAAGAACGGCGCATCCAGCGGCACCCGCAAGCGGCCGTCGACCAGTACGCGCAATGGCAGGCGACTCATGATCAGCGCGGTTTGCTCGGCATCCAGACCCAATTCGTCGGCGCGCACAGTCAACCGGGCATTATCCGCCAGTACCGTATCGGCACCGGTCAGCACCACACTGGCTTGAGCGCGCAAACGCTGAACCGCCGATCGTGCTGCCGGGCCGGTGATCCACTGGCTCTCGCCGCTTTCCATCGCCGTGCGGCCGTCCAGGCTCATGGCCAACTTGACCCGCACGAACGGCAAGCCGTGTTCCATGCGTTTGAGGAAGCCTTGATTGAGCTTGCGCGCCTCGCCTTCCAGCACGCCGCTTTCGGTGACGATGCCCGCCTGTTCCAGGCGTTGCAGTCCGCGACCGGCGACTTCCGGGTTCGGGTCCTGCATCGCCGCGACCACCCGTGCCACACCGGCATCTACCAGCGCATCGGCGCAGGGCGGTGTGCGGCCATGGTGGCTGCAAGGCTCAAGCGTCACATAAGCAGTGGCACCACGAGCCTGATCGCCCGCCGCGCGCAAAGCGTGGACTTCGGCGTGAGGCTCACCGGCGCGCTCATGCCAGCCTTCGCCGACAATCTGCCCATCGCGCACAATCACGCAGCCGACCCGCGGGTTGGGGTGCGTCGTGTAGTGACCTTTGCGCGCCAGTTCCAGCGCGCGGGCCATGAAATGGGCGTCGAGGATGGCTTGTTCGGCAGGCGTGGTCATTCTTTCACCGGTTCACGGGCCAGGCGATCGATCTCTTCGCGGAACTCGTTGAGGTCCTGGAAGCGGCGATACACCGAAGCGAAACGGATATAGGCGACTTCGTCGAGCTTTTGCAGCTCGGCCATCACCAGCTCACCGACCACGAGGGATTTGACCTCGCGTTCGCCGGTGGCGCGCAGTTTGTGTTTGATGTGCACCAGCGACGATTCGAGGCGCTCGACGCTCACCGGACGCTTTTCCAGCGCACGCTGCATGCCGGCGCGGAGTTTTTCTTCGTCGAACGGCTGGCGACTGCCGTCGGTTTTGATCAGGCGCGGCAACACCAGTTCAGCGGTCTCGAACGTCGTGAAACGCTCGCCGCAGGCCAGGCATTCACGCCGGCGGCGCACCTGTTCGCCCTCGGCGACCAGACGCGAGTCGATGACCTTGGTGTCGTTGGCACCGCAGAAGGGACAGTGCATGGTGGCAGGCAACAAAAAAAGGGAGGGCCATGGTAGCGCATCCCGGTGGCAAGACAAGACATAGGGTTTGCGGTATACAGACGAGCATGATCTGTCGATCCATGGATTTCACGTTTACGGAGCTGCCAATGTCGTTACGACCGCTCGTTTTGCTCAGCATTTTCAGCCTGCTGGTGGCCTGCAGCAGCGATGCACCCCAGCCCCAGCCGCCGACGCCCGGCCCCGCGCCAGAGCAGGCGCAGAAAAAAGCCAGGGAATCGACCAACCTCGGCCCGTTGCCGGCGTATCAACGCGAACTGAGCGGCACCCTGCAAGGTGTGCCGGCCGGTGCCGAAGTCGAACTGGCCTTGCTGGTGATCGATGAAAAAGACCGCCCGCAACAACTGCTCGCCAGTTCCAGCCTGATCGGCACCAATCAGGTGTTGCCGTTTCACCTGCGCTTCAACCCGGAGTCTTTCCCGGCCGGCGCCCGCGTCGAACTGCGTGGCCGCGCCAGCCAGTCCGGCCAGCTGATCCTGCATCTGCCGTCGCAACTGATTACCCAGCCAACGACCCAGACGCTGGGGCAACTGCAATTCGTCAAAGCCCCATGAGTGCACCGCTCGACCTGCAACTGGCCTTGGGTGAACTGCTCGGCGATGCGCAGTTAGTTGCCTGTCCGTTGCCGGAGACCGATCTGAAGTTGTGGCTGATCGACGGCGACAACATGGACCGCGCCTTCAGCCCGGAAGAAACCCGGCGCATCCTGCATGAGCCGCCTTATTGGAGTTTCTGCTGGGCCAGCGGGTTGGCCGTGGCCCGTTATCTCGCCGAAAACCGGCACTGGGTCGAAGGCAAACGAGTACTGGATTTTGGCGCTGGTTCCGGCGTGGCTGGCATTGCCGCAGTCAAGGCCGGGGCGCTGGAGGTTGTGGCCTGCGACCTCGACCCGCTGGCGATTGCCGCCTGTCGGGCGAATGCCGAACTCAATGACGTGCAGCTCAATTATTCGACGGACTTTTTCGCCGAGGCTGATCGCTTCGATCTGATCCTGGTGGCTGATGTGCTGTACGACCGGGCGAATCTGCCGCTGCTCGATGAGTTCCTCAGTCGCGGCCGGGAAGCGCTGGTGGCGGATTCACGGGTACGGGATTTTCGTCATCCGCTGTACCGGCGCATCGAAATGCTCGAAGCCATGACCCTGCCGGATCTGGCCGAGCCCGAAGAGTTTCGGCATGTGAGCCTGTACCACGCCAGTCGGGCTTGAAGCCGAAAAAGATCGCAGCCTTCGGCAGCTCCTACATGAGAATGCGGTTTAGCTGTAGATACCGTCTTGAACCTCACCGGGCAAGCGCAAGTTTCGGGTCGTAGGGCTGGCCCGACTTGAGTACGCCGTAAACGAAGTGCAGCAGCTTTCGCATCGCCGCACAAATGATCTGCTTGGGG
>NZ_JBLNNF010000024.1:0-96473 GCF_047784845.1 Pseudomonas sp. NFX98 | reverse complement strand
CGTCACAGGCAAAAAGCCTAAGGAGCTGCACGGCTTCCAGATCCCTCCCTCGATGATCAGTCGAGAACTATCGCTCCTGATGGAGCGATAGTCGAGATACAAGGAGCTGCCGAAGGCTGCGATCTTTCGCGCCACCCCTTATAGTGCATCTATTCACGCTTTTACGAGATCCATCATGAGTCAAGAAACGCCGTACATCTTCGACGCCACGACTGCCGATTTCGAGCAATCGGTGATCGAGAACTCTTTCCACAAACCGGTGCTGGTGGATTTCTGGGCCGAATGGTGCGCGCCGTGCAAAGTGCTGATGCCGATGCTGCAGACCATCGCCGAGAGCTATCAGGGCGAGTTGCTGCTGGCCAAGGTCAACTGCGACATCGAGCAAGACATCGTCGCCCGTTTCGGCATTCGTAGCCTGCCAACCGTGGTGCTGTTCAAGGATGGCCAGCCGGTCGATGGCTTTGCCGGGGCACAACCGGAATCCGCCGTGCGTGCCTTGCTTGAGCCGCATGTGCAAATGCCGCCACCGGCAGCGGCCGATCCATTCGAGCAGGCTCAGGCGCTGTTCGACGACAGTCGTTTCGCCGATGCCGAAGCGCAGCTCAAAGTGATCCTGGGCGAAGACAACACCAACGCCAAGGCTCTGATCCTCTACGCACGTTGCCTCACCGAGCGCGGTGAACTGGGCGACGCACAAGCCGTACTCGATTCGGTCAAGACGGATGAGCACAAGGCAGCCCTGGCTGGCGCCAAGGCGCAGATCAAGTTTCTCGGACAGGCCAAGGATCTGCCGGACGCCGCCGACCTGAAAGCGCGGCTGGCGAAAAACCCGCAGGACGATGAAGCGGTCTATCAACTGGCGGTTCAGCAACTGGCGCGCCAGCAGTACGACGCGGCGCTGGACGGCTTGCTCAAGTTGTTCATCCGCAACCGCAGCTACAACGAAGGCCTGCCGCACAAGACCTTGCTGCAGGTGTTCGAACTGCTGGGTAATGACCACCCGTTGGTGGGCACTTATCGCCGCAAGTTGTTTGCTGCGCTGTACTGAAAATCAAAAGATCGCGGCCTGCGGCAGCTCCTACAGAAGAACGCATTTCCATGTAGGAGCTGCCGCAGGCTGCGATCTTTTGCTGTTTACGCGATCCAGCGATAGATCGGCGTATCGGTGCCGCTTTCCACCTTCACGTCCGGGCTGTGGCGCAGACGCACCAACAGGCGCTTGCCCGCCGCCGCGCTGCCGGTCAGCCCTTCCAGTTGATCGAGCAGATCCGGTCCGCTGAGCTGCCCGGCCTGGCGCAACAAATCCCTGGCGACCTGCCACTGTGAATCATCCTGGCTCAGTGGTTTTGCCACCGGTGTGCTAACCGCAGTTTTTTCCACCTGCAACTGCGCACCCAGCCGCGCCCAGTCGGCGTCATCCATTTCCAGCGTCAAATCCACCGGCCAGTCGCCGATGCTTCCGCGAATTCGCAACATAAGTTCGCTCCTGCACTTTTCTGACTTGCATGCTCCCATGGGACTTGTGCAACGCCAAGCAGACAGTCAAACTCTCCGCACTTACGTTATAAGATTACATAACAAATCTTTCATCTTACATTCGGAGACTCGCCATGCGTCGTCTGCTGCTCGCTTTGCCGTTTGCCTTGTTGCCGCTGGCTGTCGCCCATGCGGGCGACGAACATGACCACGACCATGAGCACGCCAGCCTCGGCGCCCATGAACACGGCGTCGGTCGCTTGAACGCAGCGCTGGACGGCCAGACCCTGGAGCTGGAGCTGGAAAGCCCGGCGATGAATCTGGTGGGCTTCGAACACGCCGCCACCAGTGATGCCGATAAAGCCAAAGTCGCCGCCGCCCGCGTTCAACTGGAGAAACCGCTGGCCCTGTTCAACCTGCCAAAAGCCGCCGGTTGCGTGGTCGCGAGTCAGGAACTGGAAAGCCCGTTGTTCGGCGATAAACCAGACGCCGATGATGATCACGATGACGACGCCAAGGACGAGCATCACCACGACCACAGCGAAATCCACGCCCATTACCAATTCACCTGCGCCACGCCGGGCGCGCTGAAGACCCTGGATCTGGCGAACATCTTCAACACCTTCCCGGCCACCCAGAAAATTCAGGTACAACTGATCGGCCCGAGCGGGCAGCAAGGGGTTGAAGTCACGGCCAAGGCTGCGGCCCTGAAATTCTGAATCCACCCAGATCCCTTGTAGGAGCTGTCGAGTGAAACGAGGCTGCGATCTTTTGACTTTCAAGATCAAAAGATCGCAGCCTGCGGCAGCTCCTACAGGTCATCACTATTCTTGAAATCGGCGCCATGACCCAAGCACTCATCGAACTGTCCGACCTGGGCTTCAGCTGGCCCGGTCACTCGCCGCTGCTGGACATCCCGGCATTTCGCCTGGAACCGGGCGAAACCCTGTTCCTCAAAGGCCCCAGCGGCAGCGGCAAGACCACCCTGCTCGGTTTGCTCGGCGGCGTGCAGAAACCAGATCGCGGCAGCATCCGTCTGCTCGGCCAGGAGCTGACCGAACTGTCGGCCGGCGCCCGTGATCATTTCCGCGTCGACCACACCGGCTACATTTTCCAGCAGTTCAACCTGCTGCCGTTTCTGTCGGTGCGCGAGAACGTCGAACTGCCCTGCCACTTCTCGAAACTGCGCGCCGAGCGAGCCAAACAGCGCCACGGCAGCGTCGATAAAGCGGCGGCCACCCTGCTCGCCCATTTGGGTTTAAAGGATGAAAACATCCTCAGTCGCCGTGCCGACTCCCTGTCCATCGGCCAGCAACAACGGGTGGCCGCCGCACGCGCGCTAATTGGTCAACCGGAACTGGTAATCGCCGACGAGCCAACTTCGGCCCTCGATTACGACGCTCGGGAAAATTTCATTCGCCTGCTGTTCGCCGAATGCCGCGAAGCCGGGTCGAGCCTGTTGTTCGTCAGCCATGACCAGAGCCTGGCGCCGCTGTTCGATCGCAATCTGTCGCTGGCCGAACTCAATCGCGCCGCTACCCCGTCCGAGGTCTGAGATGTTTTTGTTTCGTCTAGCCATGGCCAGCCTGGCTAACCGCCGCTTCACCGCGATCCTCACCGCGTTCGCCATCGCCCTGTCGGTGTGCCTGCTGCTGGCCGTGGAGCGTGTGCGCACAGAAGCCAAAGCCAGTTTCGCCAGCACCATCAGCGGCACCGACCTGATTGTCGGGGCGCGCTCCGGCTCGGTGAACCTGTTGCTGTACTCGGTGTTCCGCATCGGCAACGCCACCAACAACATTCGCTGGGACAGCTTCGAACACTTCGCCAGCAACCCGAAAGTGAAATGGGCGATCCCGATGTCCCTCGGCGATTCCCATCGCGGCTATCGGGTGATGGGCACCACCGAGGCCTACTTCGAGCATTACCAGTACGGTCGCCAGCAACACCTGGAACTGGCCGATGGCCGCGCCTTCGCCACCGACCCGTTCGAAGTGGTACTCGGTGCCGAAGTCGCGGATGCGTTGAAGTACAAACTCGGCGACAAACTGGTGCTCGCCCATGGCGTGGCGGCGATCAGCCTGGTCAAGCACGACGACAAACCGTTCACTGTGGTCGGCATTCTCAAGCGCACCGGCACGCCGGTGGACCGCACGCTACACATCAGCCTCGGCGGCATGGAAGCGATTCACATCGATTGGCACAACGGTGTGCCGGCCCGGGGCAACGGGCGGATCAGCGCTGATCAAGCGCGCAACATGGACCTGACGCCGCAAGCGATCACCGCGTTCATGCTCGGTCTCAACAGCAAGATTTCAACGTTTGCCCTGCAACGCGAGATCAACGAGTTCCGTGGCGAACCGATGCTGGCGATCCTGCCGGGTGTGGCGCTGCAAGAGTTGTGGAGTTTGATGAGCACCGCAGAGAAAGCCTTGTTCGTGGTCTCGCTGTTCGTGGTGCTGACCGGTTTGATCGGCATGCTCACGGCGATTCTCACCAGCCTCAACGAACGTCGCCGCGAGATGGCGATTTTGCGGTCAGTAGGCGCGCGGCCGTGGCATGTCGCGACGTTGTTGGTGCTGGAGGCGTTTGCCCTGGCGCTGGCCGGCGTGGTTGCCGGCGTGGCGCTGCTCTATGTGGGCATCGCCGTGGCCCAAGGTTACGTGCAAGCCAATTACGGCCTGTTTCTGCCGCTGGCCTGGCCCAGTGAATATGAATGGACGCTGCTCGGTGGCATTCTGATCGCCGCGCTGCTTATGGGTAGCGTGCCGGCCTGGCGCGCCTATCGCCAATCCTTGGCCGATGGCCTGTCGATCCGTTTATGAGGACTTTGAAAATGCCCCGCGCTGTTTTTGCGCTGTTGATGCTGGTCGCCCTGCCCTTGTGGGCGGCCGAGCCGAAAGAGCTGACCTGGTCGGAAATGATCCCGCCCGATGCAGCACCCGAAGTGCCGAACATGACGCCGCTGCACGACCTGTCGAAGATGAGCGATGCGCTGTCCGCCGAGTCTGCGCCGGCAGCCAAGCAAGACATGCCCAATGCCCCCGTGGTCAAAGCGCTCGATGGGCAAAACATTCGCCTGCCGGGCTACATCGTGCCACTGGAAGTGAGTGAAGACGGTCGCACCACGGACTTTCTGCTGGTGCCATATTTCGGCGCCTGCATTCATGTGCCGCCACCGCCGTCGAACCAGATCGTGCACGTCAAAAGCGAAGTCGGCGTGAAGCTCGACGAGTTGTATCAGCCGTACTGGATCGAAGGTGCGATGCAGGTCAAAGCGTCGACCAGCGAGTTGGCGGATGCCGGGTATCAGATGGAGGCGGAGAAGATTTATCTGTATGAATTGCCGGAGTGAATCCAGTCAAAATCAAAAGATCGCAGCCTTCGGCAGCTCCTACAGAATCGGGTTAACACGCAGTCAATGTAGGAGCTGCCGAAGGCTGCGATCTTTCAGGTCTATTGCGACTTCATTGAGCTGCGTCAAAAGACCAAATAGTTAGCCGACTTACCATTGGACATCAAAAATTTTTAACGTCCTTTGGAGCCCCCATGAACAAGTCCTTGCTCGGTGCCTCGCTGGTAGCGCTCGCGCTCGTAGCCCCGCTCGCCCACGCCCACGAGGCCGGTGACATCATCCTTCGTGCCGGCGCGATCACTGTCAATCCGAAAGCCAATAGCTCCACCGTCAAGGTCGATCAAGGCCCGCTGAGCGGCGCCGATCTGGGTGGCAAGGCGACCATGAGCAGCGACACGCAGCTGGGTCTCAACTTCGCCTACATGCTCACCAATAACTGGGGTATCGAACTGCTCGCGGCCACGCCATTCGAGCATGACGTGAAACTCAAGGGCACGGCGCTGCCCGCGGCGAACGGCAAACTCGGTTCGCTGAAACACCTGCCGCCAACCTTGAGCGTCGTGTATTACCCACTGGATGCGAAGTCCGCTTTCCAGCCGTACGTGGGCGCCGGCATCAACTACACCTGGATCTACGACGAACACGTCGGCAGCGAAGCCAGCGCCAACGGTTTCAGCAACTTCAAGGCGAAGAATTCCTGGGGGATGGCCTGGCAGGTCGGCGCCGACTACATGCTGACCGACCGCGTGATGATCAACGCCCAGGTGCGTTACATCGACATCGATACCCGCGCCACTGTTGAAAACGACGCCGTGGCACCCGGCACTCGGGCACGGGTGAACGTGGACGTCGATCCGTTCATCTACATGGTCGGTCTGGGTTACAAGTTCTAAGGATTCACGTGGTGGTGAATGGATCGCTCCCAAGCTCTGCAAGGGAACGATCAGCAACAAAAAAAGGCGCCTCAACAGGCGCCTTTTTCTATCGTCCCAGCAACCGCGCCAGGCCAACGCTCATCGGCGTTTGCGCAGGCGCCTTGAAACGCTCCAGCAATCGCCGATTGTTCGCCCGGGAATGACGAATGTCACCGGAACGCGCCGTGCCGTAACTCACTGGCGGCAACTCACCGACCACCACTTCAAGCGCCGCCAGCAATTGCTTGAGACTGGTCGCTTGGTTCCAGCCGACGTTGACCGCGCCGACATCAACCTGCGGTTTGTCGAACGCTTGCACCAGCAACGCGACCAGATCCTCGACGTAGAGAAAATCCCGCGTCTGCTCACCGTCGCCAAACACGGTGATCGGCAGGCCTTTTTGCGCACGCTCGCTGAAAATGCTGATCACCCCGGAATACGGCGAGGACGGATCCTGGCGTGGGCCGAAAATGTTGAAGAAGCGGAAAATTGCCGGCTCCAGCCCATGCTCGCGTCGATAGAAATCGAAGTAATGCTCGCTCGCCAATTTGTCCGATGCGTAGGGCGTCAACGGTGCCTTGGGCGTGTCTTCATCGATCGACTCGCCTTCGCCGTTGTTGCCGTACACCGCTGCGCTGGAAGCAAACAGCACTCGCTTCACACCGGATTGACGCATGGCTTCGCAGACATTCAGCGTGCCGATGAAATTGCTCTGGTGCGTCTTTACCGGATCGTCCACCGAGGCCTGCACCGAAGCGACGGCCGCCAGATGCGCCACGGCGCTACAACCGGCCATGACCCGAGCCACTAGCGCGGCATCGGCGACGTCGCCGACGATCAGCTCGACCTTGGGATTGTCCAGCGGCAGGTTGCTGCGTTTGCCGGTGGACAGATCATCGAGAATCCGCACCGAATGGCCCTTGGCGAGCAAGGCATCGGTCAGGTGCGAGCCGATGAAACCGGCGCCGCCGGTGATGAGAACGGGGCCGTCAGCCATGGCGATAGAACCTGTCCAGTAAGCCCGGAAGCGCCGCACGCCAGGCGCGCGGCTTGATCCCGAAGGTGTGAAGGATTTTCTTGCAGGCCAGCACCGCGTGTTGCGGCTCTTCGGCGGCGTCCGGTCGCGCGGCGTGGGCCTGGGCGGTCGGCGCTTCGATGGCCAGCGGATGCAGGGCTCGCGCTTCGGTGAGAATCGCCTGCCCCAGCGCTAGCGGCGTGGTCGCCTCGTGCCCGGCGTAGTGGTAGGTGCCCCACAGCGGTGCCGCGCAATCGAGTTGCTTGAGCACCGAAATGATCACCCGGGCAGCGTCGTCCACCGGCGTCGGATTACCCCGGCGGTCGTCGGCCATCAGCAGCTCTTCAGGTTGTTCGGCCCGACCGAGGAAACGCCCGAGTGTGCCTTCGGGGCTGTCATCGAGCAGCCAGCCAAAGCGCAGCAGCACGTGCTGCGGGCAGGTGGCGCGCACGCTTTGTTCGATCCGCCACAGCGCCTGACCGCGCTGGCCCAGAGGCACCGGCTCGTCTTTTTCGCTGTAGGCGGTGGCGCGGGAGCCGTCGAACACGCGGTAACTCGAAGGCTGCACCAGCACGATGTTGTGGTGCTGGCACAGTTCCGCCAGGCGCTCGACCGCGCGTTCCTGCCCGGCCAGACGCTGTTCGCTGACCGCTTCGGCCTGGAACCAGTCGAAGTAGTAGGCGAGGTTGATCAACGCGTCCGGACGAGTGTCGTCGAGCAGTTGCGTCAGGCTCGCGGCATCCCAGCCGTCTTGCGGCGGGCGGGGGGCGAGGAAACCGATGTCTTCCTCCGCACCGAGGCGAATCAGCGCCTGCCCAAGGGCATTTCCGCCGCCCAGTAACATAAGGCGCATTCGCATAGAGTCAGCAGGCCCAGTCTGATTGGAACGATGGCTTTATCGGCATCACCCGCAGGCGATACCGTTGATAGTTGCCGGAATCGTTGCATTTTGCGGGTTTAGTGCGCAACCGTCATCCGTAAAGTGTAGATGTCCGGGATTTGTGGTGCCGGTGATGGACCCATCGCGGGCAAGCCCGCTCCCACAGTGATCTCCGTCGTTCACAGATTTTGCATCCACAGCAGATCCTTGTGGCAGCGGGCTTGCCCGCGATGAGGCCCGGAAGGCCGCCGGAGATCCCGAGCGGTACTTGCATCTTCCCGTTCCCACCCGCATAAATCACTCCATGAACCTGCCCATCCCCGTAGACAGTGCCCTGAACGGCTTCCACCCCGCCGTCAGCGCCTGGTTCAGCCACACCTTCCCCGCGGTCACCGCCGCCCAGGCCCGGGCGTGGCCGTTGATCCGCCAGCGGCGGTCGACGCTGATCGCTGCGCCCACAGGCTCGGGCAAGACCCTCACCGCGTTCCTCGCCGTTATCGATGATCTGGTGCACCGAGGCCTGGAGAACCCTGAGGGTCTGCCGGACCAAACCCTCGTCGTCTACGTCTCGCCGCTCAAGGCGCTGTCCAACGACATTCGCATCAACCTGCAAAACCCGCTAGCTGGCATCACCGAACAGTTGCGCGTAATGGGCCTGCCCGAATTGCAGATCACCACAGCCGTACGCACTGGCGATACGCCACAAAAAGAGCGCTCGGCGATGCGCAAGATTGCGCCGCACATTCTGGTCACCACTCCGGAGTCGCTGTACGTGCTGCTCGGCTCCGACTCCGGTCGGCAAATGCTCGGCACTACGCGCACGGTGATCGTCGACGAAATCCACGCCATCGCCGCCAGCAAGCGCGGCAGTCACCTGGCCCTGAGCCTCGAACGCTTGCAGGCGCTGTGTGCTGAACCGCTGGTGCGCATCGGCCTGTCCGCTACACAGAAACCCATCGAAGCGGTCTCGCGTTTTCTGGTGGGTCGCGACCGTCCCTGCGAAATCGTCGATATCGGCCATGCGCGCCCCCGCGACCTGGACATCGAAGTGCCGCCCGTGCCGTTATCGGCGGTGATGGCCAATGATATCTGGGAGCTGGTCTACGATCGCCTCGCCGCCCTCGCCCGCGAACACCGCACCACACTGATTTTCGTCAACACCCGGCGTCTGGCCGAACGCTTGAGCCGACACTTGAGCGAACGCTTGGGCAAAGACGCAGTAGCCGCCCACCACGGCAGCCTGGCCAAGGAGTTTCGCCTCGACGCCGAACAACGGCTCAAGCGCGGCGAGCTGCAAGTGTTGATCGCCACCGCCTCGCTGGAACTGGGCATCGACATCGGCGACGTCGACCTGGTGTGTCAGATCGCCTCGCCACGTTCGATTTCAGGATTCCTGCAACGAGTCGGCCGCTCCGGGCACCAGGTCGGCGGCACGCCCAAGGGTCGCTTGTTCGCCACCACCCGCGACGACCTGATTGAATGCGCCGCGCTGCTCGACTGTGTACGTCGGGGCGAACTCGATACGCTGCTGATCCCCGTGGCACCGCTGGACGTTCTGGCGCAGCAGATCATCGCCGAAGTCAGCTGCCAGGAATGGCAGGAGCAAGCGTTGCTGGACATGCTGCGCCGCGCCTCGCCCTACGCCGAAATCGACGAAAAACACTATCAGGCGCTGCTGCAAATGCTCGCCGAGGGCTACAACGGCCGTCAGGGCATCCGCAGCGCCTACCTGCACCGCGACGCCGTGACCCGCAGCCTGCGCGGGCGCCGTGGCGCGAAACTGACGGCGGTGACCAGCGGCGGGACCATTCCGGACAACGCCGACTACAGCGTTTTGCTGGAACCTCAGGCGCTGAACATCGGCAGCGTCAACGAAGACTTCGCGGTGGAAAGCATCGCCGGGGACGTCTTTCAGTTGGGCAACACGTCCTATCGAATCCTGCGGGTGGAAACCGGCAAGGTGCGGGTCGAAGACGCGCAGGGCCAACCGCCGACGATTCCCTTCTGGCTCGGCGAAGCGCCGGGGCGCAGCGCCGAATTGTCGTTGGCCGTGGCCCGTCTGCAAGCGCATCTCGATGAGTTGCTGGGCGCTACGCCGGGCAACTTGCAACCGAGCCTCGACTGGCTGACCGAAACCCTCGGCCTGAACCTCGCCAGTGCTGAACAACTGGTGGAATACCTGGCTCCCGCGCGCCAGACCCTCGGCGCCCTGCCGTCGCAAGATACGCTGCTGATGGAGCGGTTTTTCGACGAGTCCGGCGGCACGCAACTGATCATCCACAGCCCCTTCGGCAGCCGTATCAACCGAGCCTGGGGCCTGGCCCTGCGCAAGCGTTTCTGTCGCACCTTCAACTTCGAATTGCAGGCCGCCGCCAGTGAAGATGCCATCGTGCTTTCGCTGTCCACCAGCCACAGCTTTGAACTCGATGACGTCTGGCGTTACCTGCACAGCAACAGCGCCGAGCACACGCTGATCCAGGCTGTGCTCGACGCGCCGCTGTTCGGCGTGCGCTGGCGCTGGAATGCCGGCGTGGCCCTGGCGTTGCCGCGCTACAGCGGCGGGCGCAAAGTGCCGCCGCAAATCCAGCGGATGAAAAGCGAAGACCTGATCGCCAGCGTGTTTCCCGATCAGATCGCCTGCGTGGAAAATCTCGCCGGCGAACGGGAAATTCCTGACCATCCACTGGTGGAGCAAACCCTCGACGATTGCCTGCACGAAGCGATGGACACCGAAGGCTGGCTGGCGTTGTTGCGGCGCATGGAGCGCGGAGAAATCCGCCTGATCAGCCGTGATCTGCCGGCGCCTTCGCCGCTGGCCGCGGAAATTCTCAGTGCCCGCCCCTACACCTTTCTCGACGATGCGCCGCTGGAGGAACGCCGCACGCAAGCGGTGCTCAATCGACGCTGGAGCGATCCACAATCCACCGATGACCTCGGCGCGCTGGACGCCGATGCGATTGCCGCCGTGCGCGAAGAAGCCTGGCCGACACCCGGTAATGCCGATGAAATGCACGAGGCGCTGATGAGTCTGGCGTGCATCACCGATACCGAAGCTCGAAGCAATCCGGACTGGCACGATTGGTTGAACGCCTTGGCCGACAGCGGCCGCGCCTGCCTGATCAATCATTCCCTGTGGCTGGCACGGGAACGGCTGAGCTGCCTGTTGGCGATTTATCCTCAGGCCGTTTTGTGGCCGGATCTGGAAGCACTGCCGGGTTTTGACGAACCTTGGGATGCGGACGAAGCCGTGCTGGAAGTGATTCGTGCGCGGCTTAGCGCTTTTGGTCCATTGCCGCTGAAGGCGATTGCCGAACCGCTCGGATTACCGCCCATTCAAGTCACCCAAGCCTTGGCGCAATTGGAGCGCGAAGGCTACGTATTGCGCGGTCGGTTCACCCCAGGCTGCGCGGAAGAAGAGTGGTGCGAGCGGCATCTGCTGGCGCGAATTCACCGCTACACGGTCAAGCGTCTGCGGCGGGAAATCGAGCCGGTGGCGTTGCAGGATTTCATGCGGTTTTTGTTCGACTGGCAGCATCTGTCCAGCGCCACTCAAGGCCAGGGCAACGCGGTGTTACCGGCGATCATCGCTCAATTCGAAGGCTACCCTGCCGCCGCATCAGCGTGGGACAGCGACATCCTCCCGGCGCGCATCAAGGATTATTCGGCAACCTGGCTCGATGAGTTGTGCCGCAGCGGCAAACTGGTCTGGACCCGCCTCACCGCGCACAACAAAAGCGCCGGCACTGCGCTGCGCAGTACACCGATCGTGCTGTTGCCGCGCAATCGAGTTGCACTCTGGAGCGAATTGACCGAGCAGACGCCGGTCAGCGAACTGTCGCCGAAAACGCAGAAGGTCCACGCCGCCCTGAGCCAGCACGGCGCGTTGTTTTTTGATGAGCTGATTCATGAAGCCCATCTGCTGCGCTCGGAGCTGGAAATCGCCTTGCAGGAACTGGTGGGCGCCGGGCTGGTGAACGCTGACAGCTTTGCCGGTCTGCGGGCGTTGATTACCCCGGCCAGCAAGCGCCAGAACCGCAGCACTCGTCGCGGGCGCGGGGCGTTTGTCGGCGGCATGGATGACGCCGGACGTTGGGCGCTGCTCAGGCGTGGTCCCGTCGCGCCGATTGTGGATAACTCGCGTCCTGCGCCAACACCCGCCGACACTCTGGAACACATCGCCATGACCTTGTTGCGCCGCTACGGCGTGGTGTTCTGGCGAATGCTGGAGCGTGAGGCGGATTGGCTGCCGAGCTGGCGGGAATTGCTGCGCACTTTCCATCGACTGGAAGCGCGGGGGGAGATTCGTGGCGGGCGGTTTGTCAGTGGGTTGGCGGGTGAGCAATTTGCATTGCCTGAGGCGATTCCGCTGTTGCGCGAAGTTCGGCGTCGGCCACATGACGGGAGTCTGATTGCGGTGTGCGGGGTTGATCCGTTGAACCTGGCTGGCACGCTCTTGCCCGGCGCGAAAGTGCCGGCGCTGGCGAGTAATCGGCTGGTGTTTCGAGATGGGTTGCCGGTGGCTGCGGAGATGGCGGGCAAGCAGGTTTTTTGGTTGGAGCTGGATCAGCAGGCTGGTCTCGAGGTGCGCAATAAATTGATCCGGCATTGATGTTGTCTGGGGCGGCCTCTTCGCGGGCAAGCCCGCTCCCACAGGAATTTTCTTGTGAATGCAAATTTCCAAAACAACAAAGATCACTGTGGGAGCGGGCTTGCCCGCGATGAGGCCAGCACTGCCACTAGAGCTATTGAGGCCTCGGCCGCTCCGGCATCAACACCGCCGAATGTTCCGGCTCCACAACGCCATCCTGCGGCGGTTCTGGATGCCGCGGCATCAAAACCTGCTGTGGATAAGTCTGCGCGAAATGCACCCACGGGCTGTTATCCACAAGCTTTTTCAAACTCTGGTTGAACGCCCGGCTCACCGCATATTGCCCACCCGACACGGTCCGAAACTGCGCCGTCAGCACCACGCCGTTGAGGTCCATCTTGTCGACGCCGAACACATCCAGTGGCCCCTGCAAGTTGTACCTGAGGAACGGGTCATCGCTGATGGAATGCCCGGCCTCGCGGATCAGTTCGATGGCCTTGTCAACATCGGTGTCGTAAGTGAACTGCACCGAAAAGAACGCATAGGCAAACTGCCGCGATTGGTTGGTCACCGCCTTGATCTGGCCGAACGGCACCGAGTGCACAAAGCCCTTGCCGTCACGCAGGCGCAAGGTGCGAATGGTCAGGCCCTCGACGGTGCCGGCGTGCCCGGAGTCAAGCACCACCCAGTCGCCGATCGACAAGGTGTCTTCGATGATGATGAACAACCCGGTGATCACGTCCTGCACCAGTTGCTGGGAACCGAAACCGATGGCCAGACCGATAACCCCGGCACCGGCCAGGAACGGTGCAACGTTGATCCCCAGATTGGCCATGGTGGTGATCGCGCAAATCACCACCAGGATGATTTTGATTGCGTTGCGCAGCAACGGCAGGATGGTTTTCACCCGCGTACTCGGCTGGCGCGCCGAGCGTTTGTTGGCCGGTGGTTTCAGGGCTTCCTGAATCGCCGTGTCGAGCACGACCCAGACCATCCAGGTGATCAGGAAGATCAAACCGATATGACTCAGCGAATCGCTGATCGCCCGGCCGACCGCATTGCTCACCGCGAAATCGAACAGCGACACGCCCCAGATGCGCCCCAGGATGTCGATGAACACGATGGCCATGGCGATGCGCAATAAGGCGTGGGACAGGTTGAGAAAGCGCTCTTTGTAGGCGCTGCTGCGGCGCACGTCCGCTTCACTGCGCGACTTGAACAAGTGATGCAGCGTGGTGCTCAGGAACACCGTGGCAATCAGCAAGACCGTGGTGAACAGCGCACTGCGCAGCACCTGCTGATTGTCATCGCTGACACTGATCAGGTTGATGATCGACACCAGCACCATCAACAGGATCGGCCAATACCAGAGCCCGGAAAAAATCCGCAGAGTTTCGCGCAGCGCCGGCTGTTTGCGACGCTGGGCCAACGGCAGGATCCGGATCAGCTGAGCCACCGGACGGCGCAGGCGGATCACCAGCAACCCAAAGGCAATCGAAGCCGCCAGACCGGTAAACACCGCGATGCTGCTGGTGAGGTTGTTGCCCAATTGATGAGCGATCTGCGGGCTGGTGAGGGCGTCGCTCAGCGCGACCAGAAAACCGATTCCAAACAGCGGTCGCGGACTGTGCTGGCGAATGATGAGCACAGCTCGACGCTTATGGCCGGTGTTGAACAGCACCACCAGCGACATCACCAAAGAGGCGGCGAACACACCGCTACTGGTGGCGTAGGCAAAGCACAACGCAAGTGCCCGGCCCGCCGACACCGGTAGAAACTTGCTGGCATAGATCGTCAGTGGCAGGCTGACGACCGCCGCCAGCGTGTAGGGCAACACGTAACCCAACAAGGCCTGACCGCGCTCGCGAGTGAGCAGCAGCCGATGTTCACACAGGCGTTGAGCCGTCCATTTGCCGAGCAACCACAGCGAGCCAAAAACAGCGGCCCAGACGAAGGTCAACAACAGGAAATCCCCGGCCACACTCCAGCTCGAACGAGTCGACGGACGATTGACCAGTTGATCCACCTCATCCGCCGCCCGATCCGCTCGCAGGCGCCAGGCGTCGACCAGGTTTTCATTGAGGTCGAGCTTGTTCTGCACGTCGTCAATGCTCGAACTGATGGCACCCAGCAAACCACCCTGGACCAGCGGTTCCGGGTGTGCCGGAGGTGTCGCGGCCGTAGCGCTTGCAGGCAGGCCCGGAATGGCGGCCGCCTCCAGTTCCTCGCTGCCCAGAAACAGCAACGCGCCGAGTAACACCGCGGTCTTGAGCTTGATCAAGGCATCCGCTCCTTTGGATAAGACTGTAAGGAACTGATCGACAAATGCCGGACTAGTTCGCAGGTGACGCGCACCTGCTCGGCAATCTTTGCGTTCAAGACAAATATCAAATGCTCATCCCTGTATTTTTCCGCACAACCCAAACCCCGACACTGCGCTCCATCAAATCAACCCACCGGAGTTGTAGCCATGCCCATTGCCTTGCTCGCGCTGACCCTCAGCGCCTTTGCCATCGGGACGACCGAGTTCGTCATCGTTGGCCTGCTACCTACCATCGGCGCCGACCTCGGCGTCAGCCTGCCGTCTGCCGGCCTGCTGGTCAGCCTCTATGCATTGGGTGTCGCCGTCGGCGCCCCGGTGCTGACCGCCCTGACCGGAAAAGTGCCGCGCAAACTGCTGCTGTTGTCGCTGATGGTGCTGTTCACCCTCGGCAATCTGCTGGCGTGGAAAGCGCCGAGCTACGAGTCGCTGATCCTGGCGCGGATCGTCACCGGCCTGGCCCACGGGGTGTTTTTCTCGATCGGTTCGACCATCGCCACCAGTCTAGTGCCCAAGGAAAAAGCCGCCAGCGCGATCGCCATCATGTTCACCGGCCTGACCGTGGCCTTGGTTACCGGCGTGCCGTTGGGTACCTTCATCGGTCAGCATTTCGGCTGGCGTGAAACCTTCCTCGCGGTGTCGGCGCTGGGTGTGATCGCGTTTATCGGCAGCCTGCTCTACGTGCCGAAAAACATCGCCCACAGCAAACCCGCGTCGTTGTTGCAGCAATTGCAGGTGCTCAAACAACCGCGGTTGTTGCTGGTGTATGCCATGACCGCCGTGGGTTACGGCGGCTCGTTCATCGCGTTCACCTTTCTGGCGCCGATCCTTCAGGACATCTCCGGCTTCAGCGCCAGCACCGTCAGCCTGGTATTGCTGGTCTACGGCATCTCAGTGGCCGTCGGCAACATCTGGGGCGGCAAACTGGCTGACAAACGCGGCCCGATCAGCGCCCTGAAAATCATCTTCGCCCTGCTCGCCGCAGTGCTGTTCGTGCTGACTTTCACCGCCGGCAATCCATGGTTGGCGCTGGCTACCGTGCTGGTCTGGGGCGCCGTGGCGTTCGGCAACGTGCCGGGGTTGCAGGTTTATGTGGTGCGTCAGGCCGAACATCACACGCCGCACGCGGTGGATGTAGCGTCCGGCCTGAACATTGCGGCGTTCAACCTCGGTATCGCTGGTGGCGCATGGGGCGGTGGCTTGATCGTTGCGCACATGGGCCTGATCCATACCGCGTGGATTGGCGGGTTGGTGGTGCTGGTAGCGCTGGCATTGACGGCGTGGAGCGGTCGACTGGATCGCCTCGGTCCGGTGTATGCCGAGAGCTCGACCCGAGTCGTCGCCGGTCACTGATAACCCCCTGTGGCAGCTAGCCTGCTGGCGATGAGGCCCTCACAGCCCCCCCACAATTTCGGTTGAATGTTTATTTCTTCTTCAGACAATCACTCATGAATGCTTTGCGCTCATCCCCTTTCAGGGCCTTGGTAGCCGCGTCGGCATTGCAGGTTTTCATTTTCTGTTGCTGCGGGGTCAAGGCTGCGCCGGCATCGTTGGCTGCCGGGGTGGCCTTGAGGCAATTGCTCATGAAGGCTTTGCGCTCATCGCCCTTGAGGGTCTTTGCAGTCGCCTCGGCGTTGCAGGTGGTCATCTTGTTTTGTTGCTCAGTGGCGGCGAAGCCTTGGGAGCAAAGCAGCAAACCGATCATCAACAAAGGGGCACGCATTATCTTCATGGAGTTTTCTCCTTGTCGCCGCACCGAGAGGTGCGGCATTCACCCAGAGTGTAGTCAAGCCTTGTTACACCTTCCTCCAGCCATGGATGATCATTCGGCCGGCGCTTCACTGGCGGACGGTTGCTCCAGCAGGCTCTTGAATGCCTGTTGATATTCTTGCCAGGCTGACAGGCGTTTATCGATCACGGATCCGGGCAATCGCTCGAACGACACCCCGACTTCCCCAGGCAGACCGTATTGTGTTCCCAACGTCTTCAATGACGTGAATTGGGCATAGGCCCCCGACTTGTACAGCTTGTTTATTTTTATCTGCCTGATGGTGTTGTCCCGGGAAACCTCCGGCAGCGCCGCCCGCCCCGCCGGCACATCATTGATAAAGACAAAGTCCGGACTGGCGGGGCCTGGTTCAAGGGTTGCCAGCGCCGGCAGTTCGAACTCGAAGTAACCATTGTCCGCTGTATGGGCGACAGGGAACTCCGGCCAGGAATCGGCAACGACCAATTGCTGGAGATTGCTCAAGTCATCGCCGATCACCACGTATTGATGGTCGAAAGCGGTGGCTTTGACGAGGTGAACCCGCGAGTCTCTCGGTTGGCTGGCCAGCAGCGCGAAGGTCACTTTCGAGTTTTCCGAACAGTTTCCACCCTTGATTTCGATGGCTTTGCGCGCATGTTCGGCGATTGTCATCTGCGCGGTGAATTGACCTTGCTGGAGATCCAATCCTCGCAGTCCCTTGATTTTTGCGATCGCAGAACCGCCGTTTTCCCAGATGCTCGGCAACTGGTTGCCCGATAAAGGCAACAGTTCCTTGGCCCGATAGATCACGCGTTGTGCCTGACGCAGGTTGGCCATGACCTGAGGCGTCACTTCGGTGGGTTGTTCTGGCGCTGATACACCCGATCCAAGCTCATCCGCATACTGCTGCAACGCAACCCATGATTCACTGGACGGCGTGGCGTTTTCCCTGACGGTCTGTTGCAGCGCCAGATATTCATCGAGACGCCCGGTTTGCTTGAGATTACGCGCGCGCTCGCCCAGATTGCGCTCGGATTCCGTGAGCGCTACCAAACCGTCCTCCGTGAACAATCGCTCTAGCAATGCCTCGAACTGTTCGGGCGACATCAGCGTTTTCAGGTCCGGTAATACCTCGATGCTTTTTACCGTGCGCTGGTTGGCCTCGAAGCCCTCGATGTTCGCCTTCACAAGCCCCTCCCAGAGTGCGTTCCAGCAATCGTCGGACAAGCTCTCGTCCATCAACTTCAGTCCGCGCAGGTAGTGGTATCGTTCGAACGAGGGGATGCTCGGATGAAAGGCACCGTCGACAAACTCCTGGCAGCGTTGCTCGACATCCTGCAGTTGCGCAACCTCACCGGTCACGGTGGGAGCTCCTCCGCGCAGGCGCATGACTGCCGGATCGAATGCCGTATTTTTCAGCTCCGGCAAATCGGAAAGAACACTCGTCAACCGGTAAGGCTTCAGGGCATGGTCGCGTAATGCCGCGTTCAGGATCGGGCCTTGGCCGATATGAATCTGCAACGCATCCCGCTCGGCATCGGGCAATGCTTGCAAGATCGAGGTGAATAAATCACTGCCTGAATGCAGGGGATTTCCATGCTCGTCACAGGCCTGGAACACTCCGCTGTCGCTCACGACAAGCGTACGTCGAATCGCGGCGTCATCCCGGCCGATGCTGTCCAGCTTTAGACCGTCGACGCTGTAATGACGGAGTTCAATCCGGACATCGGCGTTCCAGCCAGGCAGGTTCTCCAGCGAATGCAGGGCCAAGGCGTCGAAGTCCGGATTGTCGACCGACTCCAGATAGAAGCCCTCATAGGCCCGACTGATCCGCACATCCTTGAGCGCCCATTTCGCAAAACCTTCCAGTCGTTCGGGTAGCCTGCGCATCTTGAGCGCCTGCAACTCCTCCGGACGAGCCAGTGCCACCAGTTCTTCTGCGACGATAGCGGGCAGCCCTGCCACCTCGTCCTGGATGACCCTTGCCTCGGCGCTGACGGCTCGCTCGATGCCTCGGTAGCGAGTGTCGAACAACGAGACCTTGCGCTGATCGGCCAGTTGCGCGAGTTGCATCCTTACACGCTCGGCATTCTTGCGGCGGCTGCCCAGCGATGCGTGGGCATCATCACCCAGCAGTTGGCGGATTTCGTCGTCATCGAGATACGACAGCAAGGTGTCGATCAGGTCGATGTTCGCCAGTCGGTCCGCATGGATGGTCACAGGTTCTGCAGCGGACCCGAGTGAGTACAGAACCTGTCCATCGGCCCCGACGAGCTCAATCGCCCGGCCGGGCCACAAGCCGTCCAGCAGTTGAAACTGCCAAAGCGCATCGGCCTGCAGGTAATCCTGCGCATGGGAGCTGCCGATGTTGCGGATGAACGTGTGAATGTCCCGGTCGATCCGGAAGCGGGTCACCGTATCGCTCAGCAAAGGAATCGCTCGCTCGTTATCGGCGTACATGCGTACAAGCGCTCCAAGGTCGGCACGGCTGACGGTACGGATGTCGCCGAGCCGGTCCGTCAAGCCTTCCACCGAGGGACCAAGCCGCTTGATCAGCTTATCGGCATCCCAGGCGTGCGGTTGCTCACCCTCGATCACAAACGCACCCGTACCGTTACTTTCCGCCAACGGCTGGTATGCCTCGGGTCGAGTCGGATGCTGCACGCGATGTTTACCGGTTCGCGAATCGAGCGCGAGTTCGAAATGGTCACCGTCCAGCGGCAGAATCTGCTTGCCCTGATGTTGATACAGGCCGTAAGCGTCGGGCTTGGAGTCAGCCGCCAGACGCAGGTTCTGCGACAGATAGGGTTGCAGATTTTGACTCCATAGCCGCTGCTCGCCATTTCTTAACGTGACTTGTCGGGCACCTTCGAGGAACGGCGACAGCCTGGATTTCACCACTTGAGTGGCGATAATCCCGCCAGCCGCAAAGGCGCCCAACTGAATCATATTTTCAGCGACGCCGATCAAGTGCTCCGCGGCCTCCAGGTACTCGCCCTCGGCGAGCTCAACAACACCTTCAACGACCCCGTCGACCAGTTGATAGACCATATACCCCAGCATGGCCTCCCCAAGCACTGGTACGAACGGGGTCGCGATGAGCAAGGCAACTTCCATGATGTCGGAGAGCATCTTTTCCAGGTTTTCAATCCAGGCCCAGCGTGCGGCGCTGTCCGCATCGGCCGTGGTCACCGCCAGCGCGCGTCCGTTGGCAAGGATCTTGTCCACTTGTCGCTCGTAGAGATAAATCCAGGGATCGTCGTGTTGGCGACTGGCGATATCGCTTTCGAAGGACACCGAGGCGAACCGCAGGTCAGGGCGCTCCACGTGGGTTTCGCGCCAGGCGGGTAAACCGGAGCCCGGTTGCGCGCCGTGATAGGTGACTTGCACCAACCTGGTGTTGAGCGCGGCGAAAAAATGCCCACGTTGCCCATGATCCACGAAGCGACTGAAAAACGTCTGGTAGCTCGTCCGGGTAGAAGCGGAGGCCTGATCGTTGCCCCGTAACTGGCGAGTCAGTTCACGCGCGAATTCGACCGTCGAGGCATACTCTTTCAGCGGATGCTCGGGATCGTGCGGTACATAAGCAATAACGCGTCGGACATTCGCACCGGGCGTGTCGAGATCGGCGGCGATAAGCACAATTCCGGTCAGGCGGGTGCCCAGCATGCTCAAGTGGTAATAGCGTACGGGACCGCCATCGAACACCTGCCCCTTTTTGCCCCGAACCATGTTCAACACAGTCAGGTACGCCGCAGGCCCGATGTCTTTCTTCATCAACGCCAGGTGTGCGGCGGCTTTCATGGCGCCTTTCTGACTATCGACAATGCGCTGCTGGACCACCGCACGGACCATGGCATCTTCGGGAACAAGATAACTTTCCAGATGGTTTTTGTATTGGGTGCCGACATCCAGAGTTCGGCAAAGCGCCCTGAACTGCTCGACTGTTATATTCAGCTCTTTAATTTCAAACTGCCCAATTTCGTCGGGCTTGCCAGTAAATACAGAGTCAGCGCTAAAAACCTCACCTTCGGCAAAGTTGTGCAGCGAAGCGTTAAGCAAAGAAACAGTTCGACTGCTGACGCCGCCCGTGACATCAAGTGTCCAAGGTGATGTGTTAGCAGTGGAATACAAGCGTAGAAAAGTTTCACGAACATCGACTACTACACCGTATTGTTCATGAATAGCCTGAGTCAGTATTGGTTGGGCGAAGGATTCAACGTCCTGCAGATTGCCGAGCATCCGATCGACTGTATTCTGGGCCATCCAGCCCGCCTGCGTGGCGACTTTCGCGGCCAGGTGCTCGGTAGGGGACGCCGCTTTGTGCCATTCGGAAACAACTTTGGGGGTGTTGCGTAAATCAGCCATCCGCTGAAGAGATGAGTTGGCAATCCAGTCGGGGATGACGCCTTTGATAAAACCGGAGTGAATACTGTCTTCGTGCTTAATACCAGAAGCGTTCGGAACACTTTCAGCTTTCAACAATAAATCCTTCACAACAATCACCTGCAAACTTTAATAAAGAGTATTGAAGCCTACAACGCCCCAATCCTGTCCCATGAAGTTTGTTTCTGACAATGCTGTGTGAAATATCTTAATCAGACCGTTAAAACATTTTATTTCGCCGATAGTAGTCGGGCGAACAACCCGCTTGACGCTGAAACATCGCAATAAACGCCGAAGCCGTGCTGTAGCCCATGTCGAAGGCAACTTCCTGAATACTGCGATGGCTGTCCAGCGCTTCAATCGCAGCCAGAAATCGCAGACGCTGGCGCCATTCTCCGAAACTCATGCCTAACTCGCGGACAAACTGCCGAGCCAGGGTCCGTTCGCTGACGTGAACCTGCGCCGCCCAATGCGCCAAAGGCCGATTGTCATCAGGTGCGGCTTGCAGGGCCTCGCAAATACCCAGCAACCCCGGCGTGCTGGCATAGGGCAGGTAACACTCATGCACCGGCGCCTGTTGCAACTGGTCTACCAGAACCTGGGCCAGGCGTTTATCGGCGGCCTGCTCGGGAATCTTTACGTCACGGACGGCGAAGTCCTTGAGGATTGCCTTGAGGATGTCACTGATGGCGAGTGTGCAGGCCTGTTTTGGCAGATCCTCACAAACTGCGGGGGCCAGGCAAACGGCACGGTAATTGATCGGCTGATGGCTGTAGAAACTGTGCTCGATTTCCGGTGGCACCCACACCGCGTATTGCGGCGGCGACAAGAAACGACTGCCGTCGACATCCATGTGCAACACCCCGTGCGCCGCATACTCGAGCGTGCCCCAGGGATGCCAGTGCGCCGAGGCGTATTCGTGGGTGTTGAAGTCTGCGTACCGGAAGTACACCGGGGCCGGCAGCTCGCTGAAATCCAGCAGGTCAATGTGTTTACTGGTCATGCTGTCCGGAATCAAGGGCGGGTTGTCTGGATCGAAGTATAGACCTGTATCCAGACAAGGGATAATTGCCCCTCATTAACGTTCTGGTTTTTCCTGATGCAATACGCTTATCCCCTGCTGGCCATTTTTATCTGGGCCGGCAACACCGTGATCACCAAAATGTCGGCCGGGGCGATCTTCCCCGCCGAGATCGGTTTCTACCGCTGGCTGCTCGCCGGTTTGTTGTTCACGCCTTTCATGCTCAAACCGGTGATCGCTCACTGGCCGCAGATTCGCCCGAACCTGGGAAAGATTTTCATCCTCGGCGTGCTCGGCATGGCGGTCTATCAGAGCCTGGCGTATTTCGCCGCGGCCCTGACCACGGCCACCAACATGGGCATCATCCTGTCGTTGATGCCGTTGATGTCGCTGGCCATGGCGATCGTCAGCCTCGGTCAGCGCCTGACTGCCGGTGCGCTGGCCGGTGCGGTGTTGTCATTCGCCGGCGTGCTGGTGGTGGTCTCGTCTGGCAGTCTCAGCGCGTTGCTGGAGCACGGGGTGAACCTGGGCGACGCGATGATGCTGGTCGCGACGCTGGCTTACGCGGTCTATAGCACGCTACTGAAAAAATGGCAGCTGAAATTGCCGCCACTGGTGTTGCTGTATTTACAGGTGCTGGTGGCGGTGATGGTGCTGTTTCCGCTGTTTCTCGCCTCGCCGAAAATCGGCCCGACGTTGCAGAATATTCCGCTGGTGTTGTACGCCTGTTTGCTGGCCTCGATGGTGGCGCCATTGGCGTGGATGCAAGCCGTAGTGCGCCTGGGGCCGAGCCGGACCGTGCTGTTTTTCAATTTGCTGCCGTTGATTACCGCGCTGATTGCGGCGGTGGTGCTGCATGAGCAGTTGGCGATGTATCACTTGGTGGGCGGTGTGTTGACGTTGGGTGGGGTGGTGCTTTCGGAGCGTTGGACGACCGTGTTGGGCGGTAAGGTTCGCGTGGTCTAAGCAACAAAGATCGCAGCCTTCGGCAGCTCCTACATGTGAATGCATTCCAAGTGTAGGAGCTGCCGAAGGCTGCGATCTTTTGATCCGGATGTTACAAACCAGCTGCATTCAACCGCGCTGCATGCTCGACAAACAACCGAATCGGCTCGGCGCCCTTCCCCACCAATCCAAGCGACTGATTGACGATGTCGAAGTGATCCAGCGGAAACTCATCGCCAATCACCGTCCCCAGGTGCGAGCTGTAGCGTCCGACCATGCCGTCGCAATGCCCGGCTTCACGGACAAAGGTTTTGGCGAACAGCCGACAACTGCGGTTGGTGCCATCCAGCAGGTTGCGCCCGCGATCGGTCTTGCCCGGTTGCAGGGTTCCGGACCAGGAGTAATAACGCACACCGTTGACCTCTTCCGGCCCTTGTCCGCCCCAGGTCTCGGGCAGCCCTTGTGGATAACGCTGGTTGAACAGCGCAACGCCTTCAGTAGTCAGCGAATGGTGGGAGGCATGGATATCCACAGGCAGCTTCGGCCCGCGATAAGCAGTGTCGAGCAAGCACATCAAGGCGTTGATGATGCGCAACAAAAAACTCAACAAGCGGCCCTTGGTGCTGTCATGGGGATAATGCCGGTGCAGGTAGTCCGCCAGTTCCGAGCCATGGTTCGGCCCGGCGACCGAAGTGACCGAGGCAACCAGATCCGGGCGCTTGGCTGCCGCATATCGCGCCGTCAACGAGCCTTGGCTGTGACCGATCAGGTTGACCTTCTCGGCCCCGGTTTCGCGCAGAATCTCCTCGATCCGCGCCAGCAATTGCTCACCGCGCACTTCATTGGAGTTGAGCGGCGAGACCTGCACCGCAAACACGAGGGCGCCGCCACGGCGCAACGCACCAACGATCCCGTACCAGTACGGATAAAACACCAAACGGATGAACCCGAGCATTCCCGGGACCAGCAATAGTGGATAGCGCGGGGCAGAACCTTGCGACATGGGCGGACATCCTTGTGATCGAGAAGTGACGCAAGGCGGGATGCAAGACATCCGCCAAGCATCGCCAGCGAAGATGACAACTCGACGACCAGTCTATGACATCCGCCCTACTTCAGCCCTACCACGCCTGCCACGATCAGTCCGACCGACAACAACTTCACCGCCGTCAGGCTCTCCCCCAGCAATGCAAACCCGAGAAACACAGTGCCCAGCGACCCGATAGCGGTCCAGATCGGATAGGCAATGCTCACCGGTAACTCGCGCATTGCCAGGGTCAGGAAGTAAATCCCGCCCACTGCCGCCACGACAGTGATCAGCGACGGCCAGAGCCGGGTGAAGCCTTCGGCGTACTTCATGCCCATGGCGAACGTCACCTCAAACCCGGCTGCGATCAGCAGAAACAGCCAGGCCATCTAGAACTCCCTGGCAAGCGCCAGCAAGCGCTGTTCGGCCTCAGCAGCGGAGACCGCGAAGGTGCGCGCCTCGGACTCTTCGCCCTCGGCCGCGACCACGGTGATATCGGTGATGCCAATGAAACCCAGCGCTGTGCGCAATAGCGGATCAGCATGATTCATCGCCTCCAACTCACCGCCCGGACCAAAACCGAAGCCGCCGCGACTGGTGACGATCAAGGCCTTTTTACCGTGCACCAGCGGTTCGTATTGGGCCACGCCATTGTCCAGGGTGTGATTGAACGTCAGGCCGAACCGCACGATCTGATCGATCCAGGCCTTCAAACCGCTGGGTACGCTGAAGTTGTGCATTGGCGTGGAAATCACCAGCAGGTCATGGCCGAGCAACTCGCCGACCAGTTCATCGCTGAACGCCAGATCGGCTTGCATCGACAAGGGACGGGCCTCGGGTTCGGGATAAAACGCGGCGGCCACAAACGCTTCGTTGACCGGCGGAATCAACGCCCGCCCGACTTCACGGCGGGTCAGTTGCGCATGCGGATGACATGTCTGCAACGCCGAGAGAAACACCTCGGCCAGACGCCGTGAGTGCGAACGCTCACCGCGTGGACTGGCGTGGATAGCAAGAATTTTACTCATCTGAATCTCCTCAAGGACTAAACTCAAACTGCTTGTGGCCTGCAGCTTGAAGCTCGCAGCCTTTCCTCTTCAAATGAGCAAAAATCACTCGGGATGAATCCATTTCATCCATGGAGCATTCAATGTTTGCCTCGCTGCCGCTGACCGCCCTGCGCGCCTTTGAGTCCGCCTCACGCTTATTAAGTTTCAAGGCTGCTGCCGAAGAACTGGCCGTTACCCCCACGGCGGTATCGCACCAGATTCGTTCGCTGGAAACCTGGCTTGGCGTGCCGCTGTTCGAACGCCTGCCTCGCCAGGTACGCCTGACCGAATGCGGCGAACGGCTGTTCCACAGTCTGCACGGCGCTTTTCTGGAAGTAGCGCAAAGCGTCGACACCCTGCGGCCACAACGCAGCGGCACAAACCTGACGATCTCCACCACCGCCGCCTTCGCCGCCCTGTGGCTGGTGCCACGGCTGGGACGTTTCTACGCCCGGCACCCGAATATCAACGTGCGCCTGGATACCCACTGCGAAGTCATCGACCTGCATCAGGACGCCAGTGTCGATCTGGTGCTGCGCTACAGCCTTGGTGATTATCCGAGCCTGTATGGGTTGTGCCTGTTCGATGAATCCTTCGGTGTCTACGGTTCGCCCGAACAAGTGGCACTGGCGAGCCAGCGCACGCCGACGCTGATCAGCGTGCGCTGGCACAACTCCAAGCTCTACGCCCACGGCTGGGAGGCGTGGTGCGCTCAGTCCGGCGAGACATGGCTGAGTGGCCAACCCGCCGTGCGCGAATACGACGAAGAACATTACGCCCTGCAAGCGGCGATTGCCGGTCAGGGCCTGGTGCTGGCGAGCAATATCCTGGTGTCGGAAAGTGTGGCCAGCGGGCTGCTGTTGCCTTATCGGGGGGAGGTGCAGGTGGATGGCGCAGGTTATAGCGCGCTGTGCGTGCCGGGTCGCGAGCGGCATCCGCCCGTGCGGGCGTTTTTTGCGTGGCTCACAGAAGAGGCGTCGGTGTCCGGACTAACGCCAAGATCGCAGCCTGCGGCAGCGTCTACAGGGGACCGAATTCCTCTGTAGGAGCTGCCGCAGGCTGCGATCTTTTGATCTACCGGGTTGGTTTGACCGTCACCGGCGCCTTGCCCGACTTCATCTGTTCCAGCAATGGCGCACACTGATTCGGCTCGCCGCCGCTCGGTGCCACCAACGCCAGCAGCCCCGCCGCCGGTGCGGCAATCACCCCAAGGGCCACCATCCCGGCCCCGCGCAACATCAGCGGCACGGCCTTCACCCCGGCATCGGGCTTGATGAACTTGCCCCGCACGTACAGCGGTGAACGCAGCGAGATCAAGCGCCAGCCCTTGGATTCCGGGGTGATGGTCAGGTCCAGTTGTTCGGTGGCCATGTTCGCCGTGCCATCGATATAGATGATCGCGTTCTCGGTATCGAACACGAACAATCGCGTGGTCGCCAGGCCGTTCTTGATGTCGAAGTCGGACGCTGCGCAGTTGATCTTCACTTCCTTGTCGCCAAAGATTTTGCCGACCACATAGTTGCCGACGTTCAACCCGGCCAGTTCCATCAACTCGCGACTGATGGCGCCGTCGTTGATCAGCATTTTCAGGTTGCCGTTGGCGCTGCCCAGCAATTTGGCCACCGAATTGCCGCGACCGGTGATGTCGGCATCGCCATTGAGCTCGCCGAAACTGGTTTTCATCGGTTCGAAGGTCGGGAACAACTGCTTGAGCTTGAAGCCCCGCGCGGTGAGTTTTGCCCGACCTTCCAAGGGCTCGGTGCGACCGTTCAGGCGAATCTGCGCATCCAGCTTGCCGCCCGCCACGCCAAAGCGCAGCGGTTCAAGGCTGAGCACGCCATCGGTCAGCACCAGGTGCGTGTAAAGATCGTTGAACGGCAGTTTTTCGCTGTGGACGATGCGTTTGCCGGTGAATTCGACGTCGGCGTCCATATCGCGCCAGCGATCGGTCTTGAATTCTTCGACCGGCAGCACCTTGTCCGCCGGCTGTTTGCTTTCGCCACCTCGGGCCTTTTGCTTGGCATTGGAATCGGCACCGATCAGCGGGGCCAGGTCGGCAAACAGCAGTTGATTGGACAGCAGCGACCCGCTGAGTTTGGGCCGTGGCTGGCCGGCGACGTAGGTCAGGCTGCCGTGGATATCACTCTCGCCGATCTTGCCGTTGAATTCTTCATAGCGAAACACAGCGCCCGTCGGCTCATGCAGCTTGGCGATCAGGTGACCGTCGGTGGCGTACGGCGGCGTATCAGGCAAGGTCACGCCGGTCAGCGGGTAAAGATTGCCCAGGCTGGTTCCAGCAAGTTTCAAGCGCAGGTCGAGGGCACCGAGATTCATCGGGTCGGTCAGCGTACCGGCCAGTTCGACGCTGGTGTCGGCGATCTTCACTTGCGCCTGCAATGGGAACGGTCGGGCCGCGTCCTGCAAGGCCAGCAAGCCGCCAATCTTGCCCTGGCCCGCCAGTTTCTGACCGTGATACTGGCCTTTGACCTTGAGGCCGAACGCGTAGTCCTGTGGCGCGACGCCCTGTTCCTGCGCGGTTTTCGCCGCTTTGTCACCGACAATCTCGCTGAACGGAATCGGCTTGCCCAACGGGTCGATCAACACGTCGAGCTGAGTCTTCAGATTCTGGTCGTCGAGGGTGACATGGCCCTTGTCGAAGCCGATCGCGCCGATGTCCAGCACCCACGGCGAAGGTTCGGCGTTCGGGTCCTTCGGGTCGAACTTGAAGGTCCAGTTGGCGCGACCGTCGGCCAGGCGTTGCAGCTCGGCATTGGGTTCGGTGAGGTCGATGCGCGGGATGACGACACGCTGCGCCAGCAGGGCCAGCGGTGAAATGCGCAGCTCGACGCGCTTGAGGCTGGCCATCTGCGGCGTCTTCGACCAGTCCGGGTTGCCCAGGCTCAGGTCTTCGGCCACCACATGCGGCCACGGCACCCAGGCACGCCAGCCGCCCTCATCGGGCTCGCGCCGCCACACCACCGCCAGGTTGCCATTGATGGCGAACGGACGGTGCAGCTCTTCTGACACTTTGGCATTGAGGGGTGGTTTGATCCGGTTCCAATCGAAGAACACGATGACCAGCACCAGCACGGCCAGCAGAACAACCAGGCTGCTGAAGGTCCAGGCGAGAATTTTACGGGTGCGCGTCATTGCACAAAGCTCCTGATACGACTGAGCGCCCCGATCGCGACGCACATGAAAAACGCTGGGCCAGAACCGGCCCGCTATGGAATCTACGACTGAAAAACGGCCCGCAGGTTTAATCCGATGACCGATTTTCCAGCAATCGACAAGTCAATTCATGACTCATCAGTCGCCTTCGGCGTTACCGGCCCCGCACTTTTACGTGGCGCGAGTGAGTCGAAAATACCCACCTCGGTGCAAACGCGCGGGCTTGAAAGCCCCGGTTTACAAGGCCTGCAGAGAACAATCAATTCCGTTGATTATTAACATTGCGTTTATGAACTTTTATATCGACTTATCGAGAGTAGCATTGCCCTCGTACCCAATTTATCGCCCTCCTACGGAGCACCCAATCATGAAACGCCAACTTCTGCTTAGCCTTACACTCTCTATGCTGGCCAGCACTGCCTTCGCATTGCCGGCCGCTGACCAGGCCACTCCGCAAGTCAAAGATAACCACTCGGTGTTCAGCCAAACCGTCGCTGCCGATGGTTCCGATCGCACCCCGGGCCAAACCCTGGCCGAAGGCGGTAACGATCGCCTGAAAGAAAAAAACCTGATCACTGAAGATGGCTACGACCAAACCAAACAAGGCCAGACTGTTGCTGCTGACGGTTCCGATCGCACTCCAGGTCAAACCCTTGCCGCTGATGGTTCCGACCGCACTCCAGGTCAAACCCTTGCCGCTGATGGTTCCGACCGCACTCCAGGTCAAACCCTTGCCGCTGACGGTTCCGATCGCACCCCAGGTCAAACCCTTGCCGAAGGCGGTGGTGACCGTGTAATCGAACGCAACAGCGCTACGAGCTGAGCCCATGGCGGCCCCGAAAAAAAGCCCAATCACCGGATTGGGCTTTTGACATTCTGGCCTTTCACTTTATAGACGCCGCATCTCCTCGCCTGATCCCCCTATCGCCGTTCGACGCCGGCAAAGCCGATTTGCTAGAGTGCGCCGCTGTCCTTCTTCAGAAAACGCCCTTGCGATGCTGCCCCGCGCCGAACAGAAACAACAAACCCGCAACGCCCTGATGGACGCTGCCCGTCGCCTGATGGAAGGCGGCCGAGGATTCGGCAGCCTGAGCCTGCGCGAAGTGGCGAAAACTGCCGGGATCGTTCCAACCGGTTTCTACCGGCATTTTGCCGATATGGATGAACTGGGCCTGGTGCTGGTCAGCGAAGTTGGCCAGACCTTCCGTGAAACCATTCGCCTGGTGCGGCACAACGAGTTCGTCATGGGCGGCATTATCGATGCGTCGGTGCGGATCTTTCTCGACGTGGTCAGTGCCAACCGTTCGCAGTTCCTGTTTCTGGCCCGCGAACAGTACGGCGGCTCGCTGCCGGTGCGCCTGGCCATCGGCCGTCTGCGCGAAGACATCAGCTCGGACCTCGCTGCCGACCTGTCGTTGATGCCCAAGCTGCAACACCTGGACATCGCCGGTTTGAGTGTCATGGCCGACCTGATCGTCAAAAGCGTGTTCGCCACCTTGCCGGACATCATCGACCCACCGGCCGAGGCGCTGCCGGAACACCTGACGCCACAGGCAAAAATCACCCAGCAGTTGCGTTTTATCTTTATCGGCCTCAAGCATTGGCAAGGCCTGGGCAGCACCGAGTAATGCATTACAAGATCGCAGCCTTCGGCAGCTCCTACAAAGAAATGCGTTCCCTGTAGGAGCTGCCGAAGGCTGCGATCTTTTTTTGCGTGCTACAAATTAGTGCATAAAAAAACTGAAGCGCACCAACTTCAGCCAAAAATCCTCAACACTTCGCAACTCGCCCTACACCTCCGTCAGCCATTTCCTACACATCACGCCGATTGGCAAGCCCCTTGCTCTAGCCTCTGCATCGTCCATTGCTGGAAGCTTTCCGATGCTGGTGATTCATCGCAGAATCGACCCTCAACCCGTCTGGGCCGCCGAGTTGCACCTGACCTTCGAAGCCCGGAGCAAAAGCCGTTTGCGCTGTTTCAGTGCCGAGGGCGAAGATGTCGGGCTGTTTTTGGAGCGCGGCCAATCACCGTTGTACGACGGTGAATGTTTGCAGGCCGAAGACGGACGCATCGTCCGCGTCTGCGCCCGCCCGGAACAACTGCTGCACGTCACCTGCGCCAATGCCTTCGAACTGACCCGCGCGGCCTATCACCTGGGCAATCGCCATGTTGCCCTGCAAGTGGGAGATGGCTGGTTGCGCCTGCTAGACGATTACGTGCTCGAGGCCATGCTCGAACAATTGGGCGCCCATGCCGAAAACATCGAGGCACCGTTCCAGCCGGAACACGGCGCCTACGGCGGCGGCCATCATCATTCGCGTCACGGCGATGAAGATTTCAACTATCCACCGAAGCTGCATCAGTTCGGCGTTCGCCTGTGAACCCCGCATGGGCATTGCTGCGCCTGGCCAGTCCGCAATTGCCGATTGGTGGCTACAGCTATTCCCAAGGCCTGGAAATGGCCGTGGAGAACGGTCGCGTCCACGATCCCGACAGTGCGCGGCGCTGGATCAGCGATCAATTGCTGCTCAACCTTGCTCGCTTCGAAGCTCCGTTGCTGCTCGCCCATTGCGTGGCGGCGGCAGAGGAAAACTGGAGCGAACTGCTGCAACGCTGCGAAGCGCACCGCGCCAGCCGGGAAACCCGCGAACTGCATCAGGAGAGCCGGCAGATGGGCTACTCCTTGCAGCAGTTGCTCAACGGCTTGCCGGAACTCGATGCAGCGGCGCGTGCCTTTCTTGAGCAACGCCGCGAACCACACTTGGCGCTGGGCTGGGCATTGGCCGCTCGCGCCTGGCAGATCAGCCCGCAGGATGCGCTGGCCGCGTGGCTCTGGAGCTGGCTGGAAAACCAATTGGCGGTGCTGATGAAAACCCTGCCGCTGGGCCAGCAAGCCGCCCAACGCCTGACCAGCGAACTGCTGCCGCTGCTGCAACAAGCCCAGCAGGACGCCAGCCACATCAACCCCGACCACTATGGCAGCGCCGCGTTTGGCCTGTCCCTGGCGTGCATGGCGCATGAGCGCCAGTACAGCCGTCTGTTCCGTTCCTAGGGCCTGTTGTTTTGGCCGCCCTTTTTTGGAGAACCACATGAACACACAACCTCTGCGCGTCGGCATCGGCGGCCCGGTCGGTTCCGGTAAAACCGCCCTGACCCTGGCCCTGTGCCTGGCCCTGCGCGAGCGCTACAACCTGGCCGTCGTCACCAACGACATCTACACCCGCGAAGACGCCGATTTCCTGGTGCGCAACGAAGCGCTGGCGCCGGAGCGCATTATCGGCGTGGAAACCGGCGGTTGCCCGCACACCGCGATCCGCGAAGACGCCTCAATCAACCTCGAAGCCGTGGATCAGCTCAACCGCCGCTTCCCAGGACTGGACCTGATTCTGGTGGAGTCCGGTGGCGACAACCTCTCGGCCACCTTCAGCCCTGAACTGTCCGACCTGACCATCTACGTGATCGACGTTTCCGCCGGCGACAAGTTGCCGCGCAAGGGCGGACCGGGGATCTGCAAATCCGATCTGCTGGTGATCAACAAGATCGACCTCGCACCACTGGTTGGCGCGTCGCTGACCCTGATGGACAGCGACACCACGCGCATGCGCAACGGCAAGCCATTCGTCTTCAGCAATCAGAAAACCGGCCAGGGCCTGGAAGAAATCATCGCCTTCATCGAACGCCAGGGCTTGCTGACTGCTGCCTGATCACGATTTATCCACAAGGAAGCCAATTCATGACACTGAAACGCATTCTGGGCGCCATGGCCCTGCTGCTGACCCCGGCCATCGCTTTCGCCCACCCGGGGCACGGCGATAACGGCTTGATCGCCGGCATCAGCCACCCGATCGGCGGCCTCGACCATTTGCTGGCGATGCTCGCGGTCGGCCTGTGGGCGGCGCAGCAACAAGGCGCGGCGCGCTGGGCGCTGCCGTGCACTTTCGTCGGCACCATGCTGCTGGGCGGGTTGCTGGGTTTTGAAGGGCTGAACCTGCCGGCGCTGGAAAGCGGGATCGCCGCGTCGGTGCTGGCGCTGGGTCTGGCGGTGGCCTTGGCGGTGCGTCCGCCGTTGAGCATGGCGGTCGGTTCCACGGCGTTGTTCGCGTTGTTCCATGGCGTGGCCCATGGCCTGGAACTGCCGGACATGTCGAGCCCTTGGATGTATGCCGCAGGGTTTGTCGCGGCGACGGCAGCATTGCATGGGTTGGGTTATGCGCTAGTGCGCGTGCTGCCACAAGCTGCGGCGCCGTTGGTTCGATTGGCGGGTGCGGCTTCGGCGGCGACCGGTGTGTGGTTGTTGGCCGGCTGATTCTCTATTGCCTGAACTGGCCTCATCGCTGGCAAGCCAGCTCCCACAGGGATTTGCACTTAACCTGTGGAAGCTGGCTTGCCAGCGATGACGGCCTGACAGACACCACAACTCTCAGGCCTGCTAACATGTCGCGCAATCGCCCCTGCCGTGACGACGCCAGCCAATGCCGCCTGTTTCCCGCTCCGCTTCCCAGCCTGAACTGACCGCCCTGTTCACCTCGGTGCAACAGCACTTCCACAACGTGATTGTGCCGCTTTGGCAAGGTCCCGGCTGGAATGCCGAGATGGCGCTGCCCTATGAGGCGCTGGACGCCGAGCACAATCCCCTGCCACCTCAACGCTACCGGGCCATGGCCTGTGCGCGGCAGTTGTATCTGTTTGCCAGTCTGATCGGCCAGGTGTCGGATGCCGAAGAGCGTGCGGCAGCGCTGTTCCGTTCCTTGCAGCGGCACTTTCACGATGCCGAGCACGGCGGCTGGTTCTACAGCATCGACCCACACGGCGCGCCGCTGGATCAGCGCAAAGACCTCTACACCCACGCCTTCATCCTGTTCGCCTGCGCCCATTACTGGGACAAAGTTCGCGAGCCGTTGGTGGAGTCGGTGCTCAACGCTGCCCTGGAAGTGATTGCCCGGCGATTCGCCACGGGCGACGGCCTCTATGAAGCCAGCCTCGATCGCGACTGGTCATCGTTGCAAAGCGGACCGTTGCAGAATCCGTTGATGCACTTGGCCGAAGCCTTCCTCGCCACGCTGGCGGTACGCGAAGACCTCGGCGTCCAACGCGCACTCGTCGAGTTGTGCACAGCCATGCAGAAGCGTTTTATCGATCCGCAACACGGCGTGTTGATGGAAAAACCGTTGGGGGCAGTGGATAACTGGTTTGAACCGGGACATCAGTTCGAATGGTATTTCCTGCTGGAATCATCGGAGCTGCTGCGGGGTTCGAAACTGCATGCTTCGCTGGAGCGCGCCTTCGCGTTCACCGAACAACTGGGTGTCGATCAACAAACCGGCGCGGTGCGGGCCATGCTTGATCTGGGGCCGGATGGCGGCGCCCGGGACGCCACCCAGCGTATCTGGGCGCAGGCCGAGTATTTGCGTGCGTTGACGTTGCGGCCGGACAGCGAAGCTGAGGTGCTGCGCCAATTGCAGGCATTGCAGCAACGCTCGCTGCATGCCGGTGGCTGGTATGAATGCCGTGATGAGCAAGGTGAAGTCAGTCGCCGGGATATGCCGTCGACCACGCCTTATCACTTGGCGACTTGCTATCGCGGGCTGGCCGAGTACCTCGGCTGATATCGAAAGGATCGGAAGTTACTCAATCCACTTCCGGTCCCCGGTAAAACTGATGGTCAACCATCGTGCGGCATCCGGTTCACCGAGCTTCGCGGAAATTTCCTCGCGCAAACTGTCCAGTTGGCCCACTCCGTCCAGCCAATAATCCTTCGGCAACACAATGTGAATCTCGATAAAACAGGCCCGGCCGTGTTTCTGCACGTAGGAAATGTAATCGTCGAAACCATGCTCCACCTTGGCCACGTCCATCACTTGACGCACCTTGTCGTCCAATTGATCCGGGACAATCCCCAACACATCGCGCAATGCCGGGCCGAGGATTTTGTACGCCGGGGGGAGCATGCCCAAGGCCAGCAGAATCAGAATCATCGGGTCGACGTACACCGCCCATTTGCCGTAACCCTGAGTCTTGAGCAGCAGCGCGATGAGGAAACTCACCAGCAGGCCCGCCGACAGCATCGCGTCCACCAGCCAACTGATGTTGTCGAACTGGATCAGCGATGACTTGAGTGTGCGATTGCGACGGCGGACGTAGAAATAATAAATCAGCTCAACGACCGTGAAGAACGCGGCGTAGAAGATCACCAGCCCCAGTTCAACCTCGCGGCCACCGCTGATAATGCCGAACACACCGTTGAGAAAGGCATAAATGGCGACCAGGAAAATGAAACTGCCCTCGATCACCAGCACCATGGGCTCCAGATGCCAGGAGCCGAACTGGAAACGCTGATTGCTTTCCTTGGCGATCATCCGGGCGGTGATCAGCATCAACACCTTGATGAACGCCGCGATCAGCGAAAAGAAGCCATCGAACAGGATCGATTGGGCGCCCGAGACAAAACCGGTGATGATCCCGGCGACCGTCACGGCGAGCATCAGGAAGGTCGATTGCTTGAGCAGCGACTGCTCGCCTCGATTGCTCACTTGTTCTCCTCTAATACCTCTAGACCGCCGGGTGTGGCGGAGCTGTTGGGTGAGGAGTCTAGCTGAACCTTCATCGCCTGAACCGGCCCCTTCGCGAGCAAGCTCGCTCCCACATTTGACCGCGATCCAATGTGGGAGCGAGCTTGCTCGCGAAGAACGATGACTCGGTGTTAAGCCTTGCCACCACTGCGATCAATAGCAAACCCGGCCCAGGTCTGGCTGACCGGCATCAATTCCAGGCTGTTGATGTTGATGTGTGCCGGGGCATTGAGCACCCAGAAAATGGTGTCGGCGATGTCTTGCGGCTGGATGGGTTCGGCACCGGCGTAGGTCGCGTTGTAACGCTCCTGATCACCGGCAAAACGTACCAGCGAAAACTCGCTTTCGCACAGGCCCGGCTCAATGTTGCTAACCCGCACGCCCGTGCCCTGCAGGTCGCAGCGCAGGTTCAGGGAGAACTGTCTGACGAACGCCTTGGTGGCGCCATACACGTGGCTGCCCGGGTACGGATAGTTGCCGGCGATGGAACCCAGGTTGACGATGCCGGCACCGCGACCATGAGCGATCAGGCGTGGCAGCAGAAGACGAGTGCTGTACATCAGGCCTTTGACGTTGGTATCGACCATGGTGTCCCAATCGTCCAGGTCGCACTTCGGTGCCGGGTCAACACCCAACGCCAGGCCGGCGTTGTTGATCAGCCCGCGCAATTTGGCGAAGGACGGTGGCAGGTTGGCAATGGCTTCTTCCATGGCCTTGCGATCACGCACATCGAGCACCAGGCCATGCACTTCAGTCTGCTTCGACAGCTCGGCACACAGCGCATTGAGGCGTTCTTCACGACGACCGGTCAGCACCAGTTTCCAGCCAGCCTCGGCAAAACGACGGGCACAGGCTTCACCAAAACCGGAGGTCGCGCCGGTAATAAACAGGGTGTTGGACATCGTGTTCTCCTTGCTTCGGCTGATGCTCAGCCATGGAAATAGAAAATCAGCAGGCAGCATGCCCGGCCTTGCTCACAGCGGCAACCACCGCACAACCTGTACAAAAAACGATCAAACCACGCAACACCTTACCCTCCGTGGCTTGCAGCCATGTGCGCGCACGTTATCCACAGCCCCATCCACACATTCCGGGGGCAAGTGGAAAAGCTGAAAGCCGCTATCCACAAGGCTTTGCGAGGTGTTCTAAAACTTTTTTGCTTGACCCTGACGGACCTGCTGTGTAGCCCATGGCAATTTTCCCGACCAGCCGGTCAAACCGACGATGGCCGCAAGCCAGTAACCACGGCCTTCAGCCAAGTCTTTCCAGAGTTTAATCACAGACTTATCCACAGGCTTGTTCACTGTAACTTGCTGCACTTTCGTCACCCAGAAAAAGGTTGACAAACCCACCCTGAAGCCACGCAAAAACGCCTGATCAAAAAACAATCATGTCGCTGGAGGCCACGGATTGAAAGGCTCTCAGCCAGCTACTCCCACGTTATTCACAGCCAGCTCCACAGCAAACGGGGACAAGTCAAAACCGTGACAAAACAACTATTTGCAGCGGCTTTATATCGCGGTTTGGGAGCTTGGGGAATTTGTTTTCCACAATTTTACTTTACGTCGCAACGCCGCTCTTGTAGGAGCTGCCGAAGGCTGCGATCGGTTGATCTTGATCTTAAAAAACAGGATCAAAAGATCGCAGCCTTGTTTCACTCGACAGCTCCTACAACAGCTCCTACAACAGCCCCATAGAGCGCGCATAAAAAAACGCCCCGACGTTGAGCACGTCAGGGCGTTTTGTTGAACGCTAACGATCTAGTGACCGCCGAGATAGGCGTTACGCACATCCTCGTTGACCAGCAATTCCTTGCCGGTACCCGTCATGCGAATTTCGCCGTTGACCATCACATAAGCGCGGTCGGACAAGCGAAGGGCATGGTTGGCGTTCTGCTCCACCAGGAAGATGGTCATGCCGGTTTTCGCCAGTTCGCGCAGGGTGGCGAAAATCTGCTTCACCACGATCGGTGCCAGCCCGAGGCTCGGCTCATCAAGCAGCAGCAGTTTCGGTCGGCTCATCAACGCACGGGCGATGGCCAGCATTTGCTGTTCGCCGCCGGACATGGTCATCGCACGCTGAGTGCGCCGCTCTTCAAGCCGAGGGAACAGTTTGAACATGCGCTGCATGTCTTCCTTGGCATACTTGTCTCCAATCGGAATGGTGCCCATCAGCAGGTTTTCCTCGACGGTCATGTCGGGGAACACCCGCCGGCCTTCCGGCGATTGCGCGATGCCGTTGGACGCGATGTAGTGCGACGACTTGTGGGTAATGTCCACGCCCTGATAGAGGATCTGCCCGTCCGCCGCCCGTGGCTGACCGAAGATCGACATCAGCAGGGTCGATTTGCCGGCACCGTTGGAGCCGATCAGACTGACCGTTTCACCTTCGTTGATGTGCAGCGACACGCCTTTGAGGGCCTGGATCGGGCCGTAAAACACGTTCAGATCCTTGAGTTCGAGGATGGGTTGGGTCATACCACTTCCTCTTCGTCAGCGCCCAGGTAGGCGGCAATTACTTTCGGGTCGTTGCGGATATCGTCGGGGCCGCCCTCGGCGATGACGACGCCGTGGTCCAGCACCACGATGTGGTCGGAAATACTCATAACCATGCCCATGTCGTGTTCGATCAGCACCACGGTCAGATCGTGCTCGTCACGCAGCAGCCGGATCATCGCGCTCAGCGCTTCGGTTTCCTGAGGGTTGAGGCCCGCGGCCGGTTCGTCGAGGCAGATGATCTGCGGACGGGTGCACATGGCGCGGGCGATTTCCAGACGACGTTGCTGGCCGTAAGACAGCTCACCGGCCAAGCGGTTGGCACAGTCCACCAGGTCCACCACTTCCAGCCAGTAGAACGCGTGGTCCAGCGCATCGCTCTCGGCCTTGCGGTAGCCCTTGGTGTTGAGGATGCCCGCCAGCAGGTTGCGGTTGACCCACATGTGCTGGGCCACCAGCAGGTTTTCCAGCACCGACATTTCCTTGAACAGGCGAATGTTCTGGAATGTCCGCGCCAGCCCGGCGCGGTTCACCAGGTGGGTGCCGCCGAACGCCTTGTAGAACAAACGACTGGCGAAGGATTTAGGCGAGACGAAATCGGTCGGTTTGAACGATTCGCCCAGCAGCTTGATGACGTTGGTCTGCTCGCCACGCACGTTGAGTTCGATCTTGCCGCCAGAGGCCTTGTAGAACCCGGTCAGGCAGTTGAACACCGTGGTCTTGCCCGCACCGTTGGGGCCAATCAGGGCGAAGATCGAGTTGCGCTTGACCTGCAGGCTGACATCGTTCAACGCCTTGATGCCGCCGAAGTGCATCATCAGTTTTTCGACACTGAGTACGACTTCGCTCATGGCGCTACTCCTTTACGCGGGGTCACACCGGTACGGCTGATCCGAATCAGGCCGCGCGGTCGCCAGATCATCATCAACACCATCAGGACGCCGAACAGCAGCACTCGGTATTCGGCGAAGCCACGCAGCAGCTCCGGAGCGACGGTCAGTACGAAGGCCGCGATGACCACACCGATGGTCGAGCCCATGCCGCCGAGTACCACGATGGCGAGGATCAGGGCGGATTCGAAGAAGGTGAACGAGGTCGGGTTGACGAAACCTTGATAGGTCGCGAAGAACACGCCCGCCAGACCCGCCGTCGATGCACCGATGGTGAATGCCGAGAGCTTGACCAGCACGTGGTTCAGGCCCATGGAACGGCAGGCGATTTCATCTTCGCGCAGCGCTTCCCAGGCACGGCCCACAGGCATGCGCGTCAGGCGATGCTTGATGTACAGCACGCCAAGAACCACCAGGAACAACACCGCGTAGATGAAGTAGTACTTCACGTCCGGGTTGTAGGCGATGCCGAAGAACTCATGGAACGGTACGCCGCCGTCCTTCGCCCGCTTGCCGAATTCCAGGCCGAAGAAGGTCGGCAGTGGTGCCGGCATGCCGTTCGGGCCGCCGGTCAGCGACAGCCAGTTGTTGAGGATCAGACGGATGATTTCACCGAAGCCCAGGGTCACGATCGCCAGGTAGTCACCGTGCAGGCGCAGGACCGGGAAACCGAGGATGCAACCGGCCAGCCCCGCCGTGATCGCCGCCAGCGGCAGCACCGTCCAGAAACCCAATCCGAGGTACTGATAACCGAGCGCCAGGCCGTAGGCACCGATGGCGTAGAACGCCACGTAACCCAGGTCGAGCAGGCCGGCCAGGCCGACCACGATATTCAGCCCCAGGCCCAGCAGCACGTAGATCAGCCCGAGGATGACTACGCCCAGCAGGTACGAGTTGGAGAAGAACGGGAACACCACAGCGAGGACGATCATCAGCGGGATGATCCAGCGCAGACGGGACTTGTAGTCAGGCGCCAGTACATGGACCCCGGAACCGGTGGATTCAAAACCTTCGAGGATTCTCAGGCCCTTGGGGGTTTGCAGGAACATGCTCAGGGCAAAGCGACCGGCCATGACAATGGCGACAATCCACGCTACCCGGGTGGTTTCCAGGTTGAAGCCATAGCCATCGAGAACGACGCCGACAATCGGCCCGAACACAATCAGGGCGATGAGGCCGGCAAGAATCGCGTCAACCAGACTTTTTTTGATATCAATGGTTTTTTTAGTGGTTGAAGACATCGCTTACACCTTCGACACAAGAGGACGGCCGAGCAGGCCTTGGGGCCGAAAGACCAGAACGAGAACCAGCAGCGAGAAGCTGAAAACGTCTTTGTAGTCCGAGTTCACCAGACCAGAGAACAGCGACTCGGAAATCCCGAGAATGATCCCGCCGAGCATGGCGCCAGGCAGCGAGCCAATCCCGCCGAGCACCGCGGCGGTGAACGCCTTGATCCCGATGATGAAGCCGGCATAGAAGTCGAATGTGCCGTAGTTCATGGTGATCAGCACGCCGGCCAGGGCCGCCATCGCTGCACCGATGATGAACACGTAGGAAATCACACGGTCGGTGTTGATCCCCAGAATCGAAGCCATCTTGCGGTCTTGCTGGGTTGCACGGCACATGCGGCCGAGCTTGGTGTACTTGATGATGTAGGTCAGCGCGGCCATCCCGACAAACGCGGCGACCAGAATGAACACCTTGGTGTAGGTCAGCTGCACGAAACCTGTGCCGACCTCGACACGCCACGCACCCGTCAGCAACGTAGGAACGCCTTGTTGCTTCGCGCCCTGGGCGATCTGTGCGTAGTTTTGCAGGATCAGCGAAATACCGATGGCGCTGATCAGCGGTGCCAGTCGGGTGGAGTTACGCAGGGGTTTGTAGGCGACACGTTCGATGACCCAGCCATACACCGCCGTGACGACGATGGTGAAGATCAGAGTGCCGAGCATCAGCAGCGGGAAGGATTCGATACCGAAGTAAGCCAGCAGAGCCAGACTGATCGCCGCGAGGTAAGCGGAAATCATGTAAACCTCGCCGTGGGCGAAGTTGATCATGCCGATGATGCCATAGACCATTGTGTAGCCGATGGCGATCAGGCCATAGACCGACCCGAGGGTCAGGCCATTGACCAGTTGCTGCAGGAAAATACCATCCATAACGCAATCTCACGCAATGAGAACCTGCACACCTGTGGGGGTGCGGTTCTTCTAAGGAAAATACAGATTTACGTCGGAGCAATGTCAAACACGATCAACCTGGCCCACACCGCCCCCTGTGGGAGCTGGCTTGCCAGCGATAGCGGTTGTACATTCGACGAAATTGTCTCCTGCCCGTCCGCCATCGCGGGCAAGCCCGCTCCCACAGGGGATATGTGGGTTCAAGTAATCGGAACAGCCCTTACTTCTGTTTTTCCAGCTGGTGGTATTTGCCGTCCTTGTCCCACTGGTAAACCACGTAGTCGGAGACTTTCAGGTCGCCCTTGCTGTCCCAGGTCTTCTCGCCCATGACGGTCTTGACCGGGTTTTTCTTCAGCCAGGCAGCCGCTTCTTCGCCCTTGTTGGACTTGGCGCCGTTGAAAGCTGCAGCCAGGGTTTGCACCGAAGCGTAGGCGTACAGGGTGTAGCCTTCAGGCTCGGTACCGGCCTTGCGGAATGCGTCTACCACGGCCTTGCTGTCTGGCAGCAGGCGTGGGTCGGCACCGAAGGTCATCAGCACGCCGTCAACGAATTGCGGGCCGCCAGCGGTGGTCACCAGTTCGTCGGTCACGATGCCGTCGTCGGACATGAACTTGACGTCTTTCAGACCTTGTTCACGCAGTTGACGCACCAGTGGACCGGCTTCCGGATGCAGGCCGCCGAAGTAGACGACGTCGGCGCCGGCACCGCGGATTTTGGTCACGATGGTGCTGAAGTCTTTCTCGCCACGGGTCAGGCCTTCATACAGCACTGGCGTTACGCCGCGCTTGACCAGTTGAGCCTTGGTGGCGTCAGCCAGGCCTTGGCCGTAGGTGTCCTTGTCGTGCAGCACGACAACCTTCTTGCCCTTGAGCACGTCGACGATGTAGTCGCCGGCCACGATGCCTTGCTGGTCGTCACGACCGCACATACGGAACATGGCGCTCAGGCCGCGTTCGGTAACCTGTGGGTTGGTGGAGCCTGGAGTGATGGCGATGATGCCTGCTTCATCGTAGATCTCGGAGGCCGGGATGGTCGACGAGGAGCAGAAGTGACCGACCACGCCGGCAACTTTCTGGTTGGTCAGGTCCTTGGCGACCGTCACAGCCTGTTTCGGTTCGCAGGCGTCATCGCCCTTGACCAATACGATTTTTTCCCCGTTTACGCCGCCCGCTGCGTTCACCGCATCGGCTGCTGCCTGTGCACCCTTCATGTACTGCTCGCCAAATGCTGCGTTGGCGCCCGTCATTGGACCCGCTACGCCGATTTTCACATCAGCTTGAGCAAACGCAGAAACACCCAACGCAGTAGCCACTGCGAGGGCCAGAAAGCCTTTCTTGTAAAACGTCTGGGACATGAGGTGGTGCTCCAAGGTTTTTTTTTAATTGGCACTGCGACTTCACTGAATGCTCAGAGCAAGGGCCGTGCCATCGGTTTTTTATTCTGAAAAAAGTCGCTGCTTTATTGTTATTTCGACTGTTTCTGACCCATTTTCATTGGGCGTGCAACCGTCTAAACCGCGGAAGGTGAAACCGTATTTTTTTCGAGGCGCAACCCCTCTGCGCCATCATTGCAACCGCGGCACCAAACGGCGTGCAACCAGCCTGTAACAACGTACGTCACCGAACTGCACACTGCTGGTGCGGGACTGCTACAACCCGCACCATTACAGGCTAGCTGCTGAACGAAAAAGCGCCGCTCCCCGCAACAAATTTCAACAATCAGATCACGATCCGCAAGCACTGGCCTGCGTGATACAGCGAAAACCCTGCCTCATATAAACAGCTGCGCAGGCCCACCCCGGCCAGTGGCTGCATGGGAGCGAAGGGAATCGGTAGCGCCTGAGGATTTCCGTTACACAAGTAATCGGCAAAGGCTTTGCCGACGACCGTTCCTGTGGTCACGCCCCGACCGTTATAGCCGGTGACTGCCACTAAACCGGGCGCCGGTTCGAACAGGCGCATCAGATGATCGGGGGTAAACGCGATGCAACCGGTCCAGGTGCACTCCCATTCAACCGGTTTGAGGTAGGGAAAGTAATGCTGCTGGACGCGATCGGCCCAAGCCTTGAGGAACCAGGCCGGCTTCTGGTTGCCATTACCCAGACTGCCAAGAAGCAGGCGCCCGTCCTTGTCGCGACGAATACTGCTCAGGACCTGACGGGTGTCCCAGGAACCCTGGCCACCGGGCAGAATTTGCTGCGCAGCGTCTTCGGTCAACGGCACCGACGCCACTTGATAGTAATAGCCGGGGAAGAAATTGCGCCGCAGCTCGGTCCAGTCACCTTCGGTGTACGCGTTGGAGGCAATCACCACTTGCTCGGCCAGTACCGAGCCCTGCGCGGTTTGCACCGACCAGCGCTGGCCCTGACGTTCGAGTCGGGTCACTGGGGAATGATCGAACAATTGGCCGCCGAGGCCGATGGCCGCTTTGGCCAGCCCCGTGGTGTAGGCCATCGGGTTGAGGGTGCCAGCACGCCGGTCGAGCAGCGCAGCGGCGATTTTCTTGGTGCCCGTAGCTTGTTCGCAAGCCTGCCCGGTGAGCAATTCCACCGGCGCACCACGGCGTTTCCATTGTTCTTCACGACTGCGCAAGTCCGCTTCGCCACGGGCGTTGTGCGCCATGTGCAGCGTGCCTTCGCGGCGCAACTGGCAATCGATGTTGTATTTGTCGATCAGGCTGAACACCAGCGACGGTGCCGCACCCAGCATGCGGTTGAGCTGGCTGCCGACTTCGGCGCCAAACCCGGCCTCGATCTCGTCCGGTGGAATCCACATCCCGGCGTTGACCAGCCCGACGTTGCGCCCCGATCCGCCATGCCCGGCGCGCTGGGCTTCCAGCACACAAACCGTCTTGCCTTGCTCCAGCAAATGCACCGCCGCCGACAGTCCGGTGAAACCGGCACCGATGACGCAGACGTCGACCTTTACTTCACCTCTGAGCGCCGCGTTGTCAGGCCTTTGCGGCGTCAGTTTTTCCCACAGACACTCTTCGCGTAACGGCATTGCCAGACTCCGAAAATGAAACCTAACAAACTAAAATCAAAAGCATCGCGGGCAAGCCTTGCTCCTACAGGTATGTGCCACAACACAAATCCCGTAGGAGCAAGGCTTGCCCGCGATGAGGCCCTTCAGTCGAACGTAATACCCTGAGCCAACGGCAACTCCAGCGAGTAGTTCACGGTGTTGGTCTGACGGCGCATGTAGCCGCGCCATGCGTCGGAGCCCGACTCACGGCCACCGCCGGTTTCTTTCTCGCCACCAAACGCGCCGCCGATTTCCGCACCGCTCGGGCCGATATTGACGTTGGCAATGCCGCAGTCGCTGCCCACCGCCGACATGAACTGCTCCGCTTCGCGCACGTCGGTGGTGAAGATGCACGAGGACAAGCCTTGTGGCACGGCGTTGTTCAGGCGCAGTGCTTCGTTGAAGTCGCTGTAACCGACCACATAAAGGATCGGCGCGAAGGTTTCGTGGCAGACCACGTCGCTTTGCTCCGGCATTTCGACGATCGCTGGCGAAACGTAATAGGCATTCGGGAATTTGTCTTCCAGTTGGCGCTTGCCGCCGAACACCCGGCCGCCTTCGCTCAGCGCTTGTTCCAGCGCGTCCTGCATGTTTTCGAAGCTTTGCTTGTCGATCAGCGGGCCGATCAGATTGCCTTCCAGCGGATGGCCGATGCGTACTTTGGAGTAGGCGGCTTTCAGGCGGGTGACGATTTCTTCTTTCACCGATTCGTGGGCAATCAGGCGACGCAGCGTGGTGCAACGCTGACCGGCGGTGCCGACGGCACTGAACAGGATCGCGCGAACGGCCATGTCCAGATCGGCGCTTGGGCCGAGGATCATTGCGTTGTTACCGCCCAGCTCCAGAATGCTGCGGGCGAAACGAGCGGCGATTTTCGGCGCCACTTCGCGGCCCATGCGGGTGCTGCCGGTGGCGCTGACCAGCGCGACACGCGGGTCGTCGACCAGCGCTTCACCAGCATCGCGGCCACCGATGATCACTTGGCTCAGGTGCGGAGGTGCGTCACTGAAGTTCTTCAGCACGCGATCGAACAGCGCTTGGCAGGCCAGTGCGGTCAGCGGAGTTTTTTCCGACGGTTTCCAGATCACCGGGTTACCGCAGACCAGCGCCAGCGTAGCGTTCCAGGCCCAGACCGCCACCGGGAAGTTGAACGCACTGATCACGCCGACGACGCCCAGCGGATGCCAGGTTTCACGCATGTGGTGGCCAGGACGCTCCGAGGCGATGGTCAAACCGTACAACTGACGGGACAGGCCGACGGCGAAATCGCAGATGTCGATCATTTCCTGAACTTCACCCAGGCCTTCCTGAGTGATCTTGCCGGCTTCCCACGACACCAGCTCGCCGAGATCGGCTTTATATTCACGCAGAATGTCGCCCAGTTGACGCACCAGTTCGCCACGACGCGGCGCCGGAACCTTGCGCCACAGTTCGAACGCATGATCTGCGCGACTGATGTGCTGCTCGACTTCGGCAGCGCCTTCCCAGTTCACGGCGGCGATGCGACTGCCGTTGATGGGCGAATGTACCGGCACTTTGCCGTTCTGGTACAGGGCCGGGTTCACACCAAGACGATCAAGCAATGCGGCAACCATGGGTCACTCCTCAAGCAAAAAACGGAACGGGTGCAGCCGGAAAATCACGGCTGATCAGACCTGTAGTTTTAGCGCCCCCGAGGTTACTCAACAAACGACCTTTAAGAGAGATATCATTCCGTTTATTCATGCTGTGCATTGCTGGCAATAAAGAGACAAGAACAAGGACCGCCCATGCTGAACAAACGCTATTTGCCATCGATCGCTGCCCTGCAGTGTTTCGAAGCCGTGACCCGGCATCTGAGCTTCACCCGGGCCGCCGAAGAACTGAACCTGACCCAGAGCGCCGTCAGCAAGCAGGTCGCGCAACTGGAAGAGCTGCTGCAGCACTTGCTGTTTCGCCGGGTGCGTCGACGCCTGCAAATGACCCCGGCGGGCGATTTGTACCTGGTGGAAGTACGAAAAATCCTCACGCAGGTCGAGATGTCGACCCATTACCTGCGCTCCTACGGTGGCGAAACCGAAGTCCTGCGCGTCTCAACGCCCCCGACATTCGGCGCACGCTGGCTGGTGCCGCGGCTGAAAGGCTGGCGCCTGCGCCATCCGTCGATTCACCTGGACCTGTGCAGCGAACAGGAAGCCGACGATCTGCTGCAAGGCCGCAGCGACCTGGCGTTCTACTTTGGCCAGGGCTCACGTCCGGGTACCGAATGCCTGAAGTTGTTCAGCGAAGAACTGGTGCCGGTCTGCGCTCCCGGCAGCCTGCCAGCCGAGCCGTTCACCGACCCGACGCAACTCACCGACCTGGTCCTGCTGCAAAACGCCTCACGCCCCCAGGGCTGGCATGACTGGTTCGACAGTCAGGGCTACCACACCGAACACAGCTACCACGGCCCGCGCTTCGAAACCTTCTACATGTGCATCCGCGCCGCGCAAGTCGGCTGCGGCGTCGCATTGCTGCCCCGGTTTTTGGTGGAAGAGGAACTGGCCGAAGGCAAACTGGTCATTCCCTGGCAACATGCAATGCCCAGCACCGATGCCTATTACCTGGCGTATCCGGAGCATTCGGCGGAAGTGCCGAAGGTGCGGGATTTTGTGAAGTGGATGCTGGAGCAGGTTGACCACCCTGCTGTCGCTGATAAATCCCTGTAAGAGCTGACGAGTGAAACGAGGCTGCGAACTTTTGATTTTGCTCTTTAAAGACAAGATCAAAAGATCGCAGCCTCGTTTCACTCGTCAGCTCCTACACAGGGTTAGCGTAAAAAATGCTGGCAATTCCCGTCCTCGATATGCGCCACTAGCTCTATTGAATGTGGAGAACCCCCGTTATGAGCGAGAGTGTGTTTGCCGATCGCATCGTGCAGAACCTGCTCGACACCGACTTCTACAAACTGACGATGATGCAGGCGGTGCTGCACAACTACCCGAACGTCGAAGTCGAATGGGAGTTTCGTTGCCGTAACAGCGAGGATTTGCGCCCGTACCTGGCGGAGATCCGTTTCCAGATCGAGCGCCTGGCCGAGTTGAGCCTTAGCGCCGACCAGTTGAGCTTCCTGGAGCGCATCAGCTTCCTGAAGCCGGATTTTCTGCGCTTTCTCGGGCTGTTTCGCTTCAACTTGCGCTACATCCACACCGGCATCGAAAACGGCGAGCTGTTTATCCGCCTGCGCGGGCCGTGGCTGCATGTGATCCTTTTCGAAGTGCCGATACTGGCGATCGTCAGCGAAGTGCGTAACCGCTATCGCTACCGGGAAATCGTCCTGGAGCAGGCCCGCGAGCAGCTCTATCGCAAGTTCGACTGGCTCACCGCCAACGCCAGCACCGACGAATTGTCGGAGTTGCAGGTAGCCGATTTCGGCACGCGTCGGCGCTTTTCGTACCGCGTGCAGGAAGAAGTGGTGAACGTGCTCAAGCACGATTTCCCCGGCCGTTTCGTCGGCACCAGCAACGTGCACCTTTCCCGGGAACTGGACATGAAACCGCTGGGCACCATGGCCCACGAATGGATCATGGCTCACCAGCAACTCGGCCCGCGATTGATCGACAGTCAGATTGCCGCCCTCGATTGCTGGGTCCGCGAGTATCGCGGTTTGCTGGGGATCGCCCTGACCGACTGCATCACCATGGATGCCTTTCTCGGCGATTTCGACCTGTTTTTCGCCAAGCTCTTCGACGGCTTGCGCCATGATTCCGGTGATCCGGTGGTGTGGGCGGAAAAAGCCATCGCCCACTACCACAGGCTCGGCATCGACCCGATGAGCAAGACCCTGACCTTCTCCGACAGCCTGACGCTGCCCAAGGCACTGGAAATATTCCGGGCGCTGCGCGGTCGGATCAATGTCAGCTTCGGCATCGGCACCAACCTGACCTGTGACATTCCGGGTGTCGAACCGATGAGCATCGTGCTTAAAATGACCGCCTGCAACGGCGCGCCGGTGGCGAAGATCTCCGACGAGCCAGGCAAGACTCACTGTAAAGACCCGAATTTCGTCGCCTATTTGCGACACGTTTTCCAGGTTCCTGCCGCCCTTTCCAGCACATCAAGCAAGGAGTGAATTCATGCAAGCCGTACAGCGTGAGATTGCTGAGCAGCTCAAGGTTCAACCGCCGTTCGCCGATGACGCCGCCCTCGAGGCCGAAGTCGCCCGACGCATTACCTTCATCCAGGACTGCCTGGTCAATTCCGGGCTCAAGACGCTGGTGCTGGGCATCAGCGGCGGTGTCGATTCCCTGACCGCCGGCCTGCTGGCCCAGCGCGCCATGCGTGAACTGCGCCAGCGCACGGGCGACGGCAGCTACAAGTTCATCGCCGTGCGCTTGCCGTACGAGACTCAGTTCGATGAACACGATGCCCAGGCTTCGGTGGATTTCATCAACCCGGACGAGCGCCACACCGTGAACATCGGCCCGGCGGTCAAATCCCTGGCCAATGAAGTGGCGGCCTTCGAAGGCAAACATGCGGTGTCGGTGGATTTCGTGCTCGGCAACACCAAGGCGCGGATGCGCATGGTCGCCCAGTACACCATCGCCGGCGCCGCCCACGGCCTGGTGATCGGCACCGACCACGCGGCGGAAGCGGTGATGGGTTTCTTCACCAAGTTCGGTGACGGCGCCTGCGACCTGGCACCGCTCAGCGGCCTGGTGAAAAACCAGGTCCGGGCGATTGCCCGCAGCTTTGGCGCTCCGGAATCGCTGGTGGAAAAAGTCCCGACCGCCGACCTTGAAGACCTGTCGCCGGGCAAACCGGACGAAGCGTCCCACGGCGTGACCTACGCCGAGATCGACGCTTTCCTGCATGGCGAGCCGGTGCGTGAGGAAGCGTTCAAGATCATCGTCAGCACGTACAACAAGACGCACCACAAGCGGGTGATGCCGTTTGCGCCTTGAGGCCCCTGCCTATGTAAGAGCTGGTAGGAGCTGTCGAGTGAAACGAGGCTGCGATCTTTTGATTTTCAAGATCAAAAGATCGCAGCCTGCGGCAGCTCCTACAAAAACAAAAAAAGCGTCCACACAGGACGCTTTTTTTATGACCGCAATTCGATTACTTCAGGGTAACAGTGCCTTTCATCATCGAGATGTGGCCCGGGAACGAGCAGAAGAAACCGTATTTTTCATTGGCATCAAGCTTCGACACATCGAAGGTCACCGAGTCGGTTTCCTTGGCGCCGATAATCTTGGTATGGGCGATCACGCGCGCATCGCCTTCCTTCAGGTACTGCTTGTCGATGCCGGCGCTGAGGCCGTCGGTGGCGATCGGCTGCATGTCGGCTTCTTTACTCAGCACCCAGTTATGACCCATGACGTTTTTCGGCAAGCTGCCGGAGTGGGTCAGTTCGACGGTGAAAGTCTTGCAGCTCTTGTCGATCTCAATGGCCTTGGTGTTGAAGGACATTTGGTCAGTGGAGTCAACGGTGACTTTGCACTCGGCAGCCATCAATTGGCTGCTGGCCAGTGTCAGCAGGGATACCGCAACAAGTTTGGCAAACATGGTGAATCTCCAAGGCAGGGTTAGGGGAAAATGCGAATGGACAGAAGACTGCCTGAAAACTTCGCAAGTTCATATGACTTGAATCAAAAATTGTATACAACTTTCAGGCTATGACATCGATGGAAACAATCTACCAGCCAGGCGTCTGGCCCGGCCCTATGATCAGATCGTCATCAATCAACGGAGCGTCTGTCATGTCCCTCAATAGCCTGTTGTGCAGCTTGCTTGCCGCCTATGCCTGTGGCGCCAGCGGCACCTATGAAACTCCCAAGCGGGAAGTTTAGCCCTTGGAGCGCCAAGCGCCTGCCTTTACTCTGTGACCCTGATTGACCATGGAGTAAGGCATGTCTTTAGCATCCGTATGTGTATTTTGTGGGGCCAGCACCGGCACCAACCCGGCTTATCGTGAAGCGGCTGTGGCCCTGGGCCAGGCATTGGCCGCGCGCAAGCTGACGCTGGTCTATGGCGGTGGGGCCGTGGGCTTGATGGGTATTGTGGCCGACGCCGCGCTGGCGGCCGGTGGCGAAGTGATCGGCATCATTCCGCAAAGCCTCAAGGACAAGGAAATCGGCCACAGCGGCCTGACTCGCCTGGAAGTGGTCGACGGCATGCATGCGCGCAAGGCGCGGATGGCCGAACTCAGCGATGCTTTCATCGCGTTGCCAGGCGGCCTCGGCACCCTGGAAGAACTGTTCGAAGTCTGGACCTGGGGCCAACTCGGCTACCACGGCAAACCGCTGGGCTTGCTGGAAGTGAACGGTTTCTACAGCAAACTCACCGGTTTTCTTGATCACATCGTCGGCGAAGGCTTCGTTCGCGGGGCTCACCGTGACATGCTGCAGGTGAGCGAATCGCCACAGACGCTGCTCGACGCCCTCGATGCCTGGCAACCGAGCGTACCGCCGAAGTGGGTCGAGCAAAAACCCGACTAACGACTCGGCACCGATACAGGGCAGAATACGCGCCGCTCAACCTCACCTTCGACCCCAGAGGATCGCCCATGGCTAAACCCAACTACTCCTTCGCCAAACGTCAGCGTGACTTGGCCAAGGAACAGAAGAAAGAGGAAAAGCTTCAGCGCAAGAAAGCTACAGCTGAAGAAACAGCACTGAACCCTGACGGGGAAGAAGTGGCAGCAGAAGATGATGTTGATGCACCGAAAGACCAGGCGCCCGACGCCTGAGACCCTCCGGGCCGGATGATCTGATCAGGCCCACCGGATCTGTGTCCAGGGTTGGCAGCGCCGCTGCCGACCCTGTAGGAGCTGCCGAAGGCTGCGATCTTTTGATCTTGCTCTTCAATGGCCTGAAAAAGCTCAAGATCAAAAGATCGCAGCCTTCGGCAGCTCCTACAAGGGGCATCCTTATTCCAAAGGCATCACCGTAACGCGGACTTCCGGGTCGTGATTACCACCGCCCAGAATCACCCCACGCAACGGCGACACATCGGAAAAATCCCGCCCCCACGCCAATGTGATGTGTTCCAGCGCCGGTTGCACATTGTTGGTCGGATCGAAATCCACCCAGCCCAGCACCGGGCAATACACCGACACCCACGCATGGGATGCATCGGCGCCGATCAAGCGTGGCTGACCGGGTGGCGGCTGGGTCAGCAGATAACCGCTGATATAGCGCGCCGCCAGGCCACGGGAGCGCACGCAAGCGAGCATCAAGTGGGCGAAGTCCTGACAGACCCCACGCCGACGCTCCAGTACCTCCACCAGCGGCGTCGCTACCTGCGTCGCTTCGGCGTCGAAGGTGAATTCGCTGAATATTCTCTCCATCAGGGCCTGAACGCCAAGCAGCAGCGGTCGCCCGGTCGGGAAGCAACTCTCGGAGAATTCGACGAAGTTGCGCTTCAAATGCACATAGGGTGATTCGAAGCGGTAGCGGCAGGCTTCGAGTAGTTCGGGCGACAGCGGCTGGCTGCTGTAGGTCAGCGCGCTGCGGGTGTCTTCCCACGCCGGGGACAGATTGAAGTCCAGCGCGGTCCGGGGCAGCACTTCGATCGTGAGGCTGGCGTTGACCAACAGTTCATCATGAGGGCGCTCGAACGCCAGCCGGGTCAGCGGGTTGCCGAACACGTCCAGCTCATCGCGACGCGCAGTCGGCTCCGGGCTGATCTGCAGTTGCTGATCCGTGCAGCGCTGCCACGCACATGCCCTTGGCCACAAATGGGCCAGTTGCTGCGCCAGGGACACCGGGCTGTCGTAGTGATAATGGGTGTCGTGGAAAATCTGGTAATGGGCGCTCATCAGACAGACACCGTGCGCTGGCTGACATCATCGACATGGGCGAAATGGCGCAGGGCCAGGCGATCGGACACTTGTCCGCTGGACTCGGCAATCTCTTGCAGCAAATCCGCCAGCCCATCGATCGCCGCACGCACGCTGGTTTCACCGAACAAAGGATTCTCCAGACAGCCGAGATCAAAGCGCGCCAGTCGCTCGACCAATTGCGGCAATCCTGCTTCGCGCGGAGCACCAAAGTCATCGTTCAGACGTTTCAGAGTGCGGGTTACCAATTTCAACTGGAACAGCACCGCGTGCGGGTTCTGTTCGTCGAGCAGCAACAGGTCGAGCACCGGAATCAATTGCGCCACCGCCAGATACCGCGAGCGGTAGGTGATGCTGCTGTTGCCCAGCTCCAGCAGCCATTCCAGCCCGGCCTGATCGAAAGCCCCGGCGCCACGCAGAAACGCCGCCAGGCTGCCACTGAGAAATTGCAGGCGCTCGATCCGCCGGCCGATCATCAAAAAGCGCCAGCCTTCGTCCCGTGTCATGTCGTCCAGGGCAAAACCGGAGAGCGCCGCGAGGGACATCACCAGACGGTTGAGGAAATCCAGCAGCTCGCCGAAATCCGGCTCATCGGTTTCCAGCTCGATGGCTTCGCGCTGCAACTCCACCAGCGCCTGCCAGTTTTCCCGCGAGAGCTTGCCGCGTACCTGCGAGGCCGCCCACTGCAAGCGTTGCAGGTTGGACCGCAGGCTGAATGGCCAGTCATCGCCGAGGATTGCTGCCAGTAAACGTTCCGGCAGTTCGCCTTCTTCGGGCAACAGCATCAGCCGTTCGCCAAGTTCGACCGCCGCTTGCAGGGCTTGCGGGTCATCGCCATCCACGTACCGAGCCAGCATGATCCGCAGCAACCGGGCACTGTCATCGCAGCGCTCGCAGTAGCGGCCAAACCAGAACAGGTTTTCCACCACCCGCGACGGCAGATACGGATCGCGCCGCACCAGATCATGTACGCCGATATTGCGTTGGGCTTTCCATTGTTCGCCGCTGGGCGGGCGGTCGCCCAACACCCAGGTGTCCTTGCTGGCGCCGCCGCGCTGCATCGACACCACTTCGGCATCGGCCTCGGCGGCCACTCGGGTCAAACCACCGGGCAGCACCCGATAGCCCTCGCGGCTGGCCACGGCATACACGCGCATACCGATGGCGCGGGGTTGCAGCACTCCGCCCTCGGCTTGCCAGATCGGCGCCTGGGACAACTGCGCCAGTTCTTGCGCGACATACGCGTAAGGGCGTGCCTGCATGCGCTCGGCAAGTTCCTGGCGCTGTTTTTCACTCAAATCACGGCCAAATACCGGCGCAAAACTCTGGGACGGAAACGCCGGTTTGATCAGCAGTTCAGGCAGCTTTTCCAGGGCCTGCGCCAGCACCGGCGCCTCGCCGCACCACCAGGTAGCGATGGACGGCAAGATCAGTTCTTCGCCAAACAGAAACTGATTGATCTTCGGCAAAAAACCCAACAACCCCGGCGACTCCAGCACACCGCTACCAAGGGCGTTGGCGACCAGCACCCGCCCCTGCCGCACGGCTTCCAGCAGGCCCGGCACGCCAAGGGCCGAATCGGTGCGCAGCTCCAGCGGGTCGCAGAAGTCGTCGTCGAGTCGGCGCATGACCGCATGAACCCGGCGCAGACCGCTCAGGGTCTTCAGGTAAACCGTGGCATCGCGCACCGTCAGGTCGCCGCCCTCCACCAGCGGATAGCCGAGTTGGCGCGCCAAGTATAGATGTTCGAAATAGCTTTCGTTGAAACGTCCCGGTGTCAGCAACACCACCAGCGGCACTTCTTCATCGCTCGGCGCCTGTCGGGCAAGAGTTTCCTGAAGCGTACGGAAGAAACCAGCGAGATGCTGCACCTTCAGGTCGCGGTACAACTCGGGAAACGCCCGGGACACGATGGTGCGGTTTTCCAACGCATAGCCGGCACCGGACGGCGCTTGAGTGCGATCAGCCGTGACCCACCATCTGCCATCGGGAGTGCGCGCCAAATCCACCGCATACAAATGCAGAAAAGCCCCGTCAGGCGGATTGATGCCCTGACAGGGCCAGAGGAAGTTGTTGTGGCCGAACACCAGTTCGGCCGGTAGCAGGCCTTCGGCGATCAGGCGTTGCGGACCATACAGATCAGCCAGCACGGCATTGAGCAATCGCGCACGCTGGGCGATGCCGGCCGACAGCTGTTCCCACTCGTCAGCGGCAATCACGTGGGGTAGCAGGTCCAGCTCCCATGGCCGGTCGGCGCCCTTGGGATCGGCGTAGACGTTGTAGGTGACACCGTTTTCCTGAATCTGCCGGGTCAGCAGGGCCTGACGCTGCACCAGTTGCGCTGGCGTACTGCGCTGCAATTGGTCGAACAGTCGGCGCCAGTGCGGGCGCACGGCGCCGCTGTCGTCGAGCAGTTCGTGATAGGTGCCCGCCGTGAGCGGGTAGCGGTCTAGCAGGTCAGGCATGGAAAGCTCGGCAGACAGCAAGGAACGGTCAGACTAACGCAGGCTCATGACGCCCGGATATACGAAAAATCCGAGCGTCGCGTACGGTTTAGAAACGTCGCAAATCGAGAGTCATCGGCAGCTCGTCGTTAATTTCCAGAATCGGGATAGGAAGTTTCCCTGGCGTGTGTCCGATCCGGAAAAAACGCGCCATTCGCCGGCTCTCGGCTTCATTGGCGTTGACCGGCAAGGTCTCGTAGTTGCGCCCGCCCGGATGCGCGACGTGATACTGGCAACCGCCCAGCGAACGGCCCATCCAGGTGTCGAGCAGGTCAAACACCAGCGGCGCGTGAACCGGAATGGTCGGTTGCAGGCAGTTCGCCGGTTGCCAGGCGCGGAATCTTACGCCAGCAACAAATTCCCCTACACGCCCGGTCGGCTGCAATGGCACCGGGATGCCGTTGCAAGTCAGCAAATAGCGCTGCGGCGGCATGCCGCTGAGCTTGACCTGCAAGCGTTCCAGGGACGAGTCCACGTAACGCACCGTGCCACCGACCGCGCCCTCCTCGCCCAACACATGCCACGGTTCCAGCGCCTGACGCAGTTCCAGCGCAATACCGCTGACGGCGTAATCGCCGACCTTGGGAAAACGAAACTCCAGATGCGCCGCGAACCACTCGGCCCGTACCGGGTAACCGGCGGCGTTGAGTTCGACGATGACATCGGCGAAATCCTGTTCGATAAAATGCGGCAACAGGAAACGGTCGTGCAGCTCCGTGCCCCAGCGCGCCAGTTTCGGCGGCGCATACGGCTCGCGCCAGAAACGTGCGACCAGCGCCCGCAGCAACAACTGTTGCGCCAGGCTCATGCGCGCATGGGGTGGCATTTCAAAGGCCCGCAACTCAAGCAATCCAAGGCGTCCCGTCGCGCCGTCCGGCGAGTAGAGCTTGTCGATACAAAACTCGGCACGGTGGGTGTTGCCAGTGACATCGATCAGCAGGTTACGCAGCAATCGGTCGACCAGCCACGGCGCACACTCTTCACCCGGTTCAGGCATCTGCGCGAAAGCTATTTCCAGTTCATACAAGGCATCGTTACGCGCTTCGTCGACTCGCGGTGCCTGGGACGTCGGCCCGATGAACAGTCCGGAAAACAGATAGGACAATGACGGGTGGTTATGCCAGTAACTGATCAGGCTGCGCAGCAAATCCGGACGCCGTAGAAACGGTGAGTCAGCCGGTGTCGCGCCACCCAGTACGAAATGGTTACCGCCACCGGTGCCGGTATGCCGGCCATCGATGAGAAACTTCTCGGTGGTGAGTCGGGTCTGGCGCGCTTCTTCGTAAAGGAATTCGGTGCGCTCGACCAATTCGTCCCACGTCGTGGACGGCTGCACGTTGACTTCGATCACGCCCGGATCCGGGGTGATGCGGAAGTTGCTCAGGCGCGGATCACTCGGTGGTTCATAGCCTTCCAGCAACACCGGACAATGCAACTCTTCGGCGGTGGCTTCGATGGCCGCGACCAGTTCCAGATAGTCCTCAGCGCGCTCCAGCGGCGGCATGAACAGGTACAACCGGCCTTCCCGTGCCTCAGCGCAGAACGCGGTGCGGGTCAGCCAGTCCGCAGACTCGTCGATCTTCGGCGCTCGATCTTCAGCAACGGCAGCCGCGCCCTGGTTTTGCAGTTGTGCAGCATCAGGCAGCGGCGGGAACTCCTGATTAGGGTCTTGCGGATGAATGAACGGATATTCCGCCGCTCTCACCCAAGGCTGCGAACCCAGCGGCAAGCGGTAGCCCAGCGGCGAATCACCTGGCACCAGTCGGCAATGCTCATCGCGCAAGTACCAGCGACCGCTTTGCCATTGATCGCCCTTGGCGGTGCGCGCCAGCGGCAGTACCTGGCCGATGACCTTGTCCAGACCCTGGCCGAAGACTTTGCGCAGACGCGCACGCTCCAGCGGCTCTTCAAGACGGGAATCCTCGGCGCTGACGTTCTGCGGCAAAGTGCCTTCGCGCCAGAGGTAATAGAAATTGTCCTCGTAGGCCGGAAACACAAAGCGTGTCGGAATTTTCAGGCGCTCGGCGACGCTCGCCAGAAAACGCCCGGCCAGTTCGCCATTGGCGCCGTAATCTTCCTGCTCATCGGCAATCAGCGCACTGTTTTGCCAGATCGGCACGCCGTCACGGCGCCAGTAGCAATTGAGCGACCAGCGCGGCAGTTGCTCACCGGGGTACCACTTGCCCTGCCCGAAATGCACCAGCCCCTGCGGCGCGTAGCGTTTACGCATGCGCTGGAACAGCTCGGCGGACAGTCGGCGTTTGTCCGGCCCCAGCGCCGCCGTGTTCCACTCGGCACCGTCCGGGTCATCGATGGACACAAAGGTTGGCTCACCGCCCATGGTCAGGCGCACATCGCCTTCCAGCAGGTCGGCGTCGATTTGCCGACCCAGGGCCTGAATCGCCAGCCATTGATCGTCGGTGTAAGGCTTGGTGACGCGGGGCGCCTCCCAAATCCGCTCAACCGACATTTCGTGGCTGAATTCGCACTCGCAGGGTTCCACCAACCCCGTGATCGGTGCCGCCGAGGATGGATCGGGACTACAGGCCAACGGAATGTGTCCTTCACCGGCGAATAGCCCGGAAGTCGCATCCAGGCCGATCCAGCCAGCGCCGGGCAAGTACACCTCGCACCAGGCGTGCAGGTCGGTGAAATCCACTTCGGTGCCGGACGGGCCATCGAGGCTTTTCACGTCGGCGGTCAATTGGATCAGGTAACCGGAAACGAAGCGCGCCGCCAGCCCGAGGTTGCGCAGTAGTTGCACCAGCAGCCACGCGGAGTCGCGGCACGAGCCGGAGGCCTGTTCGAGGGTGAATTCGGGGGTTTGCACGCCCGGTTCCATGCGAATCAGGTAATCGATGTCTTCGCTCAGGCGCTGGTTGAGTGCGACGAGGAAATCCACGGCGGGCAGTGGCGTGCGATCGATGCCATCCAGATAGGCCTTGAATTTTGGCGTCAGGGGCAAGGTTTCCAGGTACGGCGCCAGTTCCTTGCGCTCGTCCGCGGCGTAAGCGAACGGGATTTTTTCTGCGTAGGGTTCGAGGAAGAAATCGAAAGGGTTGAAGACCGCCATTTCGGCCAGCAGGTCGACTTCGATCCGCAGCTCGTCGGTCTTTTCCGGAAACACCAGCCGCGCCAGGTAATTGCCCTGCGGGTCTTGCTGCCAGTTGATGAAATGCTGCTCGGGCGAGACTTTCAGCGCATAGGAGAGTATCCGCGTGCGACTGTGGGCGGCCGGGCGCAAGCGAACGATCTGCGGACCGAGCTCGACGGCGCGGTCGTAGCGGTAATGCGTGACGTGGTGCAATGCGACATGAATCGACACGGCGTGCCTCCTGCGAGCCCTAAGCGTATTCGAAAGCGCGCAAGACTTATGCCATCCAGCGGCGCTGGCGCTTTCTCCGGTTACTGGAGGCAGTACAGCACCAAAATCGGGCGATGCGGGAAATTGGTTCGGAGCAATTGCACGAATATGTCGCGAAGATCAAAAGATCGCAGCCTTCGACAGCTCCGACACGGGATTGGCGTGCACCTGTAGGAGCTGCCGAAGGCTGCGATCTTTTGATTGGGCCTGGAATGCAAAACGCCAACCCGAAGGTTGGCGTTCTGTTCTGCTCAAGCGAGGTTTAGCGCGGCACAACCGGCTTGCGCGTCGGCTTCGGCCCTTTGCCCTTGGCCGCGTCCTTGCGCTCCTTGGCCGCCTGCTGGTTGCGGGCGAACGCCGCAGCCTTGGCTTGTTCACGCTTGTCCCACGGGTTGCCGCCATCGCTGGCGCGTGGTGGCAGACCGGTGTGCTGGGTCAGGATCTTGGTGGTCTTTTCCCCTGCAACCTTGTGGCTGCCGGCCGGCGTCGAGTTCTTGCGACGGGCGCTCTGGTAGCTGTCGGTGGACGGCTGGTGCAGCGGGATCAACTGGTTCTTGCCCGGCCCGATCAGGTCGGCGCGGCCCATGCGGGTCAGCGCTTCACGCAGCATCGGCCAGCCTTTCGGGTCGTGATAACGCAAGAACGCCTTGTGCAGACGGCGCTGCTCTTCACTCTTGACGATGGTGACCGCGTCAGACTTGTAAGTGACCTTGCGCAGCGGGTTCTTGCCCGAGTGGTACATCGCGGTGGCGGTGGCCATCGGCGACGGGTAGAACGCCTGCACCTGGTCGGCACGGAAACCGTTGCCCTTGAGCCACAGCGCCAGGTTCATCATGTCTTCATCGGTGGTGCCCGGGTGGGCGGCGATGAAGTACGGAATCAGGTATTGCTCTTTGCCCGCTTCCTTGGAGTACTTCTCGAACATGCGCTTGAACTTGTCATAGCTGCCGATGCCCGGTTTCATCATCTGGTTGAGCGGACCTTCCTCGGTGTGTTCCGGGGCGATCTTCAGGTAACCACCGACGTGGTGGGTCACCAGCTCTTTTACGTACTCCGGCGATTCGACCGCGAGGTCGTAACGCAGGCCGGAAGCGATCAGGATCTTCTTCACGCCCGGCAATTCACGGGCGCTGCGGTACAACTGGATCAGCGCCGAGTGGTCGGTGTTCAGGTTCGGGCAGATGCCGGGGAACACGCACGACGGCTTGCGGCACGCGGATTCGATTTCCGGGCTCTTGCACGCGATGCGGTACATGTTCGCGGTCGGGCCGCCGAGGTCAGAAATGACGCCGGTAAAACCCGGGACCTTGTCGCGAATCTCTTCGATCTCTCGAATGATCGACTCGTGGGAACGGTTCTGGATGATCCGGCCTTCGTGCTCGGTGATCGAGCAGAAGGTGCAGCCGCCAAAACAGCCACGCATGATGTTCACCGAGAAACGGATCATGTCGTAGGCCGGGATCTTCTCCTTGCCGTACGCCGGGTGCGGAATGCGCGCGTATGGCATGCCGAACACGTAGTCCATTTCTTCAGTGGTCATCGGAATCGGTGGCGGGTTGAACCAGACATCGACTTCGCCGTGCTTCTGGACCAAGGCGCGGGCGTTGCCCGGGTTGGTTTCCAGATGCAGCACGCGGTTGGCGTGGGCGTAGAGAACGGCGTCGCCACGGACTTTCTCAACCGACGGCAGACGAATCACGGTTTTGTCGCGGGTCATCTTCGGGCTGGCCAGGATCTGTACGACCTTGGCTTCCTGCGGATCTTCAACCGGACCTTTTTCCTGCTCGATGGCGCAGGCCTGGGTGTCCTGGGTGTTGACGTACGGGTTGATGATCTTGTCGATCTTGCCCGGACGGTCGATGCGCGTGGAGTCGACTTCGTACCAGTCTTTCGGTGTATCACGACGAATGAACGCAGTGCCGCGCACGTCGGTGATGTCTTCGATCTTGTGACCGTAGGAAAGACGCTGGGCGACTTCGACGATCGCTCGTTCGGCGTTGCCGTAGAGCAGGATGTCGGCGCTGGCGTCGATCAGGATCGAGTTACGCACACGGTCCTGCCAGTAATCGTAATGCGCGATACGGCGCAACGAAGCTTCGATGCCGCCAAGCACGATCGGCACGTTTTTGTAAGCTTCCTTGCAGCGCTGGCTGTAGACCAGGCTCGCGCGGTCCGGACGCTTACCGGCCATGCCGCCCGGCGTGTAGGCGTCGTCGGAACGGATTTTCTTGTCGGCGGTGTAGCGGTTGATCATCGAGTCCATGTTGCCGGCCGCGACACCGAAGAACAGGTTCGGCTCGCCGAGCTTCATGAAATCGTCTTTGGACTGCCAGTTCGGCTGGGCAATGATCCCGACGCGGAAGCCCTGGGACTCCAGCAGCCGGCCGATGATCGCCATGCCGAACGACGGGTGATCGACGTACGCATCACCGGTGACGATGATGATGTCGCAGGAATCCCAGCCGAGCTGATCCATCTCCTCCCTGCTCATCGGCAGGAATGGCGCTGGCCCGAAACATTCGGCCCAGTACTTTGGATAGTCAAATAACGGCTTGGCTGCTTGCATGTCGATAACCGGTGTTGGCTTTCATTGAATTTCGCGGGCGCGGAATATAGCACAAATTTTGACCAATTCCGACGGCTGTGGTCGGAAATTGGTGGCGACCCTATCGCTGGCAAGCCAGCTCCCACGGTGATTTATGGTGTACCTGCTATTTTGGTACCACACAGAACCCTGAGGGAGCGGGCTTGCCCGCGATGAGGCCCTTTCAGACGCTACAAATTACTCGTCATCATCAAAGTTGTAGCTACCCGGCGCCAGGTTCTCGAAGCGGGTGTACTTACCGATGAACGCCAGGCGGATAAAGCCGATCGGGCCGTTCCGCTGCTTGCCGATGATGATTTCGGCAATGCCCTTGTGCTCGGTTTCCGGGTGATACACCTCGTCTCGGTAAACGAACATGATCACGTCGGCGTCCTGCTCGATCGCTCCGGATTCCCGGAGGTCGGAGTTGATCGGCCGTTTGTTCGGCCGCTGCTCGAGGGAGCGGTTGAGCTGGGACAGCGCCACCACCGGACAGTTGAACTCCTTGGCCAAGGCTTTCAAGGAGCGCGAGATTTCAGAAATCTCGTTGGTTCGGTTGTCGCCGCCTGAACCTGGAATCTGCATCAACTGAAGGTAGTCGATCATGATCAGGCCGATCTCACCGTGCTCACGCGCCAGACGCCGGGTACGCGCTCGCATTTCCGAAGGGCTGATACCGGCGGTGTCGTCGATGAACAGCTTGCGGTCATTGAGCAGGTTCACCGCCGAGGTCAGGCGCGGCCAGTCGTCATCTTCCAACTGACCGGAACGCACCTTGGTCTGGTCGATCCGACCGAGGGACGACAGCATACGCATGACCAGCGATTCGCCTGGCATCTCGAGGGAATACACCAGAACAGCCTTGTCGCTGCGCAGTACGGCGTTTTCCACGAGGTTCATCGCGAAGGTGGTTTTACCCATCGACGGACGACCGGCGACGATGATCAAGTCAGCCGGCTGCAGGCCGCTGGTCTTTTCATCAAGGTCGGTGTAGCCCGTGGACAGGCCGGTAATGGCGTTGTCAGTGTTGAACAGCGTGTCGATGCGATCGATGGCCTTGGTCAGCAAATCGTTCACACCCACCGGGCCACCGGTTTTCGGCCGGGCCTCGGCAATCGCGAAGATCTGGCGTTCCGCTTCGTCGAGGATTTCCTCGGCAGTGCGACCCTCCGGGTTGAAGGCGCTGTCGGCGATCTCGGTGCTGATGCCGATCAGTTGGCGCAACGTCGCGCGCTGACGGACGATCTGTGCATAAGCCTTGATGTTGGCGACGGACGGTGTGTTTTTCGCCAACTCACCAAGGTAACCGAGGCCACCCACCTGCGACGTCTGACCTTCCTTGTCCAGTTGCTCGGCAAGGGTCACGACGTCAATCGGGGAGTTGTGATCGGCCAGTTTGGCGATCGCACGGAAAATCAGACGGTGGTCATGTCGATAGAAATCGCCGTCGGAGACTTGGTCGAGCACGCGTTCCCAGGCGTTGTTGTCCAGCATCAGACCACCGAGTACAGCCTGTTCGGCTTCGATGGAATGCGGCGGTACTTTCAGCGCGGCGGTTTGCAGATCGTATTGCTCGGGAGCGGAGATTTCGTTCATGGCCACTTGGAATCAGATGTAAAAACGGGGATGCCAGAAAGACAAAGGGCACGACCTGTAAACAGGATCGTGCCCGATGTTACCGGCAAGCACCCGAGGGTGCCAGCCGACAAGTGCTGCTTAAGCTGCTACCACGACAACGCGTACGGTGGCTTCAACTTCGGCGTGCAGGTGCACGGCTACGTCGAATTCGCCTACGTTGCGGATGGTGCCGTTCGGCAGACGAACTTCGCTCTTCTGCACTTCAACGCCAGAGGCGGTCAGTGCGTCAGCGATGTCGTGAGTACCGATCGAACCGAACAGCTTGCCTTCGTCACCAGCGGTGGCAGTGATAGTCACTTCCAGCTCAGCCAGTTGGGCGGCACGGCTTTCAGCCGATGCTTTACGGTCTGCTGCAGCTTTTTCCAGCTCAGCGCGACGCTCTTCGAACGCAGCCAGGTTGGCTGGGGTCGCAGCGGTAGCTTTGCCGTAAGGCAGCAGGTAGTTACGACCGTAACCAGCCTTAACGTTCACTTTGTCACCCAGGTTGCCCAGGTTGGTGACTTTTTCCAGAAGGATCAGTTGCATGTGAAAATCCTCTTAACTTTTAACCTTCACCGTTCGCGTTATCGGTGTCTTTCGGCACCAGACGACCGCGAAAATCAATCAGGCTGTCGACGATGGCCAAGACCACCAGCAACGGATAGATCAGCTGCATGAACAGCAACAGCGTCACGTACAACCCCACCAGCCAAAACCTGGCCAGTCGCTTTTGCGCCACCAGCCCGTGAATCAGGGCCAGCCCGGCGAAAACCAGCGGTACGCTGCACAACGGTACGAGCATAGACATCTGGGCACCGAAGTTCGGTGTCACAACCATGCCCGCCAGCAGCAACAACGCGGGACCCAGCGGGATTCGGATGGCGCGAAACTCGCGACCAAAACCGCCTGGGTTGTACAACAACGCCTGCCAGTAGCGCCCGACAATCAGGCTCAGCACACTGACGATCTGCAACAAGGCCGCAATCAGGCCGGTCAGGATTGGTGCAATCAGGGACGCGAAACGCGCTTGCTCGTCTACCGACATTTGCTGGTAGACCTCACCGAGTAGCGACGGCATGACTTTTATCAAAGCCTGCGCCAGCATCTCGATCTGGGGACCAAAAGCCGTCCCCAGCACCACTGAAAACACCACTCCCATCGCTATGCTGACCAGCAGCACGCGGTTCCAGGACTCGCTTGCGCGCAAAATCAACGCAAGGCTCGCAGACCCCAGCAGCACCAGAAGTGCCCGTGGGTCGTCGGAGTAAAGCCACCAGATCAACGCCGGCAGCAGTCCCAGAGCAAGAACGCCCAGGGCGTCCTTCAATCCGCGCCGCAGGAGCACAAGGCATCCGGCGGCAGCACCCAACCAATACAACAACGGCAATGCCGCACATCCAGCCACTACCAGAGTGGCCTGCATACGGCCCCGCATGATGAACTCAGCTAAGGCACGCATACATTCAATCCTTTGCTACGTGTCGACTGCCCGGTCTCAGCGGCCGTGGCTGTCGGTGTAGGCCAGCAGGGCCAGGAAGCGGGCGCGCTTGATAGCGGTGGCCAGCTGACGCTGATAACGAGCTTTGGTACCGGTGATGCGGCTTGGAACAATTTTGCCGGTCTCGGATACGTAGGCTTTCAGAGTGTTGAGATCTTTGTAATCGATCTCTTTCACGTCTTCAGCGGTGAAGCGGCAGAATTTACGACGACGGAAGAAACGTGCCATTTGATAGGCTCCTTAAAAGGTCCGTGGATTACTCGTCAGCGTTATCGCTGTTGTCGCTGTCATCACTATCAGCGCTTTCAGCGCCTTCGTGCTCAGGACGGTCGCGACGCTCACGGCGCTCACTGCGGTTTTCTTCAGCCTTGAGCATCTCGGACTGGCCGGTAACGGCTTCGTCGCGACGGATGACCAGGTTACGGATCACTGCATCGTTGTAGCGGAAGTTGTCTTCCAGCTCGGCCAGGGCCTTGCCAGTGCACTCAACGTTCAGCATCACGTAGTGAGCCTTGTGAACATTGTTGATTGCGTAGGCCAGTTGACGACGGCCCCAATCTTCCAGACGGTGGATTTTGCCGCCGTCTTCTTCGATCAGCTTGGTGTAACGCTCAACCATGCCGCCGACTTGCTCGCTTTGATCCGGGTGGACCAAAAAGATGATTTCGTAATGACGCATGAATGCTCCTTACGGGTTGTAGCCTGCCGCTCAAAAGCGGTCAGACAAGGAGTGAATGACACTTATGGACTTGCGTGGGTAAGGCACATGCGTGCCTGCCGTCACAGCAAGGGGCGCAATTGTAGAGAAGGGGCGAGGGAGGCGCAAGGTAATTGGTGATTATTTGAACAGTCACCATATGCCGAACACCTGTAGGAGCTGCCGAAGGCTGCGATTTTTTGATCTTGAAAAATCAAAGTCAAAAGATTGCAGCCTGCGGCAGCTCCTATAGGGGCCTGCGTGAATCAGGACTTCTTGGCGGCAGCCTTGGCTTTGACGCTACGCTGACGCTGCGCTTCGAACAGGCAAACACCCGTCGCCACGGACACGTTAAGGCTACTGACGCTACCAGCCATCGGCAGGTTCACCAGGTAGTCGCAATGTTCGCGGGTCAGGCGACGCATGCCTTTGCCTTCGGCACCCATGATCAAGATGGTCGGGCCGGTCAGGTCTTGGTCGTACAGGCTGACCTCAGCCTCCCCCGCCGTACCGACAACCCACAAGCCGCGCTGCTGAAGTTTCTCCAGGGTGCGCGCCAGGTTGGTCACGGCCACCAGCGGAATCACTTCCGCAGCACCGCAGGCAATTTTTCGTACAACCGGCGTCAGCGTTGCCGACTTGTCCTTTGGCACGATCACGGCCAGTGCGCCCGCCGCATCGGCGGAACGCAGGCAGGCACCGAGGTTATGCGGGTCAGTCACACCGTCGAGCACCAGCAACAGCGGTGCGCCTTCGGTGCGATCCAGCAGCTCGTCGAGCATCGCCTCGCCCCAGACCTGGCTTGGACTCACGTCCGCAACCACGCCCTGATGCACGCCTTCAACCCAGGCGTCCATTTCACGGCGCTCGGCCTGGCCGACCTGGACCCGGTTTTCGTTGGCCAGCTCAATCAGCGTCTGGACCCGTGGATCATTGCGACCTTCGGCCAGCCAGATCTGCTTGACGCGTTTCGGGTGGTGACGCAGCAACGCTTCTACAGCGTGTACGCCATAGATCTTTTCCAACTGACTCATGGCTTGGCCTTAGGTTTACGCGCCCCACCGCTTTTGGCTGGGGCCGAGCCCGCTTTTGGCGGACCTTTACGATGTTTGCTCGGTTTGGCAGGTTTGCCGCCGACAGCCTTTTCAGGCGCCGACCGGCTGGTCTTTCCCGCAGACGCCGCTTTACCGCCGCTTTTCGCACCGGCGAGCAACGCCTGTTTCATTTCACGACTTTTGCGCACTTCAGCGTTTTTCGCTGCCGCATCGCTCGGGCGGTAGGCCTCGACAGCCTTTTCCTTGGCAGGACGACGACCGGTTTTCGCCGGGGCCGGCTCTGCTTCCGATTTTTTAGAAGAGGCAGCAGGTGCTGCGGTTTCAGTGCCACGCTTCTTGCGACCGATCGGTGCGTTGATGGTTGTTTCAGCCATCTCGAAGTCGATCTTGCGCTCGTCGAGGTCGACGCGCATGACCCGCACTTCAACGGTGTCGCCAAGGCGGAAGCTGCGACCGGTACGCTCACCGGCCAGGCGGTGGTGCACAGGATCGAAGTGGTAGTAATCGCCCGGCAGCGCGGTGACGTGCACCAGACCTTCGACGTAGATGTCGGTCAGTTCGACGAACAGACCAAAACCAGTCACTGCGGTGATCACGCCCGGGAACGACTCGCCCACGCGATCCTTCATGAACTCGCACTTGAGCCAGTTCACCACGTCGCGGGTCGCTTCGTCGGCACGGCGCTCGCTCATCGAGCACTGCTCGCCGAGCTGCTCCAGCGCCGCTTCGTCGTAAGGATAGATACGCGCTTTCGGAATGGTCATCGCACCGGCACGACGAACGTGCGGGGTGTCCTGTTTCGAATGAATCACGCTGCGGATCGCCCGGTGCGTGAGCAAGTCCGGGTAGCGGCGGATCGGCGAAGTGAAGTGGGTGTACGCTTCATAATTCAGGCCGAAGTGGCCCTGGTTATCAGCGCTGTACACCGCTTGGCTCAACGAACGCAGCATGACGGTCTGGATCAGGTGGAAATCCGGGCGATCCTTGATACCGGCCAGCAATGCCTGGTAATCCTTCGGCGACGGACCGTCCTTGCCTTTGTGCAGGGACAGGCCGAGCTCGCCGAGGAACGCGCGCAGTTTTTCCAGACGCTCCGGTGGCGGACCATCGTGAACGCGGTAAAGCGCAGGGATTTCGTGCTTTTTCAGGAATTCAGCGGTGGCCACGTTGGCCGCCAGCATGCATTCCTCGATCAGCTTGTGGGCATCGTTGCGTATGGTTGGACGGATTTCGGCGATCTTGCGCTCGGAACCGAAGATGATCCGGGTTTCCTGCGTTTCGAAATCGATCGCGCCACGCACGTGACGGGCGGCCAGCAATACTTTATACAGCGCATAAAGCTGCTTGAGATGCGGCACGACGTCGGTGTACTCGCCACGCAGTTTGCGCGCTTCAGTAGCCTTCGGCGTTTCCAGCATGGCGCTGACCTTGTTGTAGGTCAGACGGGCATGGGAGTGAATCACCGCTTCGTAGAAGCAGTAGTCGGTCATTTCGCCGGATTTGGAGATGGTCATCTCGCAAACCATGGCCAGACGATCAACCTGCGGATTCAGCGAGCACAGGCCGTTGGACAACTGCTCAGGCAGCATCGGGATCACGCGCTCGGGGAAGTACACCGAGTTGCCGCGAACCTGCGCCTCGGCATCCAGCGCCGAACCGAGTTTCACGTAGCTGGATACGTCGGCAATCGCCACGTACAACTTCCAGCCACCGGAGAACAGGCGCAGCTTGCCCGGACGGGCTTCGCAGTAGACCGCGTCATCGAAGTCGCGGGCATCTTCACCGTCGATGGTGACGAACGGCAGATGGCGCAGGTCGATGCGCTTCTCTTTGTCTTTCTCTTCGACTTCCGGCTTGAGCTTGCCGGCTTCCTTCAGTACGGCATCAGGCCAGACGTGGGGAATGTCGTAGGTGCGCAGGGCGACATCGATTTCCATGCCCGGCGCCATGTAGTTACCCACGACTTCAACCACGTCGCCTTGCGGCTGGAAGCGTGGCGTCGGCCAGTGGGTGATCTTCACTTCGACGAACTGACCGATCTGCGCATTGGCGTTGCGGCCCGGCGTCACCAGCACTTCCTGCTGGATCTTCGGGTTGTCGGCAACGACGAAACCGATACCGCCTTCTTCGAAGTAACGACCGACGATGGTTTCGTGAGCGCGGGACACCACTTCGACGATCATGCCTTCGCGGCGACCGCGACGGTCCAGACCGGAAACGCGGGCCAGGGCACGGTCACCGTCGAACACCAGACGCATTTGCGCCGGGCTCATGAACAGGTCGTCACTGCCGTCATCCGGCACCAGGAAACCGAAACCGTCACGGTGACCGCTGATGCGACCCAGGATCAGGTCGAGCTTGTCCACCGGCGCATAAGTGCCGCGACGGGTATAGATGAGTTGAGCATCGCGCTCCATGGCGCGCAGACGGCGGCGCAGGGCTTCGATCTGGTCTTCTGTGGTCAGACCAAACTCTTCGACCAGCTGCTCGCGGTTAGCAGGCGAACCCCGATCAGCAAGATGCTGAAGGATCAGTTCGCGGCTAGGAATGGGGTTTTCATATTTTTCCGCTTCACGAGCGGCCTCGGGATCGAGGGACTGCCAATCGGCCATTAGAGAGTTTTCACCTTGTCTATATGCGGGTTAGTTTGGCATAGGCGTAATGAAACGGGAAATTTCAGGCTAAGACGACCCATCTAAAGCCCTGTATCGACACCGTAAAGCTGATTTGAAGACCGCTGGTGAAATTTTCCAGGTTTTTTTGATTCCGGGGGTTTACAGTTAAAAAGACGCTCCGTATAGTGCGCGCCATCGACGACGGAGACGTTGCCGATACTGCCCAGATGGTGAAATTGGTAGACACGCCAGCTTCAGGTGCTGGTGACCGCAAGGTCGTGGAAGTTCGAGTCTTCTTCTGGGCACCAATTTCGAGCTTGAGATTAGATCAATTTCAAGACTCACACAAAAACCCGCGAAAGCGGGTTTCTGCATTCTGGACGACTGGTTTATTAATTTTAAAATCAGGGGTTTACAGATCAAAATGCGCTCCGTATAGTGCGCCACATCAACAGCGGCGACGCTGAAGATGATTGCCCAGATGGTGAAATTGGTAGACACGCCAGCTTCAGGTGCTGGTGACCGCAAGGTCGTGGAAGTTCGAGTCTTCTTCTGGGCACCAATTCAAATTCAAGGTTACGACCCTGGATTTCACAGAAACCCGCGAAAGCGGGTTTTTGCGTTTCTGGCCTAAAAACCTCCCCCCGCAGGACCTGTAGGAGCTGCCGAGAGAAACGAGGCTGCGATCTTTTGATTTTCAAGATCGAGCCAAAAGATCGCAGCCTTCGGCAGCTCCTACAATGAGCCAACCTCGCCTTTCAATGCGCATTTGAGAAACAATATCGTTTATCATTGTTGCAAGTTTTTGCAATGCGACAGTGAGGAACCCTGCGAATGATGTTTCGAAATACCCTGCGCCGCGGCCTGACCATCACCCTGCTCGGCCTGGCACTCGCCACCCCCCTCACCCAGGCTGCGGATCAAGTTTCCCTGACCCTCTACAACGGCCAACACAAAGAAGTCGGCGACGCCGTCGCCAAAGCCTTCGAAGCCAAAACCGGCATCCACGTCAACGTCCGCAAAGGCAGCAGCAACCAGCTCGCCAGCCAGGTCGTCGAAGAAGGCGATCGCTCCCCCGCCGACGTGATCTACACCGAAGAATCCCCACCACTGAACAAACTCGGCGAGCAAGGCCTGCTGGCCAAGGCTGACGACGCCACGCTGGTGGTTCTGCCCAAGGAATACGTCGCCGGCAATGGCACCTGGATCGGCGTGACCGCCCGGGTGCGCGTCGTGGCGTTCAACCCCAAGCTGATCGACGAAAAAGACCTGCCGAAATCAGTGATGGAGTTCTCCGACCCGAAATGGCAGGGCAAGGTGGGTTTCGTACCGACCAGCGGCGCCTTCCAGGAACAGGCCGTCGCGATCATCAAGGTGCACGGCATGGACGCGGCCGAAGAGTGGCTGACCGGCCTGCGCGCTTTCGGCAAGACCTACAGCAACAACATGGTCGCGCTCAAAGCCGTGGAAAACGGCGAAGTCGCGACAGTGCTGGTGAACAACTACTACTGGTTCGCCCTGCAGCGTGAAAAGGGCCAGCTCGATTCGAAACTGCACTACTTCACCGGTGGCGACGTCGGCGGGCTGATCACTGTTTCCAGCGCAGCCGTTCTGAAGTCCAGCAAACATCCAAAAGAAGCCCAGCAATTGCTCGCCTACATGGCCAGCGAAGAAGGTCAGCGCGTGATCACCCAGACCACCGCTGAATACCCGCTGCATAAAGGCATGGAATCGGATCGCGGCCTCAAGCCTTTCAGTGAGCTGGAAGCGCCGAAAGTCACGCCAGCCGACCTCGGCAACGCCGAAGAAGCCCTGGATCTGGAACGTGACGTTGGCCTGAACTGATGAGCACTCCGCTACCCGTTCCGACCGGCGCTTACGTGCCTCGGCGGAAGCGGCCATCGATCTGGTTGCTGCTGCCGGTTCTGCTGCTGGTCGTACTCAGCCTGCTGCCGCTGGCCTATGTCGGGCTCAAGGCCTGGCAGGCGGGCTGGGCCGAGGCGCTGCACTTGCTCTGGCGACCTTATGTGTTCGGTTTGCTGCGCAATACCTTGGCGCTGATGGTCGGTGTGACGCTGGCCTGCGGCGTGATCGGGCTGTCGCTGGCGTGGCTGCTGGAACGCAGCAATCTGCCGGGGCGGCGCCTGTGGGGCGTGATCCTGTGCCTGCCGTTCGCCGTACCGGCGTTTGTCAGCAGCTTCACCTGGGTATCGCTGAGCGCTCATTTTGAAGGGCTCGGCGGGGCGATTTTGGTGATGACGCTCTCCAAGTACCCGCTGATTTTCCTGCCGGTGGCGGCGACCTTGCGCAATCTCGATCCATCTTTGGAAGAGTCCGCACGCACGCTGGGGCAAAATCGCTGGGGGGTGTTCTTCAAGGTCACCCTACCCCTGCTCTGGCCGTCGCTGCTCGCCGGTTCGCTGCTGATCGCGCTGCACATGCTGGTGGAATTCGGCGCGCTGTCGATCATCGGCCTGCAAACCTTCACCACCGCAATCTATCAACAGTTCGAACTGGAATTCAGTAACGCCAACGCCGCGATGCTCTCGGCAGTACTGCTGGCGCTGTGCCTGATGCTGCTGTGGCTGGAACTGCGCGTTCGCGGCAAAGGTCGCCACGTGCGTACAGGCCAAGGCGCGGCGCGGCGGGCGGAGCAAGTTCGCCTGGGACCATGGGCCATCGCAGGACAGTCTTACTGCCTGCTGCTGGCGATCATCGGTAGCGGCATTCCACTGGGCATGCTGGCGTATTGGCTGGCAGTGGGTTCGTCTGCGGCATTTCCGGTAGCCGCCATCGGTGAGGCGCTGCTTTCATCCCTGGCGTTGTCGCTGGGGGGCGCGGCGTTGTGCCTGGTGCTGGCAGTACCCGTCGGATTGTTAGTGGTGCGCTACAAGGGCCAACTGGCGATCTGGGCCGAACGCCTGCCCTATCTGCTGCATGCCCTGCCGGGACTGGTGATTGCCCTGACGCTCGTCTATTTCGCTTTGCATTATGTGCCGGCGCTGTACCAGACCTCGGCGCTGCTGTTGATCGCTTATGCGTTGCTGTTCCTGCCGCTGGCTCAGGCGCCGATTCGTACGGCACTGAGCAAGGCTGCGCCGCAACTGGAGGAAGCCGCACGAACGCTGGGAGCTTCGTCGTTCACCGCGTTTTGCCGGATAACCCTGCCGATCATTTTCCCGGCGCTGGGTGCGGCGTTTGCGTTGGTGTTTCTGGATGCGATGAAGGAACTGACGGCGACGTTGCTGTTGAGTCCGACCGGACTCAACACATTGGCAACAGAAGTGTGGGCGCATAGCGCGAATGTGGAGTTTGCGGCGGCGGCGCCTTATGCGGCGTTGTTGATATTAGTGTCGGGGTTGCCGGTCTATCTGCTGACGACCCGAATGTATCTGAGCCGCTGACAACGCAAAAGATCGCAGCCTTCGGCAGCTCCTGCAGAGAAACGCACATTCCCCTATAGGAGCTGCCGAAGGCTGCGATCTTTTGATCTTTTACGCCCGGAACTGCCCCAGGCTCGCCTTCAATTGCGCCGCCAATCCATCCAGCACCTTGCCGCTGGCTGTGGTTTCTACCACCGCCTGAGCCGCTTTCTCGGCCTGCGCATGAATAGTCTCGACCCGCCCGCGCACTGCCTGCGCACCCTTGGCCTGATGCGCTGCTGCCTGAGTCGCCAGACCGATCGCCGCGTGCACCTGCTCCACCGATGCCTGCACCGACTGCTGCAACCGCGCGCTGTCACGCAAGACCAACAAACCTTCGCTGGCCTGACGCCCGGCCTGACCAATTGCCGCCACCGCTTCGCGCGCACCCTGCTGCAACGCCACGATGTGCGCCTGAATATCGCCGGTGGAGCTCTGGGTCTTGCTCGCCAGTGCCCGCACTTCGTCAGCCACCACCGCAAACCCGCGCCCGGTTTCGCCGGCGCGCGCTGCTTCGATGGCCGCGTTCAGCGCCAGCAGGTTGGTTTGCTCGGCGATCCCGTGAATCACCGTCAGTACCACTTCAATCTGTTCACTCTGCTGCGCCAGTCGCTCAATCACTTGCGCGCCGGTATCGACCTGCCCGGCCAATGCCTCGATCAGGCTGCCGACTTTCGCCGAGGTCCGGGTGTTTTCATCGGTGGCCTGGCGGATATCCACCACCTGCTTCAATGCCGCCTGCATGGCATGGCTTTCTGACTGAGCTTCATCCGCCATTTGCGACAAGGCCCGCAGACTTTCAGCCACTTCATCACGCTGCATGCCCGCCGCCGCATCGGCCCCGGCGTTGCGCAGGGTCATCGCGCCGATTTCCACACCGGTGCGCTGGGCCACATCGCCCGCCTCGCGCACGATCGGTTGCAACTTATCCACAAAGCGATTGACCGCCGAGGCCATGTCGCCGATTTCGTCCTTGCTGTTGATCTGTACGCGCTTGGTCAGGTCACCCTCGCCCGCCGCCAGGTCATCCATGGCAACGATCAGCATTTTCAGGCGATTGACCACCCGTCGCCCAAGCACCACCGCCAGCAATAGCAGGACACCGAAGCCCACCACCGCCAGAAACACGCCGATGCGCCAGCGCAAGGTGGACGCCGCTTCCTGCACCGTACTGGTGGTATTGGCTTTCATTTCCGATGCCGTCGACTGCGCCGACTGCAGGCGCGCGCGCATGGCTGTCGCACTGTCGGCCGCCGCGCCTTTGAGGCTGTCGCCGACCAATTGGTCGCTGCTGGCGATCAGCGCAGAGAAGCGTTTGTCCAGGGCCGCGAGATCGGTTTCCACCGAGGCGGTCGAGACGCCCATCAACACCTTGCCGATTTCGACGCCATTGGGGTTGATCGATGCCTCGATGTAGAACACCGAAGGATCGTTCTTCGCCGCATCCAGCACCTTGTCCAGCGCCCGCTCGCCCTGGCCTTTTTCCAGCAGGGCCTTGTTGATCGGGTTTTCCCGGTTGAGGTAGCGCGTCAAGTGCTGACCCGTCGCATCGTCGTAGACCACAAACAGCACGTTTGGATTGCGCTGCGCACGACGGGCGAATTCGGAGAGGGTTGGAACGTCGCTGTCCCACATGGCACGCGGTGCGACCGAAGCCAGAAGCTGCGCCATATCATTGGCGGAGTCCTTCAGGTCTTTTTCCAGTGTCGCACGCAGTTGCGCCTGCTCGTCCTTCAAACGAGAAGACAGACCTGCCGTGAGGCGTTGGCGTGTGCTGGTGGATAGGCTGTCGAGGCTCGACGTGACTTCACGCCCCGCCTGCTCGAGTTCGCCCGAAAGCTTTTGACTGTCCGCGCCCAGGCGCACACCCAAATCGGCTTCCAGCGCGGTCACCGTGCTCCGGGTCAGAGCAACAGCCACCAGCACCTGCACCAAAAGGGCGATACCGAGGGTAACGAACACAGGCCGCAGTAAACGGCTTTGTAACAGTGAGAGAACGGCCGACACTTGGAATCCCTCTGCTTTGGCGCCATTAAATTGATAGCACGCCGGAAGCGATGCTTTTTCTAATGTTCACAGCAAAGGTCGTGCCGTACGACAGGCATAAACGACAAAGGGTCCGATTAAGGACCCTTTGTGTTTCACTTCAATGACTTATCAAGCGAACGGATGACGCAGAACGATGGTTTCGTTGCGATCAGGCCCCGTCGAAATAATGTCAATCGGCGCGCCGATCAGCTCTTCGACGCGTTTGATGTAAGCACGGGCGTTAGCTGGCAGCTCTTCCAGGGTTTTGGCACCCACGGTCGACTCGGTCCAGCCCGGCACTTCTTCGTACACAGGCTGCAGGCCTACGTAGCTGTCTGCATCAGTCGGGGCAACCGCATTACCTTGCGCATCTTTGTAGCCGACGCAGATATTGATGGTTTCCAGACCGTCGAGTACGTCCAGCTTGGTCAGGCAGATGCCCGAGATGCTGTTCACATCGATAGCGCGACGCAGGATAACGGCGTCGAACCAGCCACAACGACGAGCACGGCCAGTCGTCGCGCCGAACTCGTGACCTTGTTTGGCCAGGTGCGCGCCGACTTCGTCGAACAGCTCGGTCGGGAATGGACCCGAACCTACGCGCGTGGTGTAAGCCTTGGTGATGCCGAGGATATAGTCCAGGAACATCGGACCAACACCCGAACCGGTAGCAACGCCGCCAGCAGTGGTGTTCGAGCTGGTCACGTACGGGTAGGTACCGTGGTCGATGTCCAGCAGAGAGCCCTGGGCGCCTTCGAACATGATGTCTTTGCCAGCGCGACGCAGGTCGTGCAGCTCGGCAGTCACATCCAGCATCAGCGGCTTGAGCAGCTCAGCGTATTCTTTGCACTCGGCCAGGGTCTTGTCGAACTCGATGGCTGGCTCTTTGTAGTAACCCACCAGCATGAAGTTGTGGTAATCCACCAGTTCACGCAGCTTGTCTTCAAAGCGCGGCATGTTGAGCAGGTCGCCCACACGCAGGCCACGACGTGCAACCTTGTCTTCGTAGGCCGGGCCGATGCCGCGACCGGTGGTACCGATCTTCAGCTCGCCACGGGCCTTTTCACGGGCCTGGTCCAGCGCGACGTGGAAGGACAGGATCAGCGGGCAGGACGGGCTGATACGCAGGCGCTCACGCACCGGTACGCCTTTCTCTTCCAGCTTGGTGATCTCGCGCAGCAGGGCGTCAGGTGCAACCACCACGCCGTTACCGATCAGGCACTGCACGCCTTCGCGCAGCACGCCCGACGGGATCAGGTGCAAGACAGTTTTTTCGCCATCGATCACCAGCGTGTGGCCAGCGTTGTGGCCACCCTGGTAGCGCACTACGGCGGCAGCATGTTCGGTCAGCAGATCAACGATCTTGCCTTTGCCCTCATCACCCCATTGGGTGCCCAGGACTACGACATTCTTACCCATAACACTTGTCCTCATTCGCGCAAACTTGGTGCCGGCGGCGGCCGGCAGGAAAACTCAAGAAGCCAGTGGCGATACTTGCCAAAGCCCGTTCTGCTGGATCAATTGCCGGTCGCAGTCCGCTTCACGGGCGGCGGCCAAAGGTTGTCCAGGCAATGCCTGGACGACACGCTGACCCTCACTGCGCAACTGGCAAACCTGCTGCCAGAGTGCCGCATCCGTACTGTCAGGCATCCAGATACCGCCAGACGGTAGCTCGATCTCAGCACGCCCCAGGGTCACCAGGGTTTTCAAATCGGTAGAGAAACCGGTTGCCGGACGAGCGCGACCGAAGTCGGCGCCGATATCGTCGTAACGACCGCCCTGGGCAATGGACTGGCCAACGCCCGGTACGAACACCGCGAACACCACACCGGTGTGGTAGTGGTAACCGCGCAACTCGCCCAGGTCGAAGTACAGCGGCAACGCCGGGAAACGCACCGACAGACGCTCGGCAATCGCCAGCAAGTCATCCAGTGCTGCCAGAACCGGGGCCGGAGCCTTGGCCAGACGCTCACGCGCAGCCGCCAGCACTTCACGGCCGCCACACAGGTCGACCAACGCGCGCAGCATGCCCGACAGATCGGCAGGCAAGCCTTCGGTCAAGGTAATGACCTCGTCGATGGCTTTACGTTGCAACGCATCGAACAACTGCTGCTCGACTTCACCGGACAAACCGGCAGCACGGGCAAGCCCGCGGTAAATGCCTACATGCCCGAGGTCCATGTGCACATCCGGCACGTCGGCCAGTTGCAGCATGGCCAGCATCAGGCTGATGACTTCAACGTCGCTGCTCGGGCTGCCATCGCCGTACAACTCGGCGCCCAACTGGATCGGGCTGCGCGAGGACGACAAGGCACGTGGCTGAGCATGCAGCACGCTGCCGGCATAGCACAGACGGCTTGGACCTTCGCGACGCAGGGTATGCGCATCGATGCGCGCCACCTGCGGCGTGATGTCGGCGCGGAAACCCATCTGCCGGCCCGACTGCGGGTCGATGACCTTGAAGGTACGCAGATCGAGGTCGGAGCCCGCGCCGGTCAGCAGGGATTCCAGGTACTCGATATGGGGAGTCACGACAAACTCGTAACCCCAGCTCTGGAACAGATCCAACACCTGACGACGCGCGACTTCAATACGCGCAGCTTCCGGTGGCAGTACTTCTTCGATGCCATCTGGCAGCAGCCAGCGGTCTACCGTTGCCATTACGCCTTCCCCTATATCCGGGCGGCCAGCCCTCGGCCGAGCCTTGAGTGAAGCAGAAAATGATCGGCTCATGCGCAAACCACGCGCATGAGCGACGGAGCGAAAAGCCTTTTACCGGCTTCGCCAACCACTTTCCTCGAAAATCCTGTCGAGCCTTTCAGCCCGGCATCTGCATAAAAACAGCAATCAAACGTGCAGACGCAAAAAAGCCGGGAATTTCCCGGCTGCCGCATCATACACACGTTTTCCCAAAGGATCACCCCGCCAGAGGTTTTAGCCGCCCGGCGGGATGATTCAGGTCAACGTCGTATCAAGGCTTGGCTTTTTCCAGGTAATGGAAGAAGTCACTGCTTGGGTCGAGGACCATGACGTCGGATTTGTTCGCGAAGCTTTCACGGTAGGCACGCAGGCTACGGTAGAACGCGTAGAACTCCTGATCCTGGCCGTAGGCCTTGGAGTAGATCGCAGCAGCCTGGGCGTCACCGTCACCGCGAACCTCTTCCGATTCACGATAGGCTTCAGCCAGCAGCACGCGGCGTTGACGATCGGCGTCGGCACGGATGCCTTCGGCCAGCTCGTTACCCTTGGCGCGGTGCTCGCGAGCTTCACGCTCACGCTCGGTGCTCATACGTTCGAACACGCTACGATTCACTTCTTTTGGCAGGTCGATGGTCTTGACCCGAACATCGACAACTTCGATGCCCAGCTCTTTTTCGGCCATCTTGTTCAGCGAAGCCGTGATATCCGCCATCAGCGCATCACGTTCACCCGACACAACCTCGTGCAGGGTGCGCTTACCGAACTGGTCTCGTAGACCCGACTCCAGACGACGGGACAGACGCTCGTCGGCGATTTGCTTGAGACCGGAAGTCGCGGTGTAGAAACGCTCGGCGTCCTTCACGCGCCACTTGGCGTAGGCATCGACCATTACCGCTTTCTTTTCCAGCGTCAGGAAGCGTTGTGTCGGTGCATCCAGCGTCATCAGGCGTGCGTCGAATTTACGCACCTGGTTAACGTAAGGCACTTTCACATGCAGGCCTGGCTGAACATCGGCCTGAACCACGCGACCGAACTGCAGCAACACCGCACGCTCGGTCTGAGCCACGATGTAGAAGCAGTTCCAGGCAGCGATCGCCACGACGACGCCGACAATAAGGGCGATCAGCGATTTATTGCTCATCAGCGACTCTCCCTGGTACGTGCTTGCTGTTGCTGCAGATCAGCTGCCGCACGCGCATTCGCTTCATTGCTGCTGGCTGCCGCGCCGGTCACCGGAGTGCTGGTGCTGCGACCACTTTCGACCATCTTGTCCAGAGGAAGGTAGAGCAGATTGCTCTGGCCATTCTTGTTGCCGGTCACGAGAACCTTGCTGGTGTTGCTGAAGACTTCCTGCATGGTGTCCAGATACAGACGCTGGCGGGTGACTTCAGGTGCCTTGCGATACTCGGCGACCAGTTTGGTGAAGCGATCGGCTTCACCCTTGGCACGCGAGACGGTTTCGTCACGGTAACCATTGGCATCTTCGAGGATACGCTGGGCCTGACCACGGGCTTCCGGCACGACGCCGTTGGCATAGGTTTCAGCCTGGTTGCGCGAACGCTGCTCATCTTCACGGGCACGGATCACGTCATCGAAGGCTTCCTGCACTTCACGCGGTGCTGCTGCGCTCTGTACGTTGACCTGGGTGACGGTGATACCGGTGCGATAGGTATCCATGAAGCGTTGCAGACGCTCCTTGATTTCGCTGGCCATCAGCTCACGACCTTCGGTCAGTACCTGGTCCATGGCGGTGGAACCCACCACATGGCGCAAGGCGCTGTCGGTCGCGTGTTGCAGGCTGATTTCCGGCTGATCGACGCTCAGCACGAAGTCCTGCAGGTTGCTGATCTTGTACTGCACGGTCAGCGGCACTTCGACGATGTTTTCGTCTTCGGTCAGCATCTGGCCTTGCTTGGTGTACGCACGCTCACGCGTTACGTTTTCCATGTACTTCTTGTCGATCGGCGGGAAATAGATGTTCAGACCCGGGCCGACGGTTTCGTAGTACTTGCCGAAGCGCAGCACCACGGCTTGCTCCTGCTCGTCGACTACATAGACCGCGCTGTACAGCCACACGGCCGCCAGCACGACAAGTCCGATGCCGAGCAGGCCGCCGAAGCCGCCACTCTTGCCCGAACCACCGCCGTCATCACCACGTTTCTTACCACCACCGAACAACCCGTTCAGGCTTTCCTGCAGCTTTCGGAAGGCCTCGTCGAGATCCGGTGGTCCCTTGCGGTCGCCGTTGTTACGACGCTTGCCACCCCAAGGGTCCTGATTATTCGAGTTGCCACCCGGCTCATTCCAAGCCATAGCGCTCTCCATCTGATAAAGCAAAGACGCACCCACGGCGCGCCGACCAATGCTACAGAATGCCTGTCACCACGGCACAACCGCTTTCTCAGGCTTTTATTGCAAAGTGTGTTGCTCGATGAATTCCATCGGCTGCAATCCCTCGCGGCTTACCAGTCGATTCAACTCGACCCGGGGCAAACGAACGGCCAGCAAACTGATGCCTTCTTCGTCGTGTTCTTCTTTTTGCACCGCACCGAGTTCGAAGAACTGCGCACGCAGTCGAGCGAATCGTTGCGGCAAGCGCAAGGTACCGACAAACAATTCACTGCCCAGTAACTCGGCAATGGCTTGCTCAAGCAATTCCAGACCACTGCCATCACGCGCCGACAGCCAGACCCGTTGGGGCTTGCCGTGTTCATCGCGCTGGATTTGTGGCTCAACGCCTTCAAGCAAATCGAGTTTGTTATAGACCTCGAGGATCGGCAAGTCCTGGGCACCAATCTCGCCCAGCACCACCATGACCTGCTCGATCTGCAACATGCGATCCGGTTCGGCCGCATCGATCACGTGCAACAACAGATCGGAGTTGCTCGACTCTTCGAGGGTAGACCGGAATGCTTCGACCAGCTTGTGGGGCAAGTGGCGAATGAAACCCACCGTGTCCGCCAGGACAATCGGCCCCAGATCGTCTATTTCCAGACGACGCAGGGTCGGGTCCAGCGTGGCGAACAATTGGTCGGCTGCGTAGACGTCGGATTTCGTCACGTTATTGAAGAGCGTGGATTTACCGGCGTTGGTGTACCCCACCAGGGACACGGTAGGAATATCCGCACGCGATCGGCCGCGGCGCGACTGTTCGCGCTGGCTGCGCACTTTCTCCAGCCGTCCCTTGATCTGACGCAGGCGAACCCGCAGCAAACGGCGGTCGGTTTCCAGCTGGGTTTCACCCGGTCCACGCATACCGATACCGCCACCTTGGCGCTCAAGGTGAGTCCAGCCACGAACCAGCCGGGTACTCATGTGATCAAGCTGGGCCAGTTCGACCTGGAGCTTGCCTTCATGGGTGCGGGCGCGTTGGGCGAAAATATCGAGAATCAGACCGGTACGGTCGATCACGCGACACTCGAAAACACGTTCGAGGTTACGTTCCTGACTGGGCGTGAGGATGTGATTGAAAATCACCAGATCGGCCTGCTCGGCTTTGACCAGGTCGCGCAGTTCCTCGACCTTGCCACTGCCAATCAGGGTCTTGGCAGTTGGCCGATGACGCGGCACGTTAAAAAACGCGACGGTCTCGGCACCTGCCGAATTAGCCAGTTCCTGAAACTCCTGCGGATCTTCGCGCGCCTCAGGGTCCTGTCCATCCAAGTGAACGAGGATGACTCGCTCACCACCACCGTGGCGCTCAAAGAACAAAGGAGACTCCTATCAGGCGTTACCTGGCTCAGCATCACCTGCTTCGGATTCGGTTGCGCTAGGCAGACGAATTGGACGAACCGGCACTACTGTAGAGATAGCGTGTTTGTAGACCATTTGGCTGACGGTGTTTTTCAGCAGGATAACGAACTGGTCGAAAGACTCGATCGTACCTTGCAGTTTGATACCGTTGACCAGGTAGATGGACACCCCAACTTTCTCTTTACGTAAAGTATTCAAGTAAGGGTCTTGTAGCGAATGCCCTTTTGACATGTGCCGCACTCCTTTAAGGATTCAATATAAAAAAATAGGTAAACAGATGGCTTTGGCCGCCACACCCCCAAGGATAGACGGCAATTGCAAGGACTCAGCTCAATATGGAGATGGTCCCAAGGTATTTCAAGGCGCGCGGCAGATTGTCGCAATCCAGGCTGTCCAGCCAGTGTAAATCAGCCCAACTGCGCAGCCAGGTGAACTGCCGCTTTGCCAATTGGCGCGTGGCGATGATTCCACGCTCCTGCATCTCGGCTGACGTCAGCTTGCCATCCAGGTAGTCCCAGACTTGGCGGTAGCCTACTGCACGTATAGACGGCAACCCGGCATGCAGGTCACTTCTCTTACGCAGGGCTACGACCTCGTCAATGAATCCCTGTTCCAACATTAAAGTGAATCTTTGTTTAATTCGCTCGTGCAGTACCTGACGATTTGCCGGAGCAATGGCCAAGTTCGCGACAGTATAGGGCAATTGTTGCCGTCCCGAAGCGGCTGCTTCAGTACTTTGCGCAGTTTGTTGCAAGCGCAGGGCAGTCATGCTTTGACCGCTGACGCGATAAACTTCCAGCGCTCGACTCAGACGCTGCGGATCGTTCGGATGAATCCGCGCCGCCGATACCGGGTCGACCACCGCCAACTGGTCGTGCAGGGCTTGCCAGCCAAGGCGTGCAGCCTCTTCTTCGATTTGCGCACGAACCTCGGGATCGGCCGCCGGCATTTCTGCCAGTCCTTCGAGCAAAGCCTTGTAGTAGAGCATCGTGCCGCCTACCAACAGCGGAATTTTTCCGCGAGCGGTGATATCGGCCATGGCTTCGAGGGCGTCTCGACGAAAATCCGCAGCCGAATAGCTCTCAGCCGGGTCAAGAATGTCGATCAAGCGGTGTGGATATTGCGCCAGAAGCTCTTTGGAAGGCTTGGCGGTGCCGATGTCCATGCCACGGTAGACCAGCGCCGAATCGACGCTGATCAGTTCGCATGGCAGGACCTTGGTGAGTTCGATGGCCAGGTCGGTCTTGCCGGCGGCGGTCGGCCCCATCAGGAAAATCGCAGGTGGGAGCTGGCTCATCAACGACCGCGCAAGAACAGTTTGTCCAGATCGTCCAGGCCCAGTTGGGTCCAGGTCGGTCGGCCATGGTTGCATTGACCGCTGCGCTCGGTATTTTCCATGTCGCGCAGCAGACCGTTCATTTCCGGGATGGCCAGACGCCGGTTCGCACGGACCGCACCGTGGCAGGCCATGGTCCCGAGCAGTTCGTTGATGTGCGCCTGAATGCGATCGCTGGTGCCGTATTCCATCAGGTCAGCCAGTACGTCGGCGACCAAACGGTTGGCTTCCGCCTGCTTGAGCAGTGCCGGAATCTGGCGGATGGCCAGGGTTTCCGGGCCAAGACGCTGCAATTCAAAGCCCAGACGCTGGAACCAGGCGACGTGCTCTTCGGCGCAATCGGCTTCACGCTGACTGACCGCCAGGGATTCCGGCACCAACAGCGGCTGACCGCTCAGGCCTTCGCTGGCCATCGCAACTTTCAGGCGCTCGTACATGATCCGCTCGTGAGCGGCATGCATGTCCACCAGTACCAGGCCTTGGGCGTTTTCCGAAAGAATGTAGATGCCTTTAAGCTGCGCCATCGCGTAACCCAACGGCGGAATATCATCCTGCCCAGCCGGGAGAGCGACCGCATTGGCTTCGGGCAATGGCGCGAAAAACTCGCGATAGGCGGCGTGCGCCTCGGCGGCAGGGACGGCCGATTGCGGACGCGGCGTGTATTGATACTGATAACCCGCGCCAGCGCCTGAACCGGCAGGCGTATTGAACGCTGGCTGAGCCTGAGGCTGTTCCAGAAGCGCATTGGCCGCCAGACGCATTTCGCCCTGAGGGCCAAACTCACCCGCATCGAGGCCTGTAGGACGAACGATAGCCGTCGCCACCGGTGCCGCCAGATGATCGTCCGGCCGTACATCGCCCAAGGCGCGATGCAAGGTGCCATAAAGGAAATCGTGGACCATGCGCCCTTCACGGAAGCGCACTTCGTGCTTGGTCGGGTGCACGTTGACGTCGACGCCCGTCGGATCGACCTCGAAAAACAGCACGAACGTCGGGTGCCGACCATTGAACAGCACATCGCGATAAGCCTGGCGCACCGCGTGAGCCACCAGTTTGTCGCGGACGGCGCGGCCGTTAACGAAGAAATACTGCAAGTCCGCCTGGCTGCGGTTGAACGTCGGCAAACCGACCCAACCCCACAGATGCAGGCCATTGCGCTCGATTTCGATCGGCAGCGCCTGCTCAAGGAAACCCGGGCCACAGATTGCCGCCACACGCCGCGCACGGGCAGCATCGTCATGGGCCTCGTGCAGGCTGAGGATGGTCTTGCCGTTGTGGCGCAGGTGGAATGCCACGTCGAAACGCGCCAACGCCAGACGCTTGATCACTTCTTGCAGGTGATCGAATTCGGTTTTTTCGGTCTTGAGAAACTTGCGTCGCGCCGGGGTGTTGAAAAACAGGTCGCGCACTTCAACCGATGTGCCCACCGGATGCGCCGCCGGTTGTACGCGGGGCGCCATGTCGCGGCCTTCGGTTTCCACCTGCCAGGCCTGATCGGCCTCGCGGGTGCGGGAAGTCAGGGTCAGGCGCGCCACGGAGCTGATCGACGCCAGTGCCTCACCGCGAAAGCCCAGGCTCATGACCTGTTCGAGGTCTTCCAGATTGCGGATCTTGCTGGTGGCGTGTCGCGCCAGGGCCAGCGGCAGGTCATCGGCAGAAATGCCGCTGCCGTCGTCGCGCACCCGCAGCAATTTGACGCCGCCCAACTCCACATCGACGTCGATGCGCTTGGCGCCGGAATCGAGGCTGTTTTCCAGCAACTCCTTGATCACCGACGCCGGGCGTTCGACCACTTCACCGGCAGCAATCTGGTTCGCCAGACGCGGGCTGAGCAGCTCGATGCGAGCGCTGTTGTTCACGACCTGATTCATTCTTTGGCCGCCAGATCATTGCCCGGAATGGTCAGGTGCTGACCGATCTTGAGCTCATCGCTCGACAGGTTGTTGGCGCTGCGCACCGCGGCGGGCGACACCTGATAACGCACAGCGATCATCGCCAGCGTCTCGCCCGGGTTTACCCGGTGATCACGCGGGCCTTGAGCGATTTTCCCGGAATCACGCAACCAGGCAATGTAAGTGCCCGGTGGCGGGTTCTGCTGGAAGAACTGGCGCACGCCGCTGCTGATGGAACGCGCCAGCGCTTGCTGGTGGCTCGATGCAGCGAGTTTCGACGCTTCGTTGGCGTTGGAGATGAATCCGGTTTCCACGAGGATCGATGGAATGTCCGGCGACTTCAGCACCATGAATCCGGCCTGTTCGACGCGCTGCTTGTGCAACGGGGTGACCCGGCCAATGTTGCTCAAGACCTTCTGGCCAACGTTCAGGCTGGACGTCAGGGACGCGGTCATCGACAGGTCGAGCAGCACACCGGCGAGCATGCGGTCCTTGTCATCGAGGCTGACGTTGCCGGCCCCACCGATCAAGTCGGAACGGTTTTCGCTGTCAGCCAGCCAACGGGCGGTCTCCGAAGTTGCGCCACGATCAGACAGGGCAAACACCGAGGCACCAAAAGCTGCGGCAGAAGGCGCGGCGTCGGCGTGGATCGAGACAAACAGGTCGGCGCCTTTCTTGCGGGCGATTTCGGTACGGCCACGCAGTGGAATGAAGTAGTCGCCGGTGCGGGTCAGTTCGGCGCGGAAGCCTTTCATGCCGTTGACCTGGCGCTGCGTTTCGCGGGCAATCTGCAGCACTACGTCTTTTTCACGCTGACCGCGAGAGCCGGACGCGCCCGGGTCTTCACCGCCGTGACCGGCATCGATCACCACAACAATGTCGCGCTTGCCCGCCGGGGCTGGCGGCAATTTGATCGCAGGCTCCGTCGGTGTGACCGGTACGGCTGGCACCGTGGCCACCGAAGGCGTCGGCGCTGGCGGCGGCGCGGCGTCGGCCGGGTTGTCGAACAGGTCGACCACCAGTCGGTTGCCGTACTGGGCGTTAGGCGCCAGGGAGAAACTTTTCGGCGTGACGGCCTTTTTCAGGTCGATAACCACGCGCAGGTCAGTCGGCGTTCGTTGGGCCGAGCGCATGGACGTGATCGGGGTGTTCGAGGTGTTGACGTTCAGCGGCGCGCCGAGGCTGGCGCCATTGATGTCGATGACCAGGCGATCCGGCGCCGACAGGGTAAAGACGCTGTGCTGCACGGGACCTGTCAGGTCAAACACCAGCCGCGTGTTGTCCGGCGCCCGCCACAGGCGAACACTGTTGACCTTCGTTTCGGCCACAGCGTCGACGGTCACCGCCAAAAACAACACCCCAACGGCAGCAACCAACGCGCGAAAGCGCATACCTAACCCCATCATTTATTTGGATTCCAATGCCAAAGCGGCACACCAGATCTCGCCACGCGAGCCCTGGGATAAAATTTTCAGCGAACGTCCGCTGTCTTGCGGGCTAATGGTAATGGTCAGGTCAGGCTTTGGCAAAAAGCCTGCACCTTTATCGGGCCACTCGATCAGGCACAGCGCATCGTCTTCGAAGTAGTCACGGATGCCGAGGAATTCCAGCTCTTCCGGGTCGACCAGTCGATACAGGTCGAAGTGGAAGGCGCGAATGTCGCCGATCTCGTAGGGTTCAACCAACGTGAAGGTCGGACTTTTCACCGCCCCGACATGGCCAAGACCACGGATGATGCCCCGCGACAGCGTGGTTTTACCCATCCCGAGGTTGCCTTCAAGAAAAATCAAACCGTGCCCTTGAGTCGTTTGAGCGATACGCGCGCCAAATGCGGTCATCGCCTCTTCATCAGCCAGGTACAGGGTTACTTCAGACACGGTATTTGCTCCTCCAACAACTGACGAATGGCTGGTATCAGATCACTGGCCGCCAGCCCACGGCCGAATTTCCCTTGATGCTCTCCGGCATTGGCGTGCAGCCAGACTGCCAGACAGGCCGCGTCGAATGCGGTCATGCCTTGAGCCAGCAATGCGCCGACCAGACCGGCCAGCACATCGCCCAAACCCGCCGTCGCCATCACCGGATGCCCCTGATGACACACGGCCAGCCGCCCGTCGGGACAGGCAATCAAACTGCCGGCGCCTTTAAGCACAACCACGGCTGTATATTTTTTGCTCAACGCATGGGCCGCCGCAGGACGATCCGCCTGCACCTCGGCAGTGCTGATCCCCAACAAGCGTGCCGCCTCGCCCGGATGCGGCGTGATCACGCAATCCTTGGGCAAACTCACACGCTCCTCTGCCAGCATGTTCAGCGCATCGGCATCCCAGACTTGCGGCAGCGGCGCATTGGCGGCGGCCGACAGCAAGCTGCGGCCCCAGCCAGCCTGCCCAAGTCCCGGGCCGACAACCAGCACGGAAACCTTTTGAAGCAAACCCATCAACTGATTGGCCGAAGACGTGCCCAGCACCATCGCCTCGGGAATCCGCGCCAGCGCGGCGGGCACGTGTTCGCCGCGGGTCGCCACCGACACCATGCCGGCACCGCTGCGCAGCGCACTTTGCGCACTCAACAGGATCGCGCCACCGAAGCCGCGATCGCCGCCGATCAACAGCACATGGCCGAACCTGCCTTTGTGGGAAGTGGGTGCGCGGGCGGCTAGACGCGGAAGGTTGCCGGCAGCCAAACGACGTGCGGTCATCGGCACAGCCTCGATCAGCTGCGGATCGGCGTGCAAATCATTGAACACCAGTTCGCCCACCACATCCGCCGCATCGCCGGTGAACAATCCCAGTTTCAAGCCGATGAAGGTCACGGTCAGGTCGGCTCGCACGGCGCAGCCAAGGGGACGACCGGTATCGGCACACAGTCCGGAAGGGATATCCACCGCCACAACGGGCAAGCCGCTGGCATTGATCGCCGCGATAACACTGGCGTAGGGCTCGCGCACCTCGCCAGTCAGGCCGGTGCCGAGCAACGCGTCCAGCACGATGCCGCGCAATTGGGCGTTTTCTGTCCAGGACTCGGTGGAGACTTTTTCCGATACTGCCTCGGCATGGGCCGATGCCGCATCACCGCGCAGTTGCGGCGGATCACCTGCCGCCAGCACCCGCACCGACCACCCGGCACGTTGGGCCAGCACGGCCACCAGATAACCATCGCCGGCGTTATTGCCGTGACCGGCGACAACCGTCAATTCGTTCGCCGTCGGCCATTGGCGAACCAGTGCGCGCCAGGTCGCCCGCGCCGCGCGCTGCATCAATTCGAAGCCCGGTGTGCCGGCCGCGATCAGGCTCGCATCGAGCCCTCGGACCTGCGCGGCGCTGTACAGCGCGTCGGGTAATTCATCTTTAGTGTGCGGCATGCGTCTTCAGGCTCCGATGTCTGGCAGAATTATACGCACCTCAGCTCCGGTTTCTCTCGCCTCATGCCCGCTATTACCACAGACCTGCCCGCCCTCGCCCAATCCATCAAGGACTGGGGCCGGGAGCTGGGCTTCCAGCAAGTCGGCATCAGCGGTCTCGACCTGGGCGAGCACGAGCAGCATTTGCAGCGCTGGCTCGACGCCGGCTACCACGGCGAAATGGACTACATGGGCGCCCACGGCAGCAAACGCTCGCATCCGGATGAACTGGTGCCGGGTACGTTGCGCGTGGTTTCGCTGCGCATGGACTACCTGTCTGGTGACACGCAAATGGCGAAAGTCCTCGCCCAACCGGAAAAAGCCTACGTCTCGCGTTATGCCTTGGGCCGCGATTACCACAAATTGATCCGCAAGCGCGTGCAACAACTGGCAGATAAAATTCAAGCCGAGATCGGCCCATTCGGTTTTCGCGCCTTCGTCGACAGTGCGCCGGTGCTGGAAAAAGCCATCGCCGAACAGGCCGGCCTTGGATGGATCGGCAAAAATACGCTGGTCTTGAATCGCAAAGCCGGCAGTTATTTCTTTCTCGCCGAACTGTTCGTCGATTTGCCGCTGCCCGTGGACCCGCCCCACGCCACCGAACACTGCGGTCGTTGCAGCGCCTGCCTCGATATCTGCCCGACCAATGCCTTCGTCGGCCCGTATGTGCTGGACGCCCGACGCTGCATTTCCTACCTGACCATTGAACTCAAAGGCGCCATCCCCGAAGACCTGCGACCGCTGATCGGCAACCGGGTGTTCGGTTGCGATGACTGCCAGATCGTCTGCCCGTGGAACCGCTTCGCCCGTCCGTCCGGCGAAGGCGATTTCAAGCCGCGCCACAATCTGGACAACGCCGGGCTGGCGGATCTGTTCATGTGGGACGAGGACAAATTCCTGAGCAGCACCGAAGGTTCGCCACTGCGCCGGACGGGATATGAAAACTGGTTGCGTAATCTGGCGGTGGGCTTGGGCAATGCGCCTTCAACGATTCCAGTATTGGAAGCGCTCAAGGCGCGACGCGACTATCCGTCGGAGCTCGTACGCGAGCACGTCGAATGGGCCCTGAAGCAACACGGCCTAACGTAGGAGCTGCCGAAGGTTGCGATCTTTTGATCTTGACTGTTTAAGATCAAAAGATCGCAGCCTTCGGCAGCTCCTACAGGGATCGCGTATGAATCAAGCTTCGTCGTTGTAAACGAACTTGGGCATTTCCCAGTGGAAACGGATCGCCAGTAATCGCAGCAGGAAGCCGCCGAACAAGGTGATCAGAATTGCCTGTTCTCCCGGTAGATTCAGGTACAGGCACAGCATGTAGCACCACGCCGCCGCGAACGAGACACTGGCGTACAGCTCTCGACGGAAGATCAGCGGAATATCGTTGCAGAAGATATCCCGCAGGATGCCGCCGAAAACCCCGGTGATCACACCGCTGACCGACGCGACCAACATGCCATGGCCCATTTCCAGGGCGGTCATGCAGCCGATCAGGGTGAACGCCACCAGACCCACGGCGTCGAGCACCAGAAACAACGAGCGCAGGTGACGCATCCAGCGTGCGGTGAACACGGTGAACATCGCCGCGATGGTGGTCAGCACCAGATATTCCGGGTGTTTGACCCAAGTCAGCGGGTAGTGGCCGAGCAGCACGTCGCGTACCGAACCGCCGCCCAACGCCGTGACGCAAGCAATCAGCACCACGCCAAACCAGTCCATGCCACGACGCCCCGCAGACAGGGCGCCGGTCATGGCTTCGGCGGTGATGGCGATCAGGTAGAGCATCAGCAACATGGTGGCGGTCCTTGCAAAAAGGCGCGCAGTCTACTCACTTTCACAATGACAACACATCCCATGTAGGAGCTGCCGCAGGCTGCGATCTTTTGATTTTGCTTTTAAAAACAAAGATCAAAAGATCGCAGCCTGCGGCAGCTCCTACACGAGGAACGTGGGCAATATCAGAACTTGATGAAATGCTTGCGGTAGTGCTGCAGCTCGGCGATCGATTCGCGGATGTCGTCCAGCGCCAGGTGGGTGCTGCCCTTTTGGAAGCTGTCGCGCACGTCCGGCGCCCAGCGCGCGGCCAGCTCTTTGAGCGTGGAGACGTCGAGGTTGCGGTAGTGGAAATAGCTTTCCAGGGATTTCATGTGCGTATAAAGGAAGCGGCGATCCTGGCAGATGCTGTTGCCGCAGATCGGCGACTTGCCCTTCGGCACCCACTTCTCCAGGAACGCGATGGTTTCGGCTTCGGCTTCGGCCATGCTGATGCGGCTGTCGCGCACGCGCTGGGTCAGGCCCGAGTTGCCGTGGGTGCGGGTGTTCCACTCGTCCATGGTGGCGAGGACCGCGTCGCTGTGGTGAATGGCGATCACCGGGCCTTCGGCCAAGGTGTTCAGCTCACTGTCGGTGACGATGGTAGCCATTTCGATGATGACGTCGGTGTCCGGGTTCAGACCGGTCATTTCCAGGTCGATCCAGATCAGGTTCTGCGAATTTTGCATGTGTCGGCTCCTAGGCAATGCTGCGCAGTTTAGCCTAGGCCGGTAGCCGGGCGTGCTAAACTCGCGGCCGTTTTACCTAATCGCTGCATTCTTGATACGGAACACCCATGGCCAAACGCCAACTCAATCGTCGTCAAAACTGGCGCATCGAAAAGATTCAGGGCGAGCGCGCTGCCCGCGCCGCCAAACGCGAGTCCTCGGCTGTCGAGGCACTTGAGGGTGGCGACCTGGGTCCGGAACAGCACGGTCTGGTGATCGCGCACTTCGGTGTGCAGGTCGAGGTCGAGGCCCGCGATGGCGAGTTGGCCGGCCAGGTGTTCCGTTGCCACCTGCGCGCCAACCTGCCGGCGCTGGTGACCGGTGACCAGGTGGTCTGGCGTGCCGGCAACCAAGGCATCGGCGTGATCGTGGCGCAACTGCCGCGCAACACCGAGCTGTGCCGCCCGGACAGCCGCGGCCAGCTCAAGCCTGTTGCGGCCAACGTCGACATGATCGTCATCGTGTTTGCACCGCTGCCCGAGCCCCATGCCAACCTGATCGACCGCTACCTCGTAGCAGCCGAACACGCGGGCATCAAGCCGCTGCTGCTGCTGAACAAATTCGACCTGATCGACGAGAACAACGCCCCGGTGCTGAATGCCCTGCTGGCGGTTTACCGCACGCTTGGTTATCCGGTGCTCGAAGTGTCGGCCCACCACGGCAACGGCATGGAGCAACTGCAGAAGCAACTGGACGGGCGTATCAGCGTGTTCGTCGGCCAGTCTGGCGTCGGCAAGTCGTCGCTGGTCAACAGCTTGCTGCCGGAAGTCGAAACCCGCGTCGGCCCGTTGTCCGAGCTGTCCGGCCAGGGCACTCACACGACGACCACCGCGCGACTGTTCCACTTCCCCGGCGGCGGTGAGCTGATTGACTCCCCGGGCATCCGCGAATTCGGCCTGGGCCACGTCAGCCGTGCCGACGTCGAGGCCGGTTTCATCGAGTTCAACGATTTGCTCGGCACGTGTCGTTTCCGCGACTGCAAGCACGACCGTGAACCTGGTTGCGCGCTGCTCAAGGCTCTGGAAGATGGCCGCGTGCAGCAGCAACGAATGAACAGCTACCGCTCGATCATCGCCAGTTTGCCGGAAAACGGCTACTAAACAGGCCCGTCCACCGCTCCGAACAAACGGGGTGGTGGATTGCCGGCTCTACTGTTTAATTCCCCTGTCAGCCAAACATCAGACCTTTCTGTAAGACGCCTGCACGCGTACTTGTAGGGCATTTCTCTTTAACTTCCTCCCCCTTGTAGCCGCCAACCATTGGCCTAAGTTCAAACCCTCTTCGCACTCCAGCGACACCGAGGGACCCTCATGCAAACCTACCATTTGTTCATCAGCCATTCGTGGAACTACCCTCACGCCCACGACAATCTCGTGCGCCTGTTGAACGCGCAACCCGACTTCACCTTCAAGAATTTCTCCGTGCCACCGCACAACCCGATCCTCGGCGCCCGCACCGACAAGCAACTCGAAGAAGCCATCGAAAACAAGATCCGCCCCTGCTCCGCCGTCCTGATCATGGCCGGCATGTATTCCACCTACAGCAAGTGGATCAACAAGGAAATCGAGATTGCCAAGCGCATGGGCAAGGTGATCATCGCGATCAAACCGTTCGGCGCCGAGCGGATTTCTACAGTGGTGCGCAATGCGGCTCACGCCGAGTGTGCGTGGAACACCGGCAGCATCGTCAAAGCCATTCGCCTGCATACGGTGGCCTGATCATGCGCAAGGGACTGTTTATCGGCATCAACGATTACACCCATGTTTCGCGTTTGAACGGTTGCTGCAATGACGCCATGGCCATGGCGTCTGTGTTGAAGACCGACGCCAATGGCGATCCGAACTTCAAGAACATCGTGCTGACCTCCGCCGAGGACTACCTGGGCCGGGAAAAGCTCGAAGACCAGATCCGCGAGCTGTTTTCCGGCGATTGCAATGTCGCGCTGCTGTATTTCGCCGGGCACGGCACTTTCGATACCGATACCGACGAGGGCATGTTGATCCCGCAGGATTACAAGAGCGCCAAGGACGGGATTCGCCTTAGCGACATTCTCAACTGGGCGAGCAAAGCCACGAAGATCAAAAACAAGGTGATCATTCTCGACTGCTGCCAGAGCGGCTCGGCCGGCGAACTCCGCGCCCTGCGTAGCGAAGGCAGCGTGGTCGGCGAAGGCATGACGATTCTCACAGCATGCAAAAAGGAAGAGCCAGCCATGGAAGGCGGGCAGCACGGCGTGTTCACCGGATTACTGCTCCAGGCGCTGCACGGTGGCGCCGCGAACATCCTCGGCAAGATCACCCCCGGCAGCCTCTATTCGTTTGTCGATAACGCGCTCGATGCCTGGGAGCAGCGGCCGGTATTCAAGACCAACGTGTCGCAGTTCATCTCCCTGCGCGAGGTTTCGCCGCTGATCCCCAAGGAAATCCTGCGCAAGCTGCCTGAATGGTTTGCCGAAGCGGAATCGGTCTATCCCCTCGCCCCCAGCTTTGAGCCCACCGAGCCTGAATTCAACCCGGAACACGGCGATGTCTTCGCCCAACTGCAAAAGTGCAATCGCCACAGCCTGATCGAACCGGTGGAGGCCGAACACATGTACTACGCCGCCATTCACTCCACCGGCTGCCGCCTCACCGCGCTCGGCGCCTATTACCGCGAACTCGCGATCAAGGGACATTTCTGATGCCAGTGTTTATCAGCTACCGCCACATGGATCGCGCCTACGCGATCAACATCAACACGCGCCTGATGCAGGCGAACATCAAGACTTATCTCGACGTGCTGGACGCCGAATCCCAGACCACCGACGACATCACCGGCGTGATTACCCGCAACATCAGCGAATGCACGCACCTGCTGGCAGTGGTCTCGGAGAAAACCGCGCTGTCCTGGTGGGTGCCGTTCGAAATCGGCGAGGCCACCATCACCAACCGCCGCATCTGCTCATTCAAGACCGGCCCGACAGAACTGCCGCTGTACCTCGACAAATGGCCGAAACTCACCAATGAAAGGGACATCGAATTCTTTATTGATGCGTATCGCAATGAATCGACGCTCAAGCGCTCGATGTCGCTGGAGTCGGTGACGGGCAGTGAGTCGACGCGCAGCATTAACAGGACGAATGCCGATCGGTTCCATACGGATCTCAAGTCTCGAATCATTCGCGGATTCTAAAAGTCATCGCCCACAAAAAAGCCGACATCACTGTCGGCTTTTTTGTAGGTCACTGCTTGACGGGTTCACCCGGCTTCGGTGCCGGATCATCAAACAGGTTCAACCGCTCACGAAGCTCGTGGGCCGGCAGGGGTTCCTTGTCCGCCGGCAAGGCGTTCGGGTCGACCGGCGTGGCCGGAGCTTCACCGGGTGCACCCGAACCTTGCGAGGCATCGGGTGCAGGCTCTGCGCCTTGCGAACCTTCGATGGCACGCTGGGCTTTCTTGGTCAGCACCACGATGTCGATACGGCGGTTGACCGGGTTGAACGGATGCTCACGGTCGAACAGGGCCGACGAGGCATAACCGACTACCCGCGCCACCTGCGCGTCCGGGTAACTGCCCGCCACCAGCGCACGGCGAGCGGCGTTGGCACGGTTGGCGGACAGTTCCCAGTTACCGAAATCGCCCTGACCGCTGTACGGTTTGGCATCGGTGTGGCCGCTGATGCTGATCTTGTTCGGCACCGCTTTGATGGTGTCGGCCATGGCCAGCAGGATGTCTTCGAAATACGGTTTCAGGCGCGCACTGCCCGAGTCGAACATCGGCCGGTTCTCGGCATCCACGATCTGAATGCGCAAGCCGTCCGGGGTGATCTCGAACATGATCTGGTCTTTGAATTTCTGCAGTTGCGGGTTCTCTTCGACCTTGTTCTGCAATTCTTGCAGTAACAGTTCGAGGCGCTCCTTCTCGACCATTTCGGCCATGCCTTCGACCTGCTCGGCGTCGACGGTGACCTTGTCCGGTTGCGGCTGGGACTTCACCTCGGGATTGAGGGTGTTTTCCGGCGCCAGGGTCGGTGTACCACCCAGGTCGATGATGTAAGGCGTACCGCTTTCGGAAAAGCCGATCGGGTCCTTGAAGTAACCGGCGATGGCGATCTTCTGTTCCGGTGTTGCCGTGGACAGCAGCCACAACACCAGGAAGAACGCCATCATCGCCGTGGCGAAGTCGGCGAAGGCGATTTTCCAGGCGCCCCCGTGATGCCCGCCGGCGATGCGCTTGACGCGCTTGATGATTATCGGCTGATTGTTTTCCATAACTTAACGACCACGAACCGCTTGTTCCAACTCGGCGAAGCTTGGACGGTGCGCCGGGTACAGAACCTTGCGCCCGAACTCCACGGCCAGCGATGGCGGCATGCCGGATGCCGAAGCCACGAGCGAGGCCTTGATGGCTTCGTAGACGTTCAGCTCTTCCTTGGCGTCGTGGGCCAGGGAATGGGCCAGCGGACCGAAGAAACCGTAGGCAGCAAGAATACCGAAGAAGGTACCGACCAGCGCCGCACCTACGTGCAAGCCGATGGACTTCTGGTCGCCCTCGCCCAGGGACGCCATGGTCACCACGATACCGAGTACCGCCGCAACGATACCGAAACCGGGCATGGCGTCGGCGATGCCGTTCACCGCGTGGGACGGGTGTTCAAGGTCTTCCTTGAGGCTGTAAAGCTCCATGTCGAACAGGCCTTCCAGCTCATGGGGAGCCATGTTGCCGGAGGACATGATGCGCAGGTAATCGCAGATGAACGCGGTCATGCGCTCGTCTTTCAGGACGGTCGGATACTTGGCGAAGATCGGGCTCGCAGCGGCATCTTCGATGTCGCCTTCGATGGCCATCATGCCTTCGCGGCGGCTTTTGTTGAGGATCTCGTAGATCAGCCCCAGCACTTCCAGATAGAAGCCGTGAGTGAAACGCGAGCCGAACATGCTCAGGGATTTCTTGAGCACGTGCATCGTCATGTAGCCGGGGTTGGCCTGGAGGAATGCACCGAGGGCCGCACCGCCGATGATCAACACCTCGAAGGGCTGGATCAGGGCAGCAATTTTGCCGTGGGAGAGCACGTATCCGCCGAGCACGCTCGCGAATACGACGATGATGCCGATTATTTTAGCCATAGGTAGGAGAGCACTTACTGAGTCGGGTTCAAGGTCATATTCGGAAGTTAAAAAATCTCTTCTTCTACTTATCGGCAAAACTGCGCCAGACTATAGCCAGTTCAGGCGAAAAGCCACTTCGACCCACTCCGGGCCCCGTTAATGCTGAAGATGATCGCCTCCCGACATGGTTAACGAAACGAACGTCCCGACTCCAAAACCGACCACTCTTGAAGGCTGGATCAAGCTTCTGGATGGCGTGCGCCTGCCGGTTCCGCAGGCCAGTCACGACCGTGTCTGCCGTGCGATCCGCGACAGCCGCAGCTCGTTGCGCGACATCGCCGACTTGATGCAGGACAGCCCGGCCCTGGCCTTGAGCGTGATCCGCGAAGCCAACCGGCACACCCATGGCAGCATGACCGAGCCGGCGGAAAACCTTGAGATCGCGATCAATCGCCTCGGTTTGAAACGCACCGAAGAACTGCTCGAGCGCTTGCCGGCCGAACCCATGGCCGAGATCCCCAAAGCCCTGCGCCAGCTGCAGATGATCAGCCAGCACGCCACGCAACAGGCCAACGGTTTTTTCTCCAGTCGCCTGGCGAGACTGTGGCAGGACATCCATTGGGGCAGCCTGCTGTTTCTGTCGCCGCTGTGGCCACTGGCGCTGACGCATCCGCAATTGCTCGAAGAATGGGAACTGCGGGTCATCCATAAAGGTGAGTCGGCGCGCAAAGTCGAAAAGCAATTGTTTGGCACGCGCTTGCTGCAAATCGGTCTGGCCCTGGTGGATATCTGGCGCCTGCCGATCTGGGTGCAACAAGGCTATAAACTGTTGCTCACCGAGCAGCGGGAACTGGTCAAAGTCCTGCGCATTGCCCGCGACAGCGAGCACCCACTGCGTCAACAAAATCGCCTCGATGACGATCCGACGCTGCGCCGCTGGCTTAACCAGCCGGCCAACACCGTGTTGCTGGCCAATGGGTTGGCGCTGTCGGCACAACAGGCCTGGGACAGTCCGCACAGCGAGCGCTGGCAATACCTGACCAGCCTTTACCTGCAAATGCCGATGGACGAAGTGCAGCAACAACTGCACCAGCAAGCCGCCAACAGCGCCCGCCATCACGCCATGCCCGACCTCTGGCACCCCGCCGTTGCGTTGCTCTGGCCATGGGGCACAAACCGCGTTCATGCCGGCCTGTTACCGGCCCCGGCGCCGACCGCCGAAGACCTGGCGAAGTGGCGCAGCCAGTGCGCCGAGCTGCTGGTCGAACCGAGTCGCTTCACCAACGCCATGCACTTGACCACCTCTGCCCGCGACGCGCTGGTCGCGTGCGGCATGCGTCGGGTAATGATTTTGATGGCCGACCGCACCCACGCCAATCTTCGGGTCCATCAGACGGCGGGCTTGCCGAAAGAAGTCGCCGGGTTGAACATCGCAGTCAGTCAGAGCACCGTGCTGCAACGACTGCTCGCGCAACAGGCCCAGGTGCGCCTGACGCCAGCCAACAATGCACAATTTTCCGCCCTGCTGCCCAACACCCTGCGCTCGCAGTTCAGCGGCGAGCACCTGTTGCTGCGTTCACTGGTCAACAATGGCCGGGTGATCATGATTGTGGTGGCGGATCAGGGCGGCGGGCCGTTTTCGGAAATCACCGTACAAGCCTTCGGCAAAACCGCGCAATGCATCGAGAAAGCGCTGCACAGTTTTAGCCGACGCGGCCAATGACGCTACGCTACAATCCTCCCTTTTGTGCCCTGGAGACCTCACATGCCTGACTTCTCTGGCTTGCCGCTGGTGATCGAACCGAGCGACTTGCTCCCTCGCCTCGACGCCCGCGAACTGATTCTGGTCGACCTGACCAGCAGCGCCCGCTACACCGAAGGGCATATTCCCGGCGCACGTTTTGTCGACCCCAAACGCACGCAACTCGGCCAGGCGCCTGCGCCCGGACTGATGCCGCCGCAAGCGGCACTTGAAGCGCTGTTCGGCGAGCTGGGACACAACCCCGATGCCGTGTACGTCGTCTATGACGACGAAGGCGGCGGTTGGGCCGGGCGCTTTATCTGGCTTCTGGATGTCATCGGCCACAGCAAGTACCACTATGTCGACGGTGGATTGCCGGCGTGGCTGGCAGAAGGTTTGCCCATGTCGATTCAGATCCCGGCGCACGTTGGCGGCCCGATTGCGCTGACCCTGCACGACGAACCCACCGCCACCCGCGAATACCTGCAAAGCCGTCTCGGTGCTGCCGACCTGGCGATCTGGGACGCTCGCGGGCCGCTGGAATATTCCGGTGAAAAAGTGCTCGCCGCCAAGGGTGGTCATATCCCCGGCGCGGTCAATTTCGAATGGACGGCGGGCATGGATAAGGCACGCCAACTGCGTATCCGCACCGACATGCCGCAGATCCTGGAACAACTGGGCATTACGCCTGACAAAGAAATCATTACCCACTGCCAGACCCACCACCGGTCGGGCTTCACTTATCTGGTGGCCAAATCCCTCGGTTATCCGCGGGTCAAAGGCTACGCCGGTTCCTGGGGCGAATGGGGCAATCACCCCGACACCCCCGTCGAGCTTTAAGGTTTTTAAGGACATCCAATGAAAGAACGTTTGTTTATCCTCAGCCAATACCTGCTGCCCCACCACTTGCTCTCGCGGCTGGCCGGCTGCGTCGCCGAATGCCGCGTGCGCTGGTTCAAGAACGCGTTCACCGCGTGGTTCGCCAAGCGTTATCAAGTGGACATGTCCCAGGCATTGGTCGAAGACCTGACCGCCTACGAGCATTTCAACGACTTCTTCACCCGCGCTTTGAAAGACGGTGCCCGCCCGCTCGACGAAACACCGGGCGCGATCCTCAGCCCGGCCGACGGCGCGGTCAGCCAGCTCGGCCCGATCGAACATGGTCGCGTGTTCCAGGCCAAGGGCCACAGCTTCAGCGTGCTGGAGTTGCTGGGTGGTGACGCGGCCAACGCCGCGCCGTTCATGGGCGGTGATTTCGCGACGATCTACCTGTCACCGAAGGACTACCACCGCGTGCACATGCCGCTGGCCGGCACCCTGCGCGAGATGGTCTACATTCCAGGCCGTCTGTTCTCGGTCAACCAGTCCACCGCTGAAAACGTGCCTGAACTGTTCGCCCGCAACGAGCGCGTTGCGTGCATTTTCGACACCGAGCGCGGGCCGATGGCCGTGGTACTGGTGGGTGCGATGATCGTTGCGTCGATCGAAACCGTCTGGGCCGGCCTGGTTACGCCGCCGAAACGCGAGCTGAAAACCTTCCGTTACGACGAAGCTTCGCGCGCGCCGATCCATCTGGAAAAAGGCGCTGAGCTGGGCCGCTTCAAACTGGGTTCGACCGCTGTCGTGCTGTTCGGGCCGGATCAAGTGAAGTGGGCTGAAGAAATGACTGCCGGTACGGCGGTGCAGATGGGTCAGGGCATGGGCTCACCGAAAGCCTGATCCAGACGCTGATCTAAATAATGTAGGAGCTGCCGCAGGCTGCGATCTTTTGATCTTGGGAAATCAAGATCAAAA
>NZ_JBLNNF010000023.1:0-98657 GCF_047784845.1 Pseudomonas sp. NFX98 | reverse complement strand
TTCCTCAACAACTTCAACCACTTGCGCTTCAGATCTCTCATCAGCGGGAGGCGAATTCTACAGCGTTACACGCTGCTGTCAACACCTCTTTTTCAACTTCCTTTTGGCTTCGATGACCTGAAGCAACTTGCCGCCGAAAACTGCGTAACTCGTTGTTTACCAAGGAGTTTTCCGTTTCGACTGCGCCGGAAGTGGGGCGAATTATAGACACCTGAGATCTGCCGTCAAGCACTGATTTGGCTTTTCTATCAGCAAGAACAAATTCATTGCTTATATATAGACGCGCCCGCATCGAATGCGCAGTATATTGCTCAACACCAAGAACAACACCCAAGATCCCAGCCGTGGACGATGTCACTTCATGAATGATCAGCCTCGCAGCCTTGCCTCGACCCTGTTTTCGGTCGGCCTGCTAATAATAGCCATGGCATCGATCCAGTCCGGAGCCTCCCTTGCCAAAAGCATGTTCCCTGTCATCGGCGCTCAGGGGACCACTACCCTGCGTCTGATCTTTGCCAGCGTGATCATGTTGCTGCTACTGCGCCCTTGGCGAGCAAAGCTCACCGCAAAGTCCCTGCGTACCGTCATCGTCTACGGGATGGCACTCGGTGGTATGAACTTCCTCTTCTATATGTCTTTGCGCACTGTGCCTCTGGGCATCGCGGTAGCGCTGGAGTTCACTGGACCATTGGCAGTTGCGATATATGCCTCGCGCCGGGCAATCGACTTTCTGTGGATCGCTCTGGCGGCAGTCGGCCTGCTGCTACTGATACCAATAGGGGCAACAACCGCGGGAATCGATTTGTTGGGTGCCGGCTATGCATTGGGCGCTGGCGTCTGCTGGGCGCTCTATATTCTTTTCGGTCAAAAAGCGGGGGCTGATAATGGTGTGCAGACCGCAGCGCTGGGGGTGATGATTGCTGCCCTGTTCGTCGCTCCCATCGGCATTGTTCATGCCGGTGCCGCACTGTTGACCCCATCACTGATACCAATAGCCATCGGCGTTGCCATCCTGTCGACCGCCCTCCCCTATACCCTGGAGATGGTCGCCCTCACGCGAATGCCCGCCAAGACCTTCGGTACATTGATGAGTATTGAACCTGCCATTGGCGCGTTATCCGGTTTGCTGTTCCTCCATGAATACCTCTTCCTGTCACAGTGGATGGCTATTCTGTGCATCATTCTGGCTTCCGTCGGCGCAACCATGACGATGGGGAATGCCGCCAAGCCCGCAGTCGCAGCGGATTGATGCAAGATTTGACGAGGTACTGGTATTTACCGTTCATTTAGGCCATGTTTAGGTCCGCAACCCAATGTCAGACATGGACTTTTCAGGACAGGGACATCAGAACGCTTCACGCGAAAGCGAATACTGCCAGACCGGGCGTCAGATCCGGGAATGCACCAAGGACAGCAATGAAACGAATTTTGATATTGATCGCCATTCTAGCAGTTGCGGGCTGTGCGGCGACCACGAAAACCCAGACCAAACATGGCAAGAGAGGGCTGCACATCAACTGCTCGGGGCTGTCATCCTCCTGGGACCAGTGCTACGCCAGCGCCGCCAACTCTTGTAATCCCAAGGGATACAAAGTTATCGCCAAATCGGGGGATGCCGTGGAAGAGCCAGGTGATTACCCGTTTGGCCTCAACCCTGCCGGCTATACCAGCCGCAGCATGATTGTCATCTGCAAGTAATCTGACGGGCGATCTCATCATGACTGGACTTCAGCACCTTGCGCTGAAGCTCCGGCGTGGCAAGCATCCGCGTCACCACCAGCGCCCCGATGCATTGCGACAGAATGGCCCAGGCCAGGCTGTCGCTCGCCAGCACCTGCGCCCAGCTCTCCTGTAGCTTGCAGATCCAGTGCTCCGCCTGTTGCCGAATCAATACGTCGGAACGGGCAATCTCGGCGCCCAATGCAGGTAAAGCGCATCCGGTTTCCGGGTGTTCGACATGGGACATACTCAGATAGTGTTTCAAGCAGCGTTCCAGCTTGTCGCGATCCTGATCAGCGCCCAATCGCTCCAGGCTTTGGCGCAACTCACGTTCGACGATTGAAGCGAACAACTCGTCCTTCGACGAAAAGTGGCTGTAAAAAGCGCCACCACTCAAGCCAATCGCTTTCATCAAGCCATCGACGCCTACTGTGGAAAAGCCGGACTTCTTGGCCGACACCGCACTGCTTTGCAGCAATTTTTCCTTGGTTTCCAGCTTGTGACTGGCGGAGTAACGCATTGCCCTTCCCTCAGAATTGGTCGCCTTGACGCTGATCGAATCGTAGCATAACGTTCGTTTAGTTAACGATCGTTTAACAAAGGGATCTGCCCATGAATAACAAGAAGGTCGTACTGGTTGTGGGTGCCGGAGACGCCACCGGCGGCGCTATTGCCAAGCGTTTCGCTCAAGAAGGATTTGTCGCCTGCGTCACACGCCGCAGCGCGGACAAACTCCAGCCGCTGGTCGATGCCATCCTGGCCGACGGTGGCGAAGCCCATGGCTTCGCTTGCGATGCGCGCAAAGAAGAAGATGTGGTGGCATTGGTCGAGCAGATTGAAAACGAGATCGGCCCCATCGAAGCGTTCGTCTTCAACATCGGCGCCAACGTGCCGTGCAGCATTCTCGAAGAAACCGCCCGCAAGTATTTCAAAATCTGGGAAATGGCCTGTTTCTCTGGTTTTCTCAATGCCCGAGAAGTGGCCAAGCGCATGGCCAAACGACAACGGGGAACGATCCTGTTCACCGGCGCCACTGCGGGTATGCGTGGTGCCGCTGGGTTTGCCGCGTTCGCCGGCGCCAAGCACGGCATTCGTGCGCTGGCGCAAAGCATGGCGCGCGAACTGGGACCGATGAACATTCACGTCGCCCATATCGTGGTCGACGGCGCTATCGATACCGATTTCATCCGGGAAAGCTTTCCCGAGAAATACGCGACCAAGGACCAGGACGGCATTCTCAATCCCGAGCACATTGCCGAGAACTATTGGTACCTGCACAGCCAGCCCCGCGACGCCTGGACCTTTGAACTGGACCTGCGCCCCTGGAGCGAACGTTGGTAAGCCTTCCCCTACAACAATAATCAGAGCGCATCGACCATGAGCAAAACCGTGGAGTTCTATTTCGATCTGGGCAGCCCCGCCACCTATCTGGCCTACACCCAACTGCCGAAGATCTGTGAGCAAACCGACAGCCAACTCATCTACATCCCGTTCCTGCTTGGCGGCGTATTCAAAGCCACCGGCAATGCTTCCCCGGCGACCATTCCAGCCAAGGGTCGCTACATGTTTCAGGACCTCGACCGCTACGCCAAACGTTACGGCGTAACGCTGAAGTACAATCCGCATTTCCCGATCAACACCCTGATGCTCATGCGCGCCGTCACTGGCATGCAGTTGCGCCACCCCCTACGCTTTGCAGCGTTCATCGACTGCTTGTTCAAAGCGCTCTGGGTTGAAGGCCGCAGCCTCGATGAACCGGCAACTGTCGCGGCGGTACTGACGCAGAACGGCTTCGATCCCAATGAGGTGCTGGCCCTGACCGCCGACGAGGAAGTCAAAGCCGCACTCAAGGACAACACCGAGAAAGCGGTGCAGCGCGGTGTATTCGGCGCACCGAGCATGTTTGTCGATGATCAACTGTTCTTTGGCCAGGACCGACTGGACTTCGTCCTCGAAGCCCTGCGTTAGATCTCGACGACCAACCGCCCATGAGCTGCTCCCGACCGGAGCAGCTCATGGGCGGCCTCGGCGGTTTGCAGCGTGAACCGATGCGGATCGACTATCGGCAGGAGCTTGCTGGCCTCGATCAAACCTGCCGCTTGCCGAAGAATCTCACCGTGACGCTCGAGCCCCTGGCCAGTCAACAGCGGCAACAAAGTGAACACCCCGGAATAGGTCGCGCCACGAAACGAAAGCGGTGCGAGACTGTGCTGGCCCCAACCGAGGCAACTCACCACGTGACCGAGATAAACCCGTGCAGCCTTGAAAGACATATCCAGGGTTTCACCCCCAACCGTGTCATAAACAATATCGAAGCCCTCGCCGGCCGTGTGCCGCTCGACATAATCCTCGACCGAGGATGTGCGGTAATCGATAAACGTCGCGCCCAACGCCTCAATGATCCCTTGGTGCCGCGCAGCCCCCGTGGCAAATACTTCGGCGCCGAATGCGCGGGCGATTTGTACCGCGACATGTCCGACACCGCCCGCCCCGCCATGAATCAACACTTTCTGCCCCGAATGTACCCGGGCCCGGTCGACCAAACCCTCCCACGCCGTAATCAGCACCAACGGTAATCCTGCCGCTTCACACATGCTCAGATTAACCGGCTTGCGTGCCAACAACCGCGCATCGACCACCGCATATTCAGCCAGCGAACCCTGGACCCCGCCAATCCCCGTGGCCATGGCGTAGACCTCATCTCCCGGCAGCCAGCCACTGACGCCCTCCCCCAACGCTTCTACGGTTCCCGCCAGATCCATGCCCAACACCGCCGGCAAAGGCTGGCGCGCGTGAGCAGCCTGACCCGAGCGGATCTTCCCGTCCAACGGGTTCACCCCGCTCGCCGCGATCCGTACCAAGACCTGCCCTGCGCCCGGCACTGGCCGGGGAATGGAGGCCAAGCGTAATGGAGCATTAGCCGAGTCAACAATCAGCGCGCGCATTTGCAGTGAGTCAGTCATTTCGCCTATTCCTGTCAGAGGTGGTTGTAGGACTGATCTTCCGCTAACCGACTCATGCCGATAAGGCGCCAGATCGCTATAGTGAATATGCCCTGAAAGCATCAATGAGAGACCGCATGGACAAACTCAATGCAATGGCCATTTTCGTGCGGGTCGTCGAGCGCGGCAGTTTTTCCGCTGTCGCCCGAGAGTTGCAGACCAGCCAGCCGACCATCAGCAAAGTGCTGCGGGCACTGGAAACCGAGCTCGGTGGAAAGCTGATTGCGCGCAGCACGCGCAAGTTATCGTTGACTGATGAAGGCCAGCGCTACTACGCCGAATGCCGACAAATTCTCGCTGCAGTGGACGCCGCCGAGCACAGCTTTCAGTCCGGCCGGGAATCCATCGCCGGGCCGCTGAGAATCGGTTCCTCGGTCAGCTTCGGGCGCTTGCAGATTGCGCCGCGCCTGCCGGAATTCCTCATGCGCTATCCCGAGGTTCAGGTCGACCTGCAACTGAGCGATCAAAATCAGGATTTGGTCAGCGAGGGTCTGGATGTCACGTTCAGGATCGGCGCATTGAATGACAGCGGCCTGATCGCTCGCCACATCGGCACCACTTACCGGATAACTGTCGCTGCGCCGGATTACCTGGCGCGACACGGCCAGCCGCAAACACCTAAGGAACTCAGCGGCCACAACTGCCTGCTGTTCAACCTGCTGAGCAGTCAGAACCTGTGGATCTACAACAAAGGCGCCCGACCACATGAAGTGCGGATCAAGGGCAATGCGCAGAGCAACAACTCCGAAGCCATTCGCGAGATGGTGCTGGGGGGATTGGGGATTGCGTTGTCGCCGGTGTGGCTGTTCAGCGAAGACCTGAAAGCCGGGAGAGTGTTGCCGATCTTGCAGGACTACACCGCGCAGTCGCTGCCGATATACGCCGTGTCCCCGGCGAATCGTCGCCAATCCGCCAGGGTCAAAGCCTTTGTCGACTACATGAGCCGGGCGCTGGAGGCAGCGCCCGAGCTGCAAGCAATCAAATAGCCGCGGTGCGAGTGTTCAACCACTCAAGGGCCGCGCCGTCGAGCAATGGGCTCAAACGCTCACGCACTTCGGCGTGGTAAGCGTTGAACCATTGCTTTTCCTCTTCGCTGAGCAGCGAGGTTTCCAGGCAACGGGTGTCGATCGGGCACAGGGTCAGGGTTTCGAATTTCAGGAATTCGCCGAACTCGCTGCTGCCTGCTTCACGGTTCATCGCCAGGTTCTCGATCCGCACACCCCAGCGGCCCGGACGGTAAGTGCCCGGTTCGATAGAGGTGATCATGCCCGGTTGCATCGCGGTTTGCGGTGCAGGTGCGGCTTGATAGGCGATGACCTGCGGACCTTCGTGAACGTTGAGGAAGTAGCCCACGCCGTGACCGGTGCCGTGACCGTAATCGACGTTTTCAGCCCAGATCGGCGCCCGCGCGATGGCGTCGAGCAACGGCGACAGAATGCCTTTCGGGAACTGCGCACGAGACAAGGCGATCACGCCCTTGAGTACGCGGGTGCAATCGCGCTTCTGATCGGCGGTTGGCGTTCCGACCGGCACCATCCGCGTTATGTCGGTGGTGCCGCCGAGGTACTGACCACCGGAGTCGATCAGCAGCAGACCGTCACCTTCGATCACCGCGTGCTCTTCTTCGGTCGCGTGGTAATGCGGCATGGCGCCGTTGGCGTTGAATGCGGCGATGGTGTTGAAGCTCAGCGACACATAACCCGGACGACGCTCACGGGCGGCGGTGAGTTTTTCGTCGATGGTCAGCTCGGTGATGCGTTCGCGACCCAACGCCGAGTCCAGCCAGGTGAAGAACTCGCACAGCGCCGCGCCGTCCTGCTCCATCGCTTGGCGAATATGCTCGGCATCGGCCAGGCTTTTCTGCGACTTGGCGAGGGTAGTCGGATTGAGGCCTTCGATCAGTTTGACGCTATCGTTCAGGTTATCCAGCAAACCTGCCGTTACACGCGCCGGATCGACCAGCAGGCTCGCGCCGTTCGGCACTGCGCGCAGGGCTTCGGCCACTTCGCTGTAATCGCGCAGGGTCACGCCGTCCTGTTCAAGGACCGCACGCAACTCGGCATCGACCTTGCTCAGCGCCACGAACAGGGTCGCCTGTTGCTGGTTGATCAAGGCAAAGGAAACGAACACCGGGTTGAACGACACATCGCCGCCGCGCAGGTTGAACAGCCAGGCGATGTCATCGAGGGTGGCGATGAAATGCCAGTCGGCACCGCGCGCCTGCAAGGTTTCACGCAGCTTTGCAAGTTTTTCGCCACGGCTGACGGTCGCTTGCGGAGGCAAGTGCTGATAGATCAGCTCGTTCGGCAGCGTCGGGCGATCGCTCCAGACTTCGTTCAGCAAGTCGATGTCGGTGCGCAGGCGTGCGCCGCGCTCTTCGAGTTTGCCACCCAGGGTACGCGCCGAGGCCACGGCCATTACTGCACCATCGACCGCGACCACGCCGCCTTCAGGGGTTTGTTCGGCCAGCCAGTCCAGAGGGCTCGGTTGGCCCGGTTGCAGCTTGACCAGTTCAATGCCACTGCCCTTGAGTTCCTTGGTCGCCTGTTCCCAGTAACGGCTGTCGGCCCAGACACCGGCAAAGTCCGCGGTCACGATCAGCGTACCGACCGAACCATGGAAACCCGACAACCATTGACGCCCTTGCCAGTAGCCCGGCAGGTATTCGGACAGGTGCGGGTCGGCCGACGGCACCAGAAGCGCATGAATGCCCTCCCGGCTCATCAGTTCGCGGGTTTGCGCCAGGCGCTGGGGCACCGATCCGGTGATCGAAAACTGCGTATTCATCATGACTCCTGCTAACCACTCATCATTGTTGTTTAGTGCCGATCAACGCCGGCGCTTTATCGCCCTATTGCCAGAATGCCGGAGCACTGGCGCAGGCCGTTTTAATCAGTTGCACCGCTTGATCGATATCCTGGTCGGAGGTGAAGCGCCCCAGACTCAAACGGATGGTGCGACTCGCTGCGCGGGCGTCATGCCCCAGCGCCAGCAACACATGGGACGGCGCATTGCTCGCAGAATTACAGGCCGAGGTCGCGGAAAACGCGATCGAGGCGCTTAGCGCCGCGGAACTGAACTCACCTTCATTAAAGGTCAGGCTCAGGGTATGCGGAATGCGTTGGGTCGGGCTGCCATTGAGACGCACGCCCGGAATGCTCAACAGCGGTTCGAGCAGGCGTGCACGCAGTCGTACGATCTTGTCCGCCTCTTCCTCGAACGAAGCCGCCGCCAAGGCAAAAGCCTCGCCCATGGCGACGATCTGATGTGTCGCCAAGGTGCCGGAACGCAAGCCGCCTTCGTGACCGCCGCCATGGATCTGTGCCAGCAAGCGCTGTTGCGCACGAGGCCCGACGTACAACGCGCCGATGCCTTTGGGGCCGTAGAGTTTATGCGCCGAGAACGACATCAAGTCCACCGGCCACTCGGCCAGGTCGATCGCTACTTTGCCCGCGCCCTGAGCCGCGTCGACATGAAACAACGCGCCGCGCTCACGCACCACCTGGCCGATGGCCGGGATGTCATTGACCGTGCCCAGTTCGTTGTTGACCAGCATCAGCGAGACCAGGAAGGTGTCTTCGCGCATCGCGTCGCTGACCGCTTGCGCCGTAATCAGGCCTTCGGCGTCCGGCACCAGATACGTCACCGCGACACCGGTGTCCTGCAATTGTTTTGCAGTGTCGAGAATCGCCTTGTGTTCGATCTGGCTGGTGATCATGTGGCCGCCGGCAACGCCGCGCGCCTGGGCGACGCCCTTGAGGGCGAGATTGTTGGATTCGGTGGCGCCGGAGGTCCAGACGATCTGCTCCGCCTCGGCGCCGACCAGTTCAGCGACCTGACGCCGCGCCTGCTCGACCGATTGTCGAGCCTGCTGGCCAAAGAAGTGGGAGCTGGAGGCCGGGTTGCCGAAATTGCCGCTGAAACCCAGGCACTCGACCATGACCTTGATGACTCGCTCGTCCACCGGCGTGGTGGCGGCGTAGTCGAAATACAACGGACGTTTATTCATAAAAGACTCGCAGAGCGTGTTCCGGGATCAGGAGGCTCGTGACTGCAAACGGCGAGACGCGGCCTTATGAGCTGCGTCCGGTTTTCAGAACGTTACCAATACCTGATCGGATGCCGTTAAAGAAGTACAACTTCATTTAAAAGTGCGTAGGAACGCTCCTGAAAAGTGAGCTTAACAGGCATCGGGCGACCGGTTGAAGCAATGCGTCAGCTAAAGCTTTCGAGCAGGATCGGATACAGCGACGCCACCAGCAGCGCGGCCATGCCCCAGTTGAACAGGCGCAGCCAGCGGCGATCCTTCAAAACATTGCGCAACAGCGTGCCGCAAGCGGCCCAGACACCGACGCTCGGCAGGTTGATCAGGGCGAATACCGCAGCAATCACGATGACATTGGTGAAGTAGCCTTGCATCGGCGTGTACGTGCTGATGGCGCCGATGGCCATGATCCAGGCCTTGGGATTGACCCACTGGAACGCGGCAGCGCCCAAGTAGCTGATCGGTTTGCCCTCGCCCTTCTCACTGTCCGAGACCGGCCCGGAGTGGGCAATTTTCCACGCCAGATACAGCAAATACGCCGCGCCGACATAACGCAGCACGGTGTAGAGCACAGGGTAAGTCTGGAAAACCGCGCCCAATCCGAAACCGACCGCCACCACCAGCACGAAAAAGCCGCAGGTAATGCCGAGCATATGGGGGATCGTGCGGTTAAAGCCGAAGTTCACGCCGGATGCCAGCAACATCGTGTTGTTCGGGCCGGGCGTGATCGAGGTGACAAGGGCAAACAGGGCGAAGCCCAGCAGCAGATCGAGTGAGAGCGTCATGGGTGGCAGTCCATCAAGGTCAGTCAGGTATTGACCCTATCGCACACCTTCGGCGAAACCCATGGACAGTTACGCGAAAGTTGGACCCGTACAGTTTTAGCTCAGCTCGGGCGACCGTGCAGCTGTACAGCCCGCTCGGCGTTCATTTCGCCCTGCTTGTCGAAGCCATAAGTCTTTTGCGGTTCGCCGAGCAGTTGGGCCTTTTTCGCGTGGTATTCGTCGAAGGACAAGCCACGGCGATTCAACGCCTCCAGCGCCAGTTCCCGGGTTTCTTCGGCGGTGTAAGGCCGCAATTCCGGGGAAACATGAGTGGCACATCCGGCCAGTACGGAGACCGCGAGCAGCAAGAAAGTGGCGATTAGAGGTTTCATGTTCGGCGTCCTGGCATCTGGGTTCGGGGCAATGAACACAGGCTACTCGCGCCATTGGATGAGCAGAAATCAACGCTTTCGATAGTCGCTATCGAGTTTTCCTAATGCTGCTTTGGTGGCCCCTTATATAGCTTAACGACCTATTAATATTTGTTTAATGTCTTTTACGGAATAACGACGAGCCTTTATAACAACTGCATTGCCTCACGCACTGTTGCTCACGCAACTGTTTGGCGGGCAACAGCCATTCAACAAACAGCCCCTGAAAATCAACAGCGCGGACTGATGAATGCGCTGAAAGCCCCGTAATTCCTGACTCCGAGGGATTGGTACAGCTCTTGCTCAACCGAGTGACTACTCACTGCTCGCTGAGCAACTGTTTAAAAAGGAACTGATCATGTCGCGTCCATTGAAAGTCGTCGCCGTGTCCGGCGGAACCTGGCGTCCATCCCGCACGTTGGTGCTGACCCAGGCGCTGTTGGCGCAGTTGGCTGAGCAACTGCCTATCGAAACCAGGCTGATCGAGCTGGGTGACATCGCCCGGCCACTGGGCGCGGCGCTGTCCCGTCAGGAATTGAGCGCGGACATCGAAGCCGAACTGCAAGCGATCGAAAACGCCGACCTGCTGATCGTCGCCGCGCCGGTCTATCGCGGATCCTATCCGGGGTTGCTCAAGCACTTGTTCGACCTGATCGATTTGAATGCGCTGATCAACACGCCTGTATTGCTGGCCGCCACCGGTGGCAGTGAGCGCCATGCGCTGGTGCTCGATCATCAATTGCGACCGCTGTTCAGTTTCTTCCAGGCGCTGACGTTGCCGATTGGTGTCTACGCCACCGAAGCCGATTTCTCCAATTACCAGATAACCAGTGAACCTCTAAAGGCCCGCATTCAACTGGCTGCAGAACGCGCCGCGCCATTGTTCGGCGTGCACCCCAACAATCTGCTGAAAATCGCTTAAGGATTTGTTCATGGATGTTTTCTGGTTTCTGCCAACCCACGGCGACGGTCACTATCTGGGCACCACCCAAGGCGCGCGCCCGGTGATCCTCAACTATTTGAAACAAGTAGCGCAGGCCGCCGACAGCCTGGGTTATCACGGTGTGTTGATTCCTACCGGGCGCTCCTGCGAGGACTCGTGGGTGATCGCTTCGGCGCTGGTGCCGTTGACCGAGCGCTTGCGTTATCTGGTGGCGATCCGCCCGGGGATCATTTCGCCGACCGTGTCGGCGCGCATGGCGGCGACGCTGGACCGTTTGTCCAACGGCCGCTTGCTGATCAATGTGGTGACTGGCGGCGACCCGGATGAAAACCGTGGCGATGGCAGCTTCCTCGATCACAGCGAACGCTACGAAGTCACCGACGAGTTCCTGAAAATCTGGCGCCGGGTGTTGCAAGGCGAAGCGGTGGACTTCGAGGGTAAACACCTGCGCGTGCAGAACGCCAAGGCACTGTATCCACCGGTGCAGAAACCGTATCCGCCGCTGTACTTCGGCGGCTCGTCCGACGCGGCCCACGACCTGGCCGCCGAGCAGGTGGATGTCTACCTGACCTGGGGCGAACCACCGGCCGCCGTGGCACAAAAACTCGCCGATGTGCGTGAGCGTGCGGCGCGCAACGGACGCACGGTGAAATTCGGGATTCGCCTGCACGTGATCGTGCGCGAAACCGCCGAAGAGGCTTGGAAAGCCGCCGACAAACTGATCGAGCACATCAGCGACGAAACTATCGCCGCTGCGCAGCAATCTTTCTCGCGGTTTGACTCGGAAGGCCAACGGCGCATGGCCGCTTTGCATGACGGGCGTCGCGACAATCTGGAGATTTCGCCCAACCTGTGGGCCGGTGTCGGCCTGGTGCGCGGCGGGGCCGGGACGGCGCTGGTCGGTGATCCGCAGCAAGTGGCGGCGCGCATCAAGGAGTACGCGGACCTGGGGATCGAGAGCTTCATTTTCTCCGGTTACCCGCATCTAGAAGAGGCGTATCGCTTCGCTGAATTGGTGTTCCCGCTGCTGCCCGAGCCGTACGCCAGCCTTGCCGGGCGTGGTGTGACCAACCTCACGGGGCCGTTTGGCGAAATGATTGCCAATGATGTGTTGCCGGCTCACGCCAAACCCTGATCCAGCCTTGGCCCTGTAGGAGCTGCCGAAGGCTGCGATCTTTTGATTTTACAGATCAAGATCAAAAGATCGCAGCCTTCGGCAGCTCCTACAGGGTCCGTTCAATAAGGAAACCCGCGTGACTGCCAAGCCGCACAGCGCCCTGATATCCCCGCTGCAAACCGCCCGCCATTTGGCGGCGGAGTTTGCCTTGACCGCCGTCGAGCGCGACGAGCGTGGCGGTACACCCAAGGCCGAGCGTGACGCCCTGCGCCACAGCGGCCTGCTCGCCTTGAGCATTCCCACCCAGTTCGGCGGCCTCGGCGCCAGTTGGAGTGAAACCCTGACCGTTGTGCGCGAGTTCGCCAAGGTCGACAGTTCGATTGCCCATGTGTTCGGCTTCCATCACCTGATGCTTGCCACCGTGCGCCTGTTCGCCCGGCCGGAACAATGGCAGCCGTGGTTTGAACAGACCGCGCGCAAGAACTGGTTCTGGGGCAACGCTCTCAACCCGCTCGACACCCGCACCGTGGTGAAAAAACTCGGCGGCTGGCGTGAGTTTTCCGGCAAGAAAAGTTTCTGCTCCGGCGCCAGCGATTCGGAAATGCTGATCGCCTCGGCGGTGGACGAAAGTGCCAGCGGCAAGCTGTTGATCGCCGCAATCCCCAGCGGTCGCAGCGGCATCACCCTGCACAACGACTGGAACAACATGGGCCAGCGCCAGACCGACAGCGGTAGCGCCACGTTCGAACGGGTGCGGGTCGAAGAGTCGGAACTGCTGCTCGATCCGGGTCCGTTGAGTACACCGTTCGCCTGCCTGCGCCCGCTGATCGCCCAGCTCACGTTCACCCATATGTTCCTCGGCATCGCCGAAGGCGCTTTCGAAGAAGCACGGCAATACACGCTGACCGAAACCCGGCCGTGGCATAAATCCACCGCTCAGGATGTGTCCCAGGACCCTTATGTGCTCGGCCACTACGGCGAATTCTGGGTGGCCCTCGAAGGGGTGCGACTGCTGGTGGAACGGGCCGCCGAGTTGCTCGACAAAGCCTGGGCCAAAGGCCCGAACCTCAGCGCCGACGAGCGCGGGCACCTGGCTACCGCGATCGCCACGGCCAAGGTCGCGGCCACGCGCAATGGCCTTGAGTTGTGTAGCCGCCTGTTCGAAGTGACCGGCGCGCGCTCGACCCACGCCTCACTGCGACTGGACCGCCACTGGCGCAACCTGCGTACGCAAACCCTGCATGACCCGGTGGATTACAAACTCCATGAGCTGGGTGATTGGGCGCTGAACCAGGCCCTGCCGATTCCGACTTTCTATTCATAGCTTTCCAATCAAGGAGCGTGCCCCATGCAACTGCTGACCTTACCGCCCTCGCCCGCTCTGGCCACGTCGATCCGCGCCACAGCCCAGGTGTTCGAAGACCCGAAATCCCAGGCCTTGCTCGCGCATCTGCAACAGGTCGCGCCGAGTGAAGCGAGTGTGCTGATCATTGGCGAAACCGGCACCGGCAAAGAACTGGTGGCGCGACATATCCACAACCTCAGCGCCCGCCGCAACCGGCCGTTCGTGGCGGTGAACTGCGGCGCGTTCTCCGAATCCCTGGTCGAGGCCGAGTTGTTCGGCCATGAAAAAGGCGCGTTTACCGGCGCGTTGAGCGCCAAGGCCGGCTGGTTCGAAGAGGCCGACGGCGGCACCTTGTTCCTCGATGAAATCGGCGATTTGCCGATGGCGATCCAGGTCAAGTTGCTGCGTGTGCTGCAGGAGCGCGAAGTGGTGCGTCTGGGCTCGCGCAAGAGCATCCCGATTGATGTGCGGGTACTCGCGGCGACCAACGTGCAACTGGAAAAAGCCATCAACGCCGGGCATTTCCGTGAAGACCTGTATTACCGGCTCGACGTGGTCAGCCTGGAACTCAGCCCGTTGCGTGACCGGCCGGGCGACATCCTGCCGCTGACCCGTCACTTCATCGATGCCTACAGCCAGCGTCTCGGTTACGGCAGCATCACCATCAGTAAAGAAGCCGAGCTGAAACTGCGCAGCTACAGTTGGCCGGGCAATATCCGCGAGCTGGAAAACGTCATTCACCACACGCTGTTGATTTGCCGCAACGGCGTGATCGAACGCGATGACCTGCGCCTGTCGAACATGCGCATCGAGCGTCAGGACGACTACCACGCGCAGGTCGACGACTCCGCCGAAGCGTTGCTCGATCGGGCCTTTCAAAAGCTGTTCGAACAACAGGCCGGTGCACTGCACGAGAAAGTCGAAGATGCGTTGCTGCGCGCCGCCTATCGTTTCAGCCATTACAACCAGGTGCACACCGCCGCGCTGTTGGGGCTGAGCCGCAACGTGACGCGCACACGCCTGATCAAGATCGGCGAACTGGCAGTGAACAAACGCCGGCCTACGGAAAACGTGCAGGGCGAGCGCTTGATGCAGCTGTCGATTTAACCCATCGAGCCTGACGCGAAATAGGTGGCGCGGCCATCGCGGGCAAGCCTTGCTCCTACAGGATCTGTGTCGTTTGCACTCTTCTCAAACGACCCGAAATCTGTAGGAGCAAGGCTTGCCCGCGATGGCGTCCTCAAGGTCAACCGAGAATCAGAACCCCGGCGCAATCTGCCCTTTGTAGCGGGTCAGGATGAACTGTCGCACCTCATCGGAGTTCAACGCCTTGGCCAGTTTCTGCAAACCCGGGTCGTTGATGTTATCGGGACGCGCCACCAGGAACTCGATGTACAGGCTCTTGCCCTTCTCGACGATCAGCGCACTGTTGGTGTCGATCCCGGCTTCCAGCGCGTAGTTGGCGAATACGAACGCCAGGTCCACCTGACTCACCGAACGCGCTAGCAGCGCCCCTTCCAGCTCACGGATTTTCAGGTGTTTCGGGTTCTCGACGATGTCGCGCTGGGTCGCCAGTGTGTTGCTCGGGTCCTTGAGTTTGATCAAACCCGCTTCATGCAGCAGCACCAACGCACGACCGGTGTTGACCGGGTCGTTGGGGATCGACACGGTCGCGCCATCCTTCAGCTCGGAGATGTTTTTGATCTTGGTCGAGTAAGCCCCGAACGGTTCGATGTGCACGCCGACCACCGGCACCAGATCGGTGTGGCGGGTCTTGTTGTAGTCATCGAGAAATGGCCGGTACTGGTAATAGTTGGCGTCGAGATTCTTCAACGCCAACTGCTGGTTGGGCTGGATGAAATCGGTGAACACCTTGATGTCCAGGTCCACGCCTTCCTTGGCCAACGTCGGTTTGACGAATTCGAGGATTTCCGCGTGCGGCACCGGGGTGGCGCCGACCGTGAGTTTTTCATTGGCGTGAACGCTCAACGAAATCAGTGCAGCCAAAACGGCCAGGGTCTTTTTCATGGGTTGCTCCAAGGCAGATCAAGTGGCCGTCGTGGGGCGGACGTGGGGCCGGTTTTTTTTGGTTTAGAACTGAATGTCTATCGGTGGCTGTAACGCGCTACCAGTCGGTCGCCGCTCATTTGCAGGGCCTGGACCAGGATCAACAACAGCACCACCGTGACCACCATCACGTCGGTCTGGAAACGCTGATAGCCGTAGCGGATCGCCAGGTCGCCCAGCCCGCCGCCGCCAATCACGCCGGCCATCGCCGTGTAATCGACCAGCACGATCGCGGTCACCGTCACCGCCGCCAGCAACCCTCCCCGGGCTTCAGGCAACAAGGTGTAGCGGATGATTTGCCAGGTGTTGGCGCCCATCGCCTGGGTCGCTTCCACCACGCCGCGATCGACTTCGCGCAATGCGGTTTCCACCAGCCTCGCGAAGAACGGTGTGCAGCCCACCACCAGCGGCGGAATGGTGCCCGGCACGCCCAGCGAGGTGCCCACCAGCAACGTGGTCAGGGGAATCAGCACAATCAGCAAAATGATGAATGGCAGCGAACGCAGCATGTTGACGATCACCGACAACACCCGGTAAATCCCGACGGCTTCATGCAATTGGCGCTTGCCGGTGAGGAACAGCAACACGCCCAGCGGCAATCCCAGCAGCACAGTAAAACCGAGGGCCGCGCCGAGCATGCTCAGCGTGTCGAGACAGGCCTGACCGATGTCAGCCCAATAAATGTTCTTGAACAATTCGGCCATGATCACGACCAGTCATGTCGCGGCGGTTTCACGCCGTTGAGCAGCCAGTTGCCGACCACGTGATATTTCCAGCGCACCGGGTCGTGCAGTGTGTGGACCCGGGCGTTGCGCCAGTGGCGGTCGAAGTTGTGCTTGCGCAACGTGGAACGGGTGCCGCCGAGTTCGAACAGTTTGTTGGTCGCTTCGATGGCGATTTCGGTGGTCAGCACTTTGGCCTTGGCCACGGCCAGGGACGCGCGGGCAACGTTGTCTTCATCCGGTGCCGGACGCGCCGCATCCAGTGCATGACCGGCCCGCTCCAACAAGGCTTCGGCGGCTTCCAGTCGAATCTCCAGGCCTCCGACCTGAATGATGGTCAGCGGATCTTCGCTGGCTTTTTCCACGCCCGCATCGATCCACGGCCGGGCGAATTGCTGAACGAAAGCGATGGTGTCGCGCAGGGCTGCGCGGGCAATGCCGGCGTCAATGGCGGCGGTGGTCAATTGGGCGAACGGGCCGGCCAGGGTCGGGCTTTCATAGGAGCGATAGGTCGGGAACAGATTGAACGCCGCGACGTGCAGATCCTCGGCCAAAACCGTGCCGCTGGACGTGGTGCGCTGGCCGATGCTGTCCCAGTCGTCGACGATCACCAGCCCTTGGGTGCCGCGCTCGACGAAGGCCAACTGGCCCTTCTGCTCTTCGTCCAGCGCCAGCACCGCCAGCCAGTGCGCATACAGCGAACCGGTGCAGTAGCCTTTGCGGCCGTTGATCACATGGCCGTCGCCGTAACGGCGAATGGTGGTCTGAATGTCCTGCACGTTCTTGCCACCGGTCTCCGACAAGGCGTTGGCGAAGCGGTGCCCTTGCAAGGCCAGCTCAAAGAAATGCGCCTGCTGCTCCGGCGTGCCTTGCAGGCGAATGTCTTCCAGCAGGCAGTAGTGGTTTTGCGGGATTTGTCCCAAGGATGGATCGGCCGCCGAGATGATCGCGATGACCTGCGCCAGCACCGCAGAGGAGACTTGCGCGCCACCGAACGCTTTGGGCACGGTGATGCCCCACAGGCCGCTGTTGGAAAACAGATCGACGATCTCGGCGGGCACCTGGCGCGAACGGTCGCGCTCGGCGTCCTGCTCCAGCAGGATCGCGGCGACACGCTCGGCTACTTGCAGGGCTTGGGCTTCGTCAGCGATCCGGTGGGCGGACGGACGGTTGATCGGATAAACGGCAGATTCGGGCAAGGCAGGCATACAAGACTCTCGGTATCGGTAATACCTGAGTGATTGCAGCTTCTGTGCCTGACTGCGCGGGCCAGTGTTTACGGGGATTTCGGCGGTGTTTCGAGGGTTTGATGATGCTCAGGCCAGACAATCTGTTGCTTCACTGTTGATGGCTGAACAGTGGCATGAACAACAGAATTAACCCTGTAGGAGCTGCCGAAGGCTGCGATCTTTTGTGAACTTGAAGATTGCTGAAGATCAAAATCAAAAGATCGTCCGAACGCGGCCCGAGCCTTCAGCAGCTCCTACACTTATAGGTCCTGCTTGAAAGCAGTGAATCCACAACAAGAACAGGGAGAAACCATCATGAGCGTTAAACCCATTCCAGAGGGTTATCACAGCATCACCCCGTACCTGGGCATTGCAAAAGCCGGCGAAGCCATCGAGTTCTATAAAAAAGCCTTCGGCGCCATCGAAGTCATGCGCCTGTCCATACCCGACGGCGGTATCGGCCACGCCGAACTGCGCATCGGCGACTGCCCGATCATGCTCGGCACACCGTGTGATCAAGGGCCGTTGAGCAATCCGGACAACTCGCCTTCAGTCGGTCTGCATTTGTATGTGACCGATGTGGACAAGTCTTACAAACAGGCGATTGCGGCAGGTGGCACCGTGGTGTCGGAGGTCAAGGATCAGTTTTATGGCGACCGTTCCGGGACTTTGAAGGATCCGTATGGACATCTGTGGTTTTTGGCCACGCGGAAAGAGGATCTGACTCAGGAGCAGATTGAGCAGCGGGCGAAGGAGATGTTTCAGCAGGGTTAAGATCTTCATGGGTTGATAGACCGCCATCGCGAGCAGGCTCGCTCCTACAGTGATGGCGGTCTATCAAACACACTTCATGAACAATCACACCACACTTCACGCCTTGCCCTCACGCCGCAACACTTTCAGGATGCAGCTAATCAGAACAAGGAGGCACTCATGTTTGCCGGATTCCTGAAAGACCAGCGCCGCGTCAACGGTGTGGATATCGCCTACCGCATCGGCGGCAGCGGGCCGGGCCTGTTGTTGCTGCACGGTCACCCGCAGACCCACGTCATCTGGCACAAGGTCGCCGAACAACTGGCCGAGCATTTCACCGTGGTTGCCGCCGACCTGCGCGGTTACGGCGACAGCAGCAAACCGCCCGCCGATGATCTGCACGCGCATTACTCCAAACGGGAAATGGCCAAGGACAACGTCGAGCTGATGAAGGCCTTGGGGTTCGAAAGGTTTTCGGTATTGGCCCACGACCGTGGCGCCCGCGTCGCCCATCGCCTGGCGCTGGACCATGCCGATGCCGTGCAACGCATGGTGCTGCTCGATATCGCGCCAACCCTGGCGATGTATTCGCAAACCAACGAAGCCTTTGCCCGTGCGTACTGGCACTGGTTCTTCCTGATCCGCCCCGCACCGCTGCCGGAAACCTTGATCGACGCCGATCCCGAGGCTTATCTGCGCAGCGTGATGGGCAGTCGCAGTGCCGGGCTCAAACCGTTCACCGAGCAAGCCTTTGGCGAATACCTGCGCTGCCTGAAACTGCCGGGCGCCGCCCGTGGCATCTGTGAGGATTACCGGGCCAGCGCCAGCATCGATCTGCAACATGACCGCGCCGACATCGATGCCGGTCATCATCTGAACCTGCCGTTGCTGGTTTTATGGGGCGCCGAAGGCACGGTCGGGCGCTGTTTCGAGCCGCTCAAGGAATGGCAGCAAGTCGCCACCGATGTCCGTGGCAAAGCGTTGCCCGCCGGACATTACATCGCCGAAGAAGCCCCTGAACTGCTGCTTGCCGAAGCGCTGGGTTTCCTGCGCTGATCGCGGCGCCGCGCAGGCCAACATCGGCCTGCGCGGAACACGAAACATTTTCTTTCATATCGCCCTTCGGGATTTCGGTTGCTCATCCGTCCTATATAGATGCAGTCCTTTCGCGTAGGCAAAAGCCACGACTGGACGTTTATCGACCTCATCGCTGCGAAGCCCGTAGTAGAGGCCTTTTCATCGATATAAGACGCCCTGACCATGTCGAAGAAATCCCGCTCTAAACTCTGGTTCCTGGTCCATAGCTGGCTGGCGCTGCCCATCTGGTTTTTCGTTCTGATCGTCTGCGTGACCGGCACATTGGCAGTAGTCAGCCAGGAAATCGTCTGGCTGGCCAATCCGCAAATGCGCGCCAGCCAGCCGTCGGACGATGCGCCGCGGCTCAATTACGACCAGATCCTCTCCGCCATCAAGAAGGCCGAGCCCGACATCATTGTCGACAGCATCAGCCGTCCCGACGAATCGCACTTTGCGCTGGATGTCAGCGTCACTTACCCCGACGGGCGTGCGCTGACGGTCTACGTCAACCCGTATACCGGCGCCATTCAAGGCCCCGCTCCGCAATTCAACTTCCAGGCATTCACCCGCGCGCTGCATGGCTGGTGGCTGGTGCCGTTCACCAATGGCTACAGCTGGGGCTGGTATCTGGTGTCGTTCCTCAGCCTGCCGTTGCTGGCCTCGCTGGTGACCGGGCTGGTGGTGTACAAGCGTTTCTGGAAAGGTTTCCTGCGCCCGACCCTGCGCATTCGCCATGGCGCACGGATTTTCTGGGGTGATTTCCACCGTCTCAGCGGCATCTGGTCGATCTGGTTCATCGCGGTGATTTCCATCACCAGCACCTGGTTCCTGATTCAGGCCTTCATGTTCGACAATCAGATCACCATCTCCACCGCACCGGTGGCTGCCGTGGTCCCGCGTGAAAGCGTGCCGCTCACCGCCGATGGTTCAGCGGCGCCGATGATCAGCCTGGAAGCTGCGATCCGCGAAGCCAAGGAACGCATTCCCGGTCTCGACGAGAGTTTTGTCAGCATGCCGGCCAACGCCTACAGCTACCTGTCGGTGGGTGGGCGCAGTTGGTATCCGCTGATGTTCCAGACCGCAGACATCAACCCGTACACCGGCGACGTTGCCGCCACGCGCCTGCTATCCGACCGCTCGGGCCTGGAGTTCGTGACCGAGTCCATGCGTCCGCTGCACACCGGTGATTTCGGCGGTATCTGGATCAAGCTGATCTGGTTCTTCTTCGGCCTGCTGCTGAGCATGATGGTCCTCAGCGGCTTGTTGATCTGGACCAAGCGCACTGCCCTGGCGACGGCCAACGCCCTCAAGCGCAGCAACAAACGCCCGCGCAACGAAAATGTTCCGGCGACCAGCCATGAAACCACGGAGGTCAGCCAATGAGCCTGTTCGCTGCGGAGAAACCGGGGTCAAAACTGAGCCGTTTCTGGCACAAATGGCGTTTCCACATCAACGTTCTGCTGTTGCTGGTGCCGCTGGGCTTCATGCCCAAGTACTTCGCCGATGCCGCGCTGTTCCGTGGCGATACCGGGTTGGGCGAACGGGAAATCGGCGAAGTGCAGGTCGGCCCGTGGAGCGTGCGCCTGGCCGAGTTGCGCAATGAAGCACCGCGCCTCGATGGCCCCGCCGGCTACATGAAAAGCTTCAACGCCGCCCTGTGCAACAGCTGCCGCGAGCAGGTCAAGGCGACTTACCTGCGCATCGGCAAGCCGCGCAGCCTACGCGCCGCCGGGGTGATTTTCTTCGGCACGCCGTACCGCATGGGCGCGATGTTGCCGATCCCGGAAAAAACCAAAGCCGACGCCGAACTGTGGATAACCATGGAAGGCTGGGACGGCTCCATGCATCAGGCATTCGTTCCTCTGAGCCAGGCCTCCCCCGCCACCCTCGCCTGGTTGACCACTCAAGGAGGCAAACCATGATCAACGTTATCCGCCCTCTCAGCGCCGCGGTGCTGGTGCTCTGCGCCGCTTTCAGCACCAGCGCCCTGGCCCACAACCCGATGTGCGAATGCAAGGCCGTCGACGCCGAGCAGATCAAGTGCACCGGCGGTTTCTCCGACGGCAGCGGCGCACCGGGCGTGACCCTGGATGTGATCGGCTACGACGAAACCATCCTGGTGCCGGGCAAGCTCGGCGCCGATTCGACCCTGACTTTCAAGAAGCCCGGTGCCGAGTTTTATGTGCTGTTCGACGCAGGCCCCGGCCACGTGGTCGAAATCGACCAAGCGGACATTGAAGCCCCATGAGTACGCCAACCACACAAGTTGTTCGCCCGGCCGGTGCCGGCCATGAAACCCTCTACGTATTGCTGTTGTGCCTGATGATCCTGGCGGTGGCCGGCTCGGTGGTCGCCTGGCGCGGCGAGTCTCAGGAAGTGAGCAGCGTCAACAGCCATCAGCTGGATGCCCGCCGCGACCTCAGCGCTTCCGAGCAAGGCATCTACGCCGATTTGCGCGTGACGCTGGACGAGATTCACCTGCTGCGCCAGGAACAGCAAACCCTGCCGACACCGGCGACCCTCGCCGATGAAGGCTTTGCGCCGTTTGCCCAGGACGCCAGTTCCGTCAGCCGAGGCGCCCATGCCTGGCAGTTGCTCGACACCAAGGCTTACTTCGGCCAGAGCCAGACCGCCAGCGTGGCCGGCTCGTTCCTGATGCGTTTGACCGCAGAAGATGACGCCCCGGACATCTGGCTCAACCGCGCCATCGACCTCAAGGCCCCGGCCGACCTCAGCGACGCCGCGCTCGAAAGCGCTGGCTGGCAGCAGATCGTCGCGCAATTCGATGCCGGCGTGACCCGCCAGCACCGGCACTGAACCCTCGCCTTCACCCGAGAGAAGACCGCTTTCCCATGCCTATTTCATCTCTACGCTCTGTTCTGCGCCTGACACTGGTCGGCCTGCTGGCCTGCCTGCTGACACCCCTGGCCAGCGCCGACGAGGCCAAGCGCCTGCGCATCGGCATCACCCTGCATCCTTACTACAGCTACGTGGCCAACATCGTCGGCGACAAGGCCGAGGTGGTGCCGCTGATTCCGGCCGGTTTCAACCCCCACGCCTACGAGCCGCGGGCCGAAGACATCAAGCGCATCAGCGGGCTGGACGTGATCGTGCTTAACGGCGTCGGGCATGACGACTTCGCCGACCGCATGATCGCCGCCAGCGAAACGCCGAACGTGCCGGTCATCGAAGCCAACGAAAACGTACCGCTGCTGGCCGCCACCGGCGTTGCTGCACGCGGCGCCGGCAAGGTGGTGAACCCGCACACCTTCCTGTCGATCAGCGCCTCGATTGCCCAGGTCAACAACATCGCCCGTGAACTGGGCAAACTCGACCCGGCCAACGCCAAGACTTACACCGAGAACGCCCGCGCCTACGGCAAGCGCCTGCGCAAGATGCGCGCCGACGCCCTGGCCAAACTGACCGAGGCACCGAACGCCGAACTGCGGGTGGCCACGGTGCACGCCGCCTACGACTACTTGCTGCGCGAATTCGGCCTGGAAGTGACGGCCGTGGTCGAACCGGCCCACGGCATCGAGCCGAGCCCGAGCCAGTTGAAAAAGACCATCGACCAACTGCGTGAACTGGACGTGAAGGTGATCTTCTCGGAGATGGATTTCCCGTCCACCTACGTCGACACCATCCAGCGTGAATCCGGGGTGAAGCTGTATCCGCTGTCGCACATTTCCTACGGCGAATACACCGCCGACAAGTATGAAAAGGAAATGACCGGCAACCTCAACACGGTGGTCCGGGCGATTCAGGAGTCGGGTAAATGACCTCGAAAGAAACCATCCTGGCCGATGCAGAATCCCCTGTGGGAGCGAGCTTGCTCGCGAAGGCGCCCGGTCAGCCGACATCATCATTGAATGACACACCGCAATCGCGAGCAAGCTCGCTCCTACAGGGAGTGGGGCCGACGCTGGACTTTGCGGAGGTCAGCCTGACCCTTGGTCGCACGACAATCCTCGACAAGGTCACCTTTCAGGTTCGGCCCGGCAGCGTGCATGCACTGGTCGGCCCCAACGGTGGCGGCAAGAGTTCGCTGATCAAGACTTTGCTCGGTCAGATGCCGCATCAGGGTCGCCTGAGTCTGCAATGGCCGGGCGAACCGGGGACTATCGGCTACGTGCCGCAAGCGCTGGAGTTCGATCGCGGCCTGCCGATGACCGTCGACGATTTCATGGCCGCCATGTGCCAGCGACGCCCGGCATTCCTCGGTTTGAGCAAGCACTACGCGGCAGCAATCGGCGAGGCCCTGGAGCGGGTCGGCATGCAGGACAAGCGCAAGCGGCGCATGGGCGCGCTTTCCGGCGGCGAACGTCAGCGCGTGTTGTTGGCGCAAGGGCTGATTCCAGCACCGCAATTGCTGGTACTCGACGAGCCGATGTCGGCGCTCGATGAAGCCGGGATTCAGGTGTTCGAACGCTTGCTGGGCGACTGGCGCGCAGCAGGCATCACCGTGCTGTGGATCGAGCACGATCTGGAAGCCGTCGGGCGTCTGGCCGATCACGTTACCGGCCTCAATCGCCGGGTGCTGTTCGACGCCACGCCGAAACTGGCATTGACCCCGGATCGTCTGCTGACGCTGTTTTCGACCCATCCACGGAGCGCTGCCTGATGAGTTACGAAGCCTTTCGTTTGATGGTCCAAGGCTGGGCCTCTGCGGGTTACCTGCCTGAGGCTTTGGCCTATGGATTCGTGGTCAACGCACTGCTCGCCGGGTTGTTGATTGGTCCGGTACTGGGCGGTTTGGGCACGCTGGTGGTGGTCAAGCGCTTCGCGTTTTTCTCCGAAGCGGTGGGCCACGCAGCGTTGACTGGTGTGGCCATCGGCATCCTGCTCGGCGAACCCTACACCGGCCCTTATGGCAGCCTGTTCGGTTACTGCTTGCTGTTCGGCATCCTGCTCAACTACCTGCGCAACCGCACCGGCCTGGCGCCGGATACCTTGATCGGCGTGTTCCTCTCGGTGTCCCTGGCACTGGGTGCGAGTCTGCTGCTGATTCTGGCGGGCAAGATCAACGTGCACATTCTGGAAAACGTGCTGTTCGGTTCGGTGCTGACGGTCAACGGCAATGACCTGCTGGTGCTGGCCATCGTCGGCTCGCTGGTGATGGCCCTGGCCTTGCCGCTGTACAACCGCATCATGCTCGCCAGCTTCAACCCGCAACTGGCGGCGGTGCGTGGCGTGGCGGTGAAGTCGCTGGATTATCTGTTCGTGATTCTGGTGACGCTGATCACCGTTGCCGCAGTGAAAGTGATCGGCGCGATCCTGGTCGGTGCACTGCTGGTGATTCCAGCCGCAGCGGCGCGTTTGCTCAGCCAATCGTTGAAGGGCTTTTTCTGGTGTTCGGTACTGATCGCCACGGTCAGCACGCTGTGCGGGATTCTCGCGCCGATCGTCTTCGACCTGCCGATTCCGTCCGGTGCCGCGATCATCCTGGTGGCCGGTATCGCCTTCGCCCTGTCCGCCATCGCGCGCGGCGTCGTCCCCAGCCTGAAAGGGAACCTTGGATAAATGACTTTTTCTCTACGCCAATTAACCCTGGCGGTCGCCCTGTGCGGGCTGGCCACAACGTCCTTCGCCACTGACAGCAGCAAGCCGCTGCGAGTGCTCGCCTCGTTGCCGATCACTTACGGTTTGGGCGAAGTTCTGCTCAAAGGCACCGACGTCAAACTTGAACGCGCCGCGCCGGACAATTTGCCCGGAAGCCGTCAGACCGCCTACTTCACCGGCCGAGGCGCCCCGGCGCTGGCCAAACTGGCAACCGACGCCGACGCGGTGATCGGCCTACGTTCGCTGTGGCCGGATGATCCGCTGTACCCGATCTCGCGGCGCAGCAACATCCGCATCATCGAAGTCGACGCAGCCCGCCCGGTGGACGGCGCCCTGCCCGGCATCGCCGTGCAGCCTGACAACAAGGTCGACGGCTTGAACAGTCAGCCGTGGCTCGCCAGCAACAACATGGGGCGAATGGCGGACGTGATGGCGGCGGACCTGGTGCGCCTCGCGCCCACGGCCAAGCCTGCGATCGAAGCCAATCTGGCGACTTTGAAACAGCGTTTGCTCAAGCTCAGTGCTGACAGCGAGGCGCGTCTGGCCGCCGCCGACAACCTCAGCGTGATGAGCCTGAGCGATCACTTCGGCTACCTGATTGGTGGTCTCAATCTTGAGCTGGTTGGCCTGGATGCAAGACCTGATGCCGAGTGGACGCCTGAGGCGCTGAAGGCATTAGCTGCGACGCTCAAGGACAATGACGTGGCCGTGGTGCTGCACCATCGCCAGCCTTCCGATGCGGTAAAAGCGGTGATCGCTGAGGCCGGGAGCCGGTTGGTGGTGTTGAGTGTCGACGCGGCTGATCCGGTGGCCGAGTTGGAGGGGGATGTGAATTTGGTGATCAAGGGGTTGAGTGGCTGACCACCGTAGCCCCCTGTGGGAGCCAGCCTGCTGGCGATTACGATGTAGGAGCTGCCGAAGGCTCGGGCCGCGTTCGGACGATCTTTTGATCTTGCTTTGAAAAAAAATCAAAAGATCGCAGCCTCGTTGCACTCGACAGCTCCTACAGGGATTACCCGCTACAAAAAGCCCGCTGACCGTCACCAGTCCAGCGGGCTTTTTTAGCGCAAATGTTTAGTGAGCAACAGCCTGCTCATCCATCTTCTGGCGCAAGCTCAGCGGACGCATGTCAGTCCAGGTTTCCTCGATGTACACCAGGCATTCCTTCTTCAGCCCGCTCTTGCCCACGGTACGCCAGCCTTCCGGCACGGCCTTGTAGTCGGGCCAGATCGAGTATTGCTCTTCGTGGTTGACCACGACCTGAAAGAGGATGTCCTCGCGGTCGAATACTGACGTCATGCTGTCTCTCCATCACTGTAGGGTGGGCTGCACGCTGCGTGCAGCCGCTATGTAGAAGTAACGTTCCGGGGCCTGGAAAATTTACAGGCCGGCGGTCGCGGCGGCCAACGCCCGGCCGAAAATCTCGACGACGCGGTCGATTTCTGCGGCGGTAATCACCAGCGGCGGCAGGAAACGCACCACCGCGCCGTGACGGCCACCGAGCTCCAGGATCAAGCCACGCTTCAGGCATTCGCGCTGTACCAGTGGCGCCAGGCGCGCAAACGCTGGCGGATGCCCCTGAGCGTCCAGTGCGCCAGTCGGGTCGATCAGTTCGACGCCGAGCATCAGACCGCGACCGCGAATGTCGCCCAGTTGCGGGAAATCTCGCTGCAGGATGCGCAGGTGTTCGCTCAAACGCTCGCCCATTGCGGCGGCGTGTTCGCACACCCTGTGTTCGACCAGATAACGCATCACCGCCGAACCGGCAGCCATGGCCATCTGATTGCCACGGAACGTCCCGGCGTGGGCGCCCGGCAGCCAGGTGTCGAGCCAGTCGCGATAGACCACCACCGCCAGCGGCAGGCTGCCGCCGATAGCCTTGGACATCACCACCACGTCCGGAATGATCCCGGCATGCTCGAAGGCAAACATCTTGCCGGTACGGGCAAAACCGCTCTGGATCTCGTCGACGATCAGCGCCACGCCGGCCTTTTCGGTGATCCGGCGCAAACCGCGCAACCAGTCCAGGTCCGCCGGGATCACCCCGCCCTCGCCCTGCACCACCTCAACGATTACCGCTGCTGGCAGTTGCACGCCGGCTTCGGGATCGTTAAGCAGATTTTCCAGATAATTCAGGTTGGCCTTGACCCCTTGCGCGCCGCCCAATCCGAACGGGCAACGGTAATCGTAAGGGTACGGCATGAACTGCACGCCGCTGCTGAGCAAAGCGCCCAAGGGCTTTTTCGGCCCCAGGCTGCCCATCAGGCTGAGCGCGCCTTGGCTCATGCCGTGATAACCACCCTGGAACGACAACACGGTGCTGCGGCCGGTGGCGGTGCGCACCAGTTTCAGCGCGGCTTCCACGGCGTCGGTGCCGGTCGGGCCGCAGAACTGGATCTTGGCTTCTGCGGCCAGAGCTGGCGGCAACAGGCCGAACAGATCCTGAACGAACTGATCCTTGACCGGCGTCGTCAGGTCGAGGGTGTGCAGCGGTAATTCATCAGCCAGCACTTGCTGAATGGCTTCGATCACCACCGGGTGGTTGTGCCCCAGGGCCAGGGTGCCGGCGCCGGCCAGGCAGTCGATGAACGTGCGACCTTCAACGTCTTCGACATGGATACCCTTGGCACGCTTGAGCGCCAGGGGAATGCGTCGCGGATAGCTGCGAGCATTGGATTCCTGCCGGCTCTGACGGGCCAGCAGCGGCGATTCGTTGAACTGATAAAGCGTCTCGGTCGGGGCGACCCGAGCCGGATGATCTTCGATAAGGCTGGTAGCGACTGACATCTCTCGACCCCTCAATAAGGTTTTCCTGTTCTGGAAACGCATCAGGGGCTCGGCGATTTAGACCTCAGGCAAGGCTTTGTGCATGGGGATGGCATGAAGACCCGCCACCGCGAATGTTTCTGCGCACACCCGATAACCCAATCGTCGATAAAAGGCTTCACCGGTCCGGGTGCTGTTGAGTCGGGACTGGCGCAAACCCTGGTTGATCAGCCAGCCCTCAAGATCACGCACCAGCGCTTGCCCGGCACCCCGGCGAAACCATTCCGGCTGCACGTAACAGAACGCCACCTTGCCGCTGACCGAAGCCATGGCGACGCCCACCGGTTTGTCCTGCAACAAGGCAATATTCAGGTACAACCGCTGGTCGTTGAGCCAGGGCAGGATGTGTTCGATGGTGTTGTTGTGGGTCCAGACAGCAACGGTTTGCGGATCGTTGCGGTGGTCGAGCGCGCAACCGACGCGAATGGAACGCTCGATGATGCGGCTGATGATACCGGCGTCAGCCGGGGTTGCCTTGCAGGTGTGTACGGATGCTTCCATGACGCGGTCACCTCAATCCGTTGAGTGTGAGGAACGATAGTCGTGGGAGGTCCGGCCGGCCAATGGAGAGAAGTTACAGATGATGTGGGATCTGGCTTCATGTAGGAGCTACCGAAGGCTCGGGCCGCGTTCGGACGATCTTTTGATCTTGAAAAACACAATCAAAAGATCGCAGCCTTCGGCAGCTCCTACAGGGGTTTGTGGAGTTGTCAGATCGGTTGCAGCGGCATGGTCAGTTCAACCCGCAACCCATCCGGCCGGCTGTCGAAATGCAGCGTGCAACCACAGCGCTGGACGATGGCCTGCACAATCGCCAACCCGAGGCCACAACCTGTGCTCTGGCCGTTGCGCCAGAAGCGTTGGGTCAAATGTTGCAGGTCATCTTCGGCAATGCCCGGCCCGTGGTCGCGCACCACGAACTGCACGCGGTTGCCGGTAGTTTGCAGGCTCAGTTCCACCGGACCCTCGCCGGGTGTATGGCGCAAGGCGTTGTCCAGCAAATTGCGCAGCGCGGCAATCGACAGCACGGCAGGCATTTTGACCGGTGCCTGAGACACCTTGGCCGGCGGTTGGAACTTGATGCGCTGGCGATCACCGCCGGCCGTGTCCTGAATCGCCAGTTTCGCCACTTGCTCGGCGCTGCATTGCACGCCGTCGTCGAACGACAGACTGCCCTCGACCCGCGCCAGCAACAGCAATTGCTCAAGGGTCCGGTGCAAACGATCAGCGCCCTCCTCGGCCCGGGCCAGGGATTGATCCCGGGCCGCGCCATCGGTCATGCGCGCCACTTGCAGGTGGGTCTTGATCGCGGTCAGCGGACTGCGCAATTCGTGGGCGGCGTCACCGGTCAGCCGACGTTCGCGCTCGATGGTCTTGCCGATGCGCTGGAACAACTGGTTTTGCGTTTCAAGCAACGGTTGCAGTTCGCTGGGCAACGGCTGCACCTGTAAAGGCTCCAAGGAGTCGGGACTGCGACGCATCAAGGCATCGCGCATGCGATTGAGCGGCGCCAGCCCCTGGCCAATCCCCAGCCACAGCAGGCACAGGCAACCGAGCAATGCCACACCCACCGGCACCGAAGCGGCCAGCAGGATCGACATGTTCAACGCCTCACGCTCGATTTGCCGATCCGCCGTCGTTATGCGCAGATCGCCCCGGGCCAAGGTGAAACTGCGCCACGGCGCGCCGTCGATCATCTGATCGTGGAAACCCATTTTCTCGGCTTCCAGGGTTTGTCCCGGATCGCTGTGGCTACGGGCGAGAATTTCCCCGCGCAACGAGCTGACCTGACACGCCATGCCCCCGGGAATGTTCAACTGTTCGGCACTGAAATGCGTGCCCTCGCCCTTGTTCGGCAACGGCGGCAGTTGCTCCATCAACCCGGCAACCATCCGCGCCGACGCCACCAGGCGCTGGTCGAGGGAAAACATCATTTGATTGCGCAGGTCGCTGAGCATCCAGGCCGCAGCCAGCGCCCAGATCAGCGCAAACGCGGCGCCGAGCGTCAGGCTCAGGCGCAAACGCAAACTCATCACTTCGATTGTTCTCCGCCATCAGCCGGCCCCAGGCGATAGCCCAGGCCGCGCACGGTCTCGACAATGCCGTTGCCGAGTTTGCGCCGCAGGTGATGGATATGGACGTTGAGGGCGTTGCTCTCCAATTCGTCGTTGAAACCGTAGACGCTGTCCTTGAGCTGCTCGGTGGACAACACCCGGCCACGGTTATGCAGCAGGGCCTGCAACAGCGATTGCTCGCGGCGCGAGAGATCGACCGGCTGACCGGCGAGCGTGGTTTCGCGGCTGCTCGGGTCGTAAGTCAAAGCGCCATGTTCGATCAGGTTGACGCTGCGCCCCGCCACCCGTCGCAGCAGGGTGTGCAGGCGCGCAGCCAGTTCACGCAGGTCGAAAGGCTTGAGCAGGTAGTCGTCGGCACCGGCCTGCAAACCGTCGACGCGGTCGGTCACCGAATCCCGGGCCGTGAGGATCAGCACCGGCAGTTCCAGACCGCTATGGCGCAACTGCTGCAACAACTTGAGGCCGTCTTCGTCGGGCAAACCGAGGTCGAGCACCATCACATCGAACTCCGCCACCTTGAGCATCGCCCGGGCAGCAGACGCCGTGGCCACATGTTCCACGGTCAGACCTTGGGCGGTCAGGCCGGCGACGATGCCGCTGGCGATCAACTCATCGTCTTCACAAACCAGTACGTGCATGGAGAGCCTCGTGTAAATAATGCTGATTAGGCCGCTGACCGATTAAGCGGACATTATGCCGCAAGCGCCACTGCAACAAGGCCGCCACGGTTAATCATCGGTTAATCGCCGCCGCCCATTGTGCACCTCACTTGCAAAGGATAAGGCTTTTCCATGCGTCAGCTGTTTCTACTCGTCGCCCTGCTGTTCTCCAGCCTGACCCAGGCCGGAAGCAATCCGTTCGAGACCAAACCCGATTTTCTGCCCGTCGACAAAGCGTTCGTTTTCACCTCTGAACGCCTGGAATCCGGTGAAACCCAGCTCTTTTGGCAGATTGCCGACGGCTATTACCTGTATCAAAAACGGCTAAAGTTCGATGGTCTGCCTGCCGATCAGCACCCTGCGCTGCCGCAAGGCGAATCCCACAGCGACGAGTTTTTCGGTGAGCAGCAGGTTTATCGTCAAGGCCTGGAACTGAAGATTCCCGCCGGCGCCAGCGGTAAGGTCAACGTGAGTTATCAGGGCTGTGCCGACGCCGGTTTGTGTTATCCGCCGCAAACCAAAGTCGTGGACCTGGGCAGCGCCATTGCGGCCGGCACGACGAATGAAGCGCCCGACCAAGCCCTGGCCAGCAACCTGCAACAACGTGCTCTGGGCTGGAGCTTGTTGGTGTTCTTCGGTCTTGGCCTGTTGCTGGCCTTCACACCCTGCTCGTTGCCAATGCTGCCGATTCTGGCCGGATTGATTGTCGGCAGCGGCGCTTCGCCCAAACGCGGTTTGGCGCTGGCCGGCAGTTACGTGGTGAGCATGGCGCTGGTGTATGCGGCGATGGGCGTGTTGGCGGCTTCCCTGGGGGCGAACCTGCAAGCCTGGTTGCAGAACCCTTGGTTGCTGGGCAGTTTCGCGACGATTTTTGTGCTGTTGGCGTTGCCGATGTTCGGTTTCTTCGAGCTGCAATTGCCGGTGGCCGTGCGTGATCGTCTGGAAAACGTCTCGCGCAATCAGCGCGGCGGCAGCCTGATCGGTGCCGGTGTGCTGGGCGCCTTGTCCGGTATGCTGGTCGGTCCGTGCATGACCGCACCGCTGGCCGGCGCCCTGCTCTACATCGCGCAGAGTGGTAACGCGTTGCATGGCGGGCTGATCCTGTTCGCCATGGGCATCGGCATCGGTGTGCCGCTGCTGTTGCTGGTGACCGTCGGCAATCGCTTCATGCCCAAACCTGGCGCCTGGATGAACCTGGTCAAAGGTATTTTCGGCTTCCTGTTCCTCGCCACCGCGTTGCTGATGTTGCGCCCGGTGCTGGATGAATCGTTGTGGATCGGCTTGTGCGGCGCGTTGTTGCTGGTCGCGGCCTACAGCGCCTGGAAGCAATCGGACGGTTTTGGTCGCGTGGCGCATCTGTTCGGTGCCACTTCGTTGCTGCTCGGTTTGTGGGGCAGTCTGTTGATGATCGGCGCGGCGGGCGGCAGTGATGATCTGTTCAAGCCGTTGCAGGTTTATCGCGCGTCAAACACGGCGGTTGCGGCTGTCCCGGTCGGTCACGATGCCTTCACCACCATCAAGGACCCGCAAGCCCTGCAACGGGAACTCGATGCGGCGCAAACGCAGGGCCAATGGGTGTTGCTGGACTACTACGCCGACTGGTGCGTGTCGTGCAAGGTCATGGAAAAACAGGTGTTCGGCAAAACCAGAGTGCTCGAAGCCTTGAGCGATGTGCGCTTGCTCCGACTGGACGTCACCGCAGACAATGCCGCCAGCCGCGAACTGCTCGGCCGTTATAAAGTGCCGGGGCCACCGAGCCTGTTGTGGATCGGTGCCGACGGCGTCGAGCGTCGCAGCCAGCGCATCACCGGAGAGGTCGATGCCGACACGTTCCTGCAACGCTGGACCACCACCCGAGACGCCCGTTAATGCTGACTTTTACCCTCGGCACCTTTGCCATCGCGCTTAACCACTTGCTGCTGATCAGTGCATTGGCACTGGCGACGTTCGTCGGGTGGCGGGTGGCCAAGCGCGGGGGCGAGAACCCCGAGTCGGTGCTGTTCAGCCTGTTCCTGATCGGCATGCTCGCGGCGCGGATCGGTTTCGTCGCGGTTTACTGGGCCCACTATCGCAGCGATCCCTGGCAGGTCATCGACCTGCGCGACGGCGGTTTCCTCGCCTGGCCGGGGGTGATCGCGCTGGTGCTCGCCACCGTGTACCGAGGCTGGCGTCGCCCGGGTCTGCGTCGTCCGTTGGGCTTTGGGGTGGCCAGCGGCCTGGCGTTCTGGCTGCTGGCAACGTTCTCCCTGAGCATTTATGAGCAAGGCACGCGTCTGCCGGAAATCACCCTGCGCAATGCTGCCGGTGAAACCGTGCAACTGGCCGACTACAAGGGCGGCCCGCTGGTGATCAATCTGTGGGCCACCTGGTGTCCGCCGTGTCGCCGGGAAATGCCGGTGCTGGAAAACGCCCAACAACAACGTCCCGACCTGACGTTCCTGTTCGTCAATCAGGCCGAAAGCATGCAAAGCGTCGCCACGTTTCTGGAAACCCAAGGCCTGAGCCTGTCCAACGTGCTGTTCGACGGCGGTGGTCGTTTGGGCCAGGCTGTCGGTTCCATGGCATTGCCGACTACGCTGTTCTATAGCCCCGACGGTCGCCTGCTGGGCAGCCATCTGGGCGAACTGTCGCAAGCCAGCCTGGCCCGCGCCCTGGAAAATTTCGACAACGTACCCGCCACTTCTTCAAGGAAACTGCCATGCCCCGCCTCCGCCACCTGCTGACCCTGAGCCTGGGTGTCGCCCTGCTGCACCTGCCATCGGTGCAGGCCGAAGAGTTGCCCGAGGCGATCAAGAAGATCGAAGCCAAAGGCGCGAAGATCGTCGGTCAATTCGATGCCCCGGATGGCTTGCGTGGTTACGCGGCGCAATACCAGAACCGTGGCATGGCGCTGTACCTGACGCCCGATGGCAAGCACGTGCTGCTGGGTAGTCTGTACGACGCTGAAGGCAACGACTTGAGCAGCGCGCCGTTGCAAAAACTGGTGTACGCGCCGATGGCCAAGGAAGTCTGGGCCAAGATGGAAGCAAGCAACTGGATCGCCGACGGCAACAAGGATGCACCGCGCATCGTCTACATGTTCAGCGATCCGAACTGCCCTTACTGCAACATGTTCTGGGAACAGGCGCGGCCATGGGTCAAGGCCGGCAAGGTGCAACTGCGCCACATCATGGTCGGCATCATCCGCGAAGACAGCCCCGGCAAGTCCGCCGCCCTGCTCGCCGCCAAAGACCCGCAAAAAGCCCTGCAAGACCACGAAGCGGCCGGCAAGGGCAGTTCGCTCAAGGCCTTGAAAGATGTGCCGCCGGCGATCCAGGCGAAACTCGCGGCCAACATGCAGTTGATGGAAGACCTTGAGTTGCAGGCTACCCCGGCGATTTTCTACATGGACAGCAAGGGTGAACTGCAACAGCAGCAAGGCGCGCCGTCACCGGACAAGTTGGCGAAGATTCTCGGGCCGAAATAAACAAGATCAAAAGATCGCAGCCTTCGGCAGCTCCTACAGGGTTCACCCGATCCCGTAGGAGCTGCCGAAGGTTCGGGCCGCGTTCGGACGATCTTTTCCCCAACCTACGCTCGATTGCGCTCAGCCAAAAATGCCAGCAGCGCTTGGGTGACAAACCCCGGATTCTCCAGATTGGAAATATGCCCCGCCTCCGGCACCAGAACGCACGGGCAACCAATCAACTCCGCCATTTCACGCGCCTCCGAAGGTGGCCGCGGCTTGTCCTGATCGCCGCACAACACCAGCGTGTTCGCCGCATCCAGTTCGCCCAATCGCGGCAACAGATCATCCCGGCCAAAGGTAATCCGCCCTATCGGCACGATGCTTTCGCGCAAGCGCTCCGGTGGTAATGCAGCCAGTTTGGCGCGGAAGTCCTGATACAACGCCGACTGCGGGTCGATACCCGGACGGAAGAAAATCGGCACCACGATGTCCAGCAATTGCGGCGCGATCACACCGGTTTGCTCGATCATGTCGAACAACGAGAAATAGTGCTGGCGGGTTGGTTCCGGCTCGACGCCGACGTAAGTGTCCATCAGCACCAGCCCGTTGAGCCGCTGCGGTGCCGACAACGCCAGACGCACGCCCCACATGCCGCCGACCGACAGCCCGACCAGGGTCACGCGATCGATATCCAGATGATCGAGTAGCGCCAAGGCCTGGCGCGCCACATCGTCCAGCGAAGTCGTGCCTGCGGGCAACGGCCCGGATTCACCGTGGCCCCACAAGTCCAGGGCAATTACCCGATACTGTTGCGACAACGCGGCAATCTGCGGCGCCCACATGGCCTGGTCCCACAGGTAACTGCCGGCCAGCAGGACGGCCGGGCCGCTGCCTTGGTCGATGTAGTGGAGGGGTTGTCCGTCCAGGGTTACGAAGGGCATCGAATGTCTCCGCCAGTGAAAATGGAGCAGGAAGATTGAGCGGCTGAACGTGCGCAGTCAATCACACGAATGTATGCGCCTGTACAACCGCCATCGCTGGCAAGCCAGCTCCCACAGGGATCCGAGTCGAACACACATTTTGTACACGACATCAAATACTGTGGGAGCTGGCTTGCCAGCGATGAGGCCGCCACAGACGCTAGAGCATCAAAGCCCCTCCAGCTCCGCCATCAAATCATTCAACCGATCAACCTTCTCCTCGGTGATGTCGCTGGCCGCCAACCCATTGATGTACCCGGCCAGTTCTTCCACCGTGCTGCACTCGAACATCGCCCGTAGCGGCACATCCCGTTGCAGGGTTTTCTGTACCCGCGAAGCGATCTGCGTGGCCAGCAGCGAATGCCCGCCCAGTTCGAAGAAGTTGTCGCGCACACCGACCTTCTCCACCTTCAGCACCTCGGCCCAGATCGCGGCCAGGGTTTGTTCCAGCTCATTGCGCGGCGCTTCGTAGTCCTGGCTCTGCAACTGGCCGATCTCCAGCGCCGGCAAGGCCTTGCGGTCCAGTTTGCCGTTGGCGTTGAGCGGCATCTTGTCCAGCCACAACCAATGCAGCGGCACCATGTACTCCGGTAGTTCGGCGCGCAGGCGTTGTTTGATGCGTTCCAGGCGTTCGGCTGGATTGAGCGCTGAATCCGCAGCCACCAGGTAGCCGACCAGGTGTTTACCGTTCGCACCTTCCTGCACGCCGACCGCCGCGTCGCGGACTTCCGGTTGTTCATGCAGGCGCGCTTCGATTTCCCCCAGTTCGATGCGGTAGCCGCGAATCTTCACTTGATGGTCGATGCGCCCGACGTACTCCAGCACGCCGTCGCTGCGACGGCGGGCCAGGTCGCCGGTGCGATACAGGCGATCGCCCGGTGCTCCAAACGGGTTCGGCACAAACACTTGGGCGGTGCGTAACGGATCGCTGACGTAACCGCGCCCGACCCCGGTGCCGGCGACGCACAACTCGCCCACTGCGCCGAGCGGCACCAGTTCCAGTGCGCCGTCGAGCAGGTACAAACGGTTGTTGTCGGTCGGCGTACCGATCGGCAAGTAGCTGCCGCGAGTCGAGGCCATGTCGACGCGGAAGAACGCCACGTCATCCGAGCATTCCGCCGGACCGTAGGCATTCACCAAGCCGATGTCCGGATAACGCAGCAGCCATTGATGCGCCAGTTCCGGCGGCATCGCCTCACCAGTCGGCAACATCCAGCGCAAACCATCGAGGCTCATGCGCTCCTGGGCGAGCATGCCCTGGATCAGCGACGGCACGCTTTCCAGCACGGTGATGCCCTGAACCGAAACGTGTGCCAGCAAACCTTGCGGATCGTGGGCGATGGTGTTCGGCACGATATCGACCCGCGCACCGAACAACGGCGCGGCGAGGAACTGCCAGACCGAAATGTCGAAGCTTTGCGAAGCGGTCTGCGCGATGACGTCGGACTCGCTCAAGTTCAGGTACGGCACCTTGCTCAATTGGTTGTTGAGCATGCCGCGCTGTTCGACCATCACACCCTTCGGCAAACCGGTGGAACCGGAGGTGTAGATCACGTAGGCGAGGTTGTCCGGGCCGCTGTAGATGCCCGGATTCATCACGGAAACATCACTCGCTTGCACATCTTCCCAGACCAACAGCTTAGGCCGATTGGCACAACCGAACTCTTCCAGCAACGCAACGGCTTGTTCACGACACGCCTCGGTGCAGACCAGCAACGGCGTACGGCTCAGGTCGATAATCCGGCTCAGGCGCTGAGTCGGCAGGCCCGGATCCAGCGGCAGATAACCTGCGCCGGCCTTGAAGCTGCCGATGATCATGCCGAGCAAATCGAGGTTGCGTTCGGCCAGCAACGCAACTGGCTGATCGAGCCCGACCCCGGCAGCGACCAAGGCGTGACCGAGTCGATTACTACGCTGGTTGAGCTCGAAAAAACTGTGCCGCTGATCGAGGCAACTGGCAGCGATCCGCTGCGGATGCGCAGCGACCTGCGCTTCAAACAAGGCCACATAGCTCTGCTCAAGCGGATATTCGCGTGCACTCTGGTTGCAACCGTGGATCAGGAAATCCTGTTCCTCGGCGCCGAGCAACGGCAGATCAGCCATGTCACCGTGGAACCCTTCGACCAACGCCAGCAGCAGGCGTTTGAACTCGCCGAGCATGCGTTCGACAGTGTTTTCGTCGAAGTAACGCTGGTCGTACGACAGGTGCAAGCCCAGGTCATCGCCCGGATAGCACACGGCCGTCAGCGGGAAGTTGGTGTGGGTGCGGCCCGAATCAGATGTGGCGTTGAGGCTCTGCGCACGGTCCAGCACCGACGTTTCCACCGGGGCGTTTTCGAACACGAACAGGCTGTCGAACAGCGGCTGGCCCTTCGGCAATTCGCTCTGCTCCTGGATGTTCACCAGCGGCAGGTATTCGTACTCGCGCAGTTGCATGTTGTTGTCGAGCAAGCCGCTGAGCCACTGACGCACGCTGCAACGCTGATCGTCCTGCGGCATTTTCACCCGCAGCGCGATGCTGTTGATGAACAGGCCAACGGTGCGTTGCATCTCCGGCATTTCCACTGGACGCCCGGCCACCGTGACACCGAACAATACGTCACGATCACCGCTCAAGCGGCGCAGCACCAGGGCCCACGCCGCTTGGGCGAAAGTGTTGATGGTCAGCTGATGGGCCTGCGCCAGTTCACGCAATAGTGCACCGTCGCGGGCGTCGAGTCGGGTGTAGCGGTCGCCGACGATCATGCCGCCGCTGTCGCCGGCATGTTCGCGCAGGAACGGTCGGTCGCTCGGGATCGGCGTGGTCCGCTCGAATCCTTGCAGGTTGCTTTTCCACCACTGCCGCGCTTCGGCCAGGCTCTGGCGTTGCAGCCAGCCGATGTAGTCGCGATAACGCGGCGGCACGGCCAGTTGCGCGTCACGGCCTTCGCCGAGGGCGCTGTAGATTTCAAAGAAATCGTTCATCAACAACGAACGGCACCAGGCATCGATGAGGATGTGGTGGTTGCTCATCATGAACCAGTAGCGCCCCGCGCCTACCCGGATCAGGCGCAGGTGGAACGGTGCCTGGTTGAGCAGATCGAACCCGGCCTCGCGCTCGGTCTTGAGCAAGGTTTGCAGCTTAGGTTCCTGCTCGGCGTCGGCGATATCGCTCCAGTCGAGGTACTCGATCGGCGTGCTGCCCGGCTTGTGGATAACTTGCAGCATGTCTTCGCCGACGTTCCAGCAGAACGATGCGCGCAAGGCTTCGTGCCGGGCGATCACCGCTTGCCAGGCCTGGGCGAAACGCTGCGGATCGAGTTCGCTGTTGATGCGGTAGCGATCCTGCATGTAGTACAGGCCGGTGCCCGGTTCCAGCAAGGTGTGCAGCAGCATGCCTTCCTGCATCGGCGTCAGCGGGTAGACGTCTTCGATCTCGGCGGCCGGAATTGGCAGCGCATCCAGTTGAGTCTGGTTGAGCCTGGCCAGCGGGAAGTCCGACGGCGTCAGGCCACCGACATCGTCGCGCAGACAATGTTCGATCAGGCTTTGCAGCTCGCCGAGGTAGGCGTCCGCAAGGTCCGTGATGGTCTGCGGATCATGGCGTTGGGCGCTGAAGGTCCAGCGCAGGACCAGTTCACCGCCATAGACCTGACTGTCGACGCTCAACTCGTTGGGCAACGGCGCATTCAAATCGTGGGCCGCGCCGATGGCTTCATCCAGCGGATGGAACAACGCATCGGCACCAAAGCTCTGGTCGAACTGCCCCAGGTAGTTGAAAGTGATCGGCGCCACCGGCAACGCGGCCATGCTCTGGCGACTCAAGTCATCGGCGAGATAGCGCAGCACGCCATAACCCAAACCTTTATGCGGCACGGCGCGCAGTTGTTCCTTGATCGCCTTGATCGACGCGCCCTGCCCGGCCGCTTCTTCAATGTTCGACGGGGTCAGGCGCAGCGGGTAAGCGCTGGTGAACCAGCCGACGGTGCGGGTCAGGTCGATCTCGTCAAACAGCGCTTCGCGACCATGGCCTTCCAGTTGAATCAACGCCGAAGCGTGACCGCTCCAGCGGCACAGCACGCGGGCCAACGCGGTCAGCAGCAGATCGTTGACCTGCGTGCGGTAGGCGCTCGGCGCCTGTTGCAGCAATTGCCGGGTGCGCTCGTTATCGAGGCGCACGCTGACGGTTTGTGCGTGACGATTCTGCCGACCACCCTCGGGACGATCACACGGCAGCTCGGCACTCGGCCCGGCCAATTGCGTCTGCCACCAGATCAGCTCTTCACGCAACGATTCACTGCCGGCATACGCTTGCAAGCGCGCGGCCCAGTCCTTGAAGGCGCTGGTTTTAGCCGGCAGTTTCACCGACTGCTGCGCATCGAGTTGGCGATACACGGTTTGCAGATCATCGAGCAGCACGCGCCAGGAAACGCCATCGACCACCAAGTGGTGAATCGCGATGAGCAGCCGTTGCTGGGCCTCCGGACCATCGACCAGCAGCACACGCATCAGCGGCCCCTCTTCGAGGTCGAGGCTGCGCTGGGCGTCGGCGAACAGCGCCGCGCATTTGTCCATCGACGCAACACGTACTTGCCACAACACCGGCGCATCGGAAATCGTCTGATGTTCGGCATCCCACTGGCCCGCCGCGTTGCTGAAACGCAAACGCAAGGCGTCGTGCTGTTCGATCACCGCCAACAGCGCTTGCTCCAGGCGATGGGGTTCCAGAGGCAAAGTCGGTTGCAGCAACAGTGCCTGGTTCCAGTGTTGACGCTGTGGAATGTCGGTGTCGAAGAACCAGTGCTGGATCGGCGTCAGGCGCGATTCACCGCTGATCAAGCCTTGCTCGGCGGTGACCTGCTCGGTGCGGGTCGCCACGGCGGCGAGGGTCTGCACGGTCTGGTGCTGGAACAGGTCGCGCGGACTGAAGTGAATGCCCTGCTGCCGCGCACGGCTGACCACCTGGATCGACAGGATCGAGTCGCCGCCCAGTTCGAAGAAGTTGTCGTTGAGGCCGACTTGTTCGACGTTCAACACTTCGCACCAGATCTGCGCCAGGGTGACTTCGAGCTGGTTGCTCGGCGCCACGTATTGCTGACGATTTAGCTCAGGGTCCGGCGCCGGCAGTGCGCGCCGGTCGAGTTTGCCGTTGGCGGTCAGCGGCATGCTGGCGAGCAGAATCAGGTGCGTGGGCACCATGTAATCTGGCAACTGCGACTTGAGATGCGCCTTGAGTGCTTCGCGCAGTTCAGCCTGTTGCGCTTCGCCAAACTCTGCGATTTCGGTGACCAGATAGCCCACCAGTTGCTTGCCGCTCGGTGCATCGAGCGCCAACACCACGGCTTCACGTACCGACTGGTGTTCCAGCAGACGGGTTTCGATTTCACCGAGTTCGATGCGGAAACCGCGAATCTTCACTTGATGGTCAATCCGCCCGAGGTATTCCACCAGACCATCCGCGCGCTGACGCACCAGGTCGCCAGTGCGATAAATACGTCCGCCATTGTCGGCGAACGGATCCGCCACAAAGCGTTCGGCGGTCATGCCTGGACGCTGGTGATAACCCTGCGCCAGACCCGCGCCACCGACGTACAACTCACCGGTCGCGCCTTGCGGCACCAACGCCAGATCGGCGTCGAGAATGTACGCCACGCGGTCGCCGATCACGCTGCCGATCGGCACGCTGCCCAGGCCTTCTTCCAGCACCTCAGGCGCGAGACTGGCCAGCGGCATGACCACGGTTTCGGTCGGCCCGTAAGCGTTGAAGAACGCGCTCGGCTTGAACGCTGCGCGAATGCGCGACAGGTGTTCGCCAGTCAGCGCTTCGCCGCCGGTGATGATCATGCGCACCGGCAGAATTTCATTGCGGGTCGCCAGCCATTGCGCCAACTGGCTGCCGTAGCTTGGGGTGAAACCGAGGACGTTGATGTGATGGGTGCGGATCAGCCCGCAGATTTCTTCGGCATCCCATTGGCCCTGCGCCCGCAACACCACTTGCGCGCCGCTCAACAACGGCACCAACAGACGCTCGGTGGCGGCGTCGAAGTTGATCGAATAGAAGTGCAGTTCGCAATCGTCCGGGCGCATGCCAAAGCGCTCGATCACAGCGCGGCAGTGCATGGCGATTTCGCCGTGGGACACCACCACGCCTTTCGGCTTGCCGGTGGAGCCCGAGGTGTAGATCAGGTACGCCTGATGTTGCGGCAGACTGATAAATGGCAGCTCGGTGGCCGGATAATTGATGAGCGCGGCCGCGTCTTCTTCCACGCACCAGCGGCCAACCGTCGACGGCAATTCGCCCAAGGCTTTGAACATGGCCGCATCACTGAGCAGCAAGCCGACGCCGCTGTCTTCGATCATGTAGTGCAGGCGATCGAGCGGGTATTCCGGGTCCAGCGGCACGTAGGCGCCACCGGCCTTGAGGATCGCCAGCAGGCCGACGACCATTTCCAGCGAACGCTCAAGCGCCAGGCCCACACGCACCTGCGGCCCGACACCGCGTTCGCGCAGCATCCACGCAAGACGATTGGCGCGGCTGTCGAGTTCGGCATAGCTCAGGGTTTGCCCGCCGAAGGTCAGCGCCGGCGCATCGGCATGCGCCAGTGCCTGTTCGCTGAACAGGTGATGGATGCACTGGTCGAGGCGATGTTCACCCGGCTCAACGCCAAGGCTGTCGAGCAGGTTTTTTTGTTCCTCGGCTGCCAGCAACGGCAGTTCACTGATGCGCTGCTGCGGATCGGCAATCAGCACTTCCAGCAGGTTGCACCAATGTGCGGCCATCCGCGCAATGCGTGGTTCATCGAACAGATCGGTGCTATAGGTCAGGCAGCAACCCAGGCGATGATCGAGGTCGGTGACTTCCAGGTTGAGGTCGAATTTGGTCGCGCGAGCATCGTTGGCCAGGTACTCGACCGTCATGCCGGCCAGGGTTCGGCTCTGCTGGAATTCCCAGCGCTGCACGTTGCACATCACCTGGAACAACGGGTTGTAAGCGGCGCTGCGCGGTGGCTGCAAGGCTTCCACCAGATGATCGAACGGCAGGTCCTGATGGGACTGGCCTTCGATCACCGTATGACGAACCTGCTCGAACAACTCGCCCACGGACATCTGCCCGTCGAGCTGGCAACGCAACACTTGAGTATTGAGGAACGCACCGATCAGCCCTTCGCTTTCCGGACGGATGCGGTTGGCCACCGGCGCGCCGATGCGCAGGTCGGTCTGGCCGCTGTAGCGATACAACAACGTGGCCAGGGCGGCGGTCATGGTCATGAACAGGGTCAGACCGTTTTGCGCGTTGAAGGCGCGGACCCGTGCCGCAAGATCGTCGCTCAGGTCGAAGCGGAACAGTTCGCCTTGATGGCTTTGCACCGGCGGACGCGGACGATCGGCGGGTAACTCCAGCAGCGGGTGTTCGCGGCCCAGTTGCGCGGTCCAGTAGTCGAGCTGGCGCTGACGTTCGCCAGACTCCAGCCACTGACGCTGCCAGACGCTGTAATCGAGGTACTGCACCGGCAGCGGCGCCAGCGGCGATTCATGGTCATCGACGAAGGCTTCGTACAGCGCACTCAACTCGCGGGCGAAAATATCCATCGCCCAACCTTCGGTGACGATGTGGTGCAAGGTCAGCACGAAGTAGTGTTCCTGTTCGGCAGTCTTGACCAGGCAGGCGCGCAGCAGCGGCCCGGTTTCCAGATCGAACGGTTTGTGCGCTTCGTCATCGGCCAGTTGTTGGACCTGCCATTCGCGACCATCGACATCCAGCGCGGTGAAATCTTTCCAGTCCATGCCCACGCCCGTCTCGGCATGCACCTGCTGACGCGCCACGCCGTCGACGCTCGGGAACGTGGTGCGCAGGGTTTCGTGGCGCAGGATCAAGGCTTGCAGCGCCGCTTCGAAACGCCCGACATCCAGCACCCCGCGCAGCCGCGCCATGCCGCCAACGTTGTAGGCCGGGCTGTCCGGCTCCATCTGCCAGAGGAACCACATGCGCTGCTGCGAATAGGACAACGGTACCGCTTGGCTGCGGTCGACTTTGTCGATTGGTGGTTGCTTGTTGGTGCTGCCGCTGGCCTGGATCAGGCGCACCTGTTCGGCAAACGCACCCAGTTCACTGTTCTCGAACAGGGCACGCAACGGCAACTCGACGTCGCAGGCCTGACGGGTGCGGGAAATGATTTGTGTGGCCAGCAGCGAATGACCGCCGAGGGCGAAAAAATCGTCGCGCAAGCCGACTTGCGCCAGGCCCAGCACCTCGCGCCAGATGCCGGCGATCTGTTGCTCCAGTTCGGTCACGGGCTCGACGTGCTCACGAACTTGCCACTGCGGTTCGGGCAAGGCGCGGCGGTCGAGTTTGCCGCTCGGGCTGAGGGGCATTTCGTCCAGGCGCATCAGTTGTGCCGGGACCATGTATTCAGGCAGCTCCGCCGCCAATGCGTTTTTCAGTCGTGCGGTTTGCGCGTCGATGGATTCGGCGGAATCGGTCGTGGTGTAGTAAGCGATCAGTTGTCCACCGGCCGAGGTTTCGCGCACCAGCACCACGGCTTGGGCAACACCGTCCTGAGCCAGCAGACGCGCTTCGATTTCTTCCGGCTCGACGCGGAAGCCACGCAGCTTGACCTGCTGATCGAGGCGACCGAGGTATTCGATTACGCCATCGGCGGTCCAGCGTGCACGGTCACCGGTGCGGTACAGACGCGCGCCCTGCTCGCCCAATGGATCGACGACAAAACGCTCGGCGGTCAGGCCCGGGCGCCCCAGGTAACCGCGCGCCAGGCCGATGCCACTGATGCACAACTCACCCGGCACGCCGGCCGCAACGGGGTTGAGATCGCTGTCGAGTACACGGCAAATCACATTGCCCAATGGCCGGCCAATCGGCGAGCGCTCGCCATCGGCGCGGCTGCAGTGCCAATGGGTGACGTTGATCGCGGTTTCGGTCGGGCCGTAGCGGTTGTGCAATTGCACCGCTAGCAGTTGCTCCAGCACGCGGTTGCGCAGTTCGGCGGGCAAGGCTTCGCCACCGGAGAACACGCGGCGCAGGCTGGTGCATTCAGCCGTCAGCGGTTCGTCGATGAACAACGCAAGCAGCGGCGGCACGAAGTGCAACGTGGTCACGCCATATTGCTGGACCAGTTGTGCAATGCGGTGCGGATCACGGTGTTCGCCGGGCCCAGTAATCAGCAGGCGCGCGCCGGTGATCAGCGGCCAGAAGCATTCCCACACCGACACGTCGAAACTGATCGGCGCCTTTTGCATCAGCACGTCAGTGTCGTTCAAGCGATAGGTGTTCTGCATCCATTGCAGGCGTTCGGCGAGGGCCGCGTGGGTGTTGCCGACACCCTTCGGTTGCCCGGTAGAGCCAGAGGTGTAAATCACATAGGCGAGGTTGTCGCCGTGCAGGTGCAGGCCCGGCGCATGGCTCGGCCAGTTCTCCAAATGCAAGGCGTCCATAGCGATCACGCAGACGCCGTCAGTCGCCGGCAAGCGATCAAGCAATTGGGTTTGTGTCAGCAGCAAATCGACGCCGCTGTCGTTGAGCATGTAGGCCAGGCGTTCGGCGGGGTAATCCGGATCGAGTGGCACGTAGGCGCCACCCGCCTTGATGATCGCCAGCAGACCGATCAACAGTTGCGGCGAGCGCTCGCAGGCGATGGCCACGCAGACATCCGGACCGACGCCTTTGTCGCGCAGGTAATGGGCCAGGCGATTGGCCTGGGTGTGCAGTTCAGCGAAATCCATTTGGCCGCCGTCCCACAGCAGCGCGGTGCGCTCCGGGGTCTGGCGTGCCTGTTCGTTGAGCAGTTCGGGCAGCCATTGGTTGGCTGGCGTGCAAGGCGCAACGGACCAGTCGGCTTGCTGATCGTGCTCAGCGCCGGTCAGCAGTTGCAGGTCGCCGATGGCGGTTTGCGGTTGTGCACAAATGGCGCGCAACAGGTTACTGAAATGCTCGGACAAGCGTTCGATGGTCGCCGTATCGAACAACTCGCTGGCGTAATCGAAGGACAGACTCAGGCGACCGTTGCGGTCTTCTTCGCTGTGCAATTGCAAGTCGAACTTGGCTTCGCGGCTGTGCCACGGCAGCTCTTCGGCCAGCAACCCCGGCAGGCGCTTCAAGGCGCTGAGGTCCCGTTGCTGGTGGTTGAACATGACCTGGAATAAGCCCTGTTCACGGGCCTGCGGGAAGGCTTCGAGCAGTTGTTCGAACGGCAAGTCCTGATGCGCTTGCGCACCCAACGCCGCCTGACGGGTTTGCCCCAGCAGTTCAACGAACGGCAGTCGCGAATCCATCTCGGCGCGCAGCACCTGGGTGTTGATGAAGAAGCCGATCAGGCCTTGGGTTTCCAGGCGCGGACGGTTGGCGTTCGGCACGCCGATGCGGATGTCGCGCTGGCCGCTATAGCGATGCAGCAAAGTCTGGAACGCGGCGAGCAGCAGCATGAAGGAAGTCGATTCATGGGTCTGGGCGGTCTGGCGAATCGCCTCGCTCAGGGTCGCCCCCAAGCGCACGCTGTGGCGGGCGGCGCTGTGCAGTTGTTGAGCGGAGCGCGGATGGTCGGTGGCCAGGCTCAGGGTCGGATGGTCATCGCCCAACCGGTCTTTCCAGTAGGCCAGTTGACGCTCGCCCTCGCCTTGCGCCAGCCATTGACGTTGCCAACTGCCGTAGTCGGCGTATTGAGTCGGCAATGGCGCGAGCGTCGCTTGCTGCCCTTGGGAAGCCGCCGCGTACAGCCGCGAAAATTCGTCGATCAGCACGCTCAGCGACCAACCGTCCGCGATGATGTGGTGCATCGTCACCAGCAGTTGATGGTCTTCGTCGTCGAGTCGCACCAGCGTCACCCACAACAGCGGGCCTTTCTCCAGATCGAACTGGGTCCGCGCCTCGTCCTCGCGGATTTGTTGCGCACGGGCCTCACGCTCGGCGACCGGCAGATCGCTGATGTCGATCAGTTGCAGGTTGAACTCACTGGCCGCATCGACCTGTTGCAACGCCACGCCATCACGCTCGAAGAAGCGTGTCCGCAAAGACTCATGGCGCTCGATCAAGTGCTGGAAACTGGCGCGCAAGGCGTCTTCGTCCAGTTCGCCACGCAGGCGTAGGGCACCGGGAATGTTGTAGGCGCTGCTTTGCGGGTCAAGTTGCCAGGTTATCCACAGACGGTTTTGTGCCAGGGATTGCGGCATCGGTTGATGGCGCGACAGCGATGTGATCGCGCCTTGGGCCAGGCCACCGTCTTGCTGCTGACGGGCCACCACATCGGCGAATGCGCCGAGGGTCGGTGCTTCGAACAACAGGCGCAGGTTCAGCTCCAGGCCCAGTTCTTCGCGCAGACGTGCCACCACCTGCGTCGCCGCAATGGAGTTGCCGCCGAGCAGGAAGAAGTGATCGTCGGCGCCTACCTGCTTAATCTGCAACTGCTCACACCAGATCCGGCCGATCAGGCTTTGCAGCTCCGAAGCCGATTCGGTAATACCTGCGCTTTCAGTCGTGGCCGACGGGAATACCGCGTAGCTGTCGAGGCTGCCGTCCGCCAAGCGATTGCGGCACGCCGAGCGTTGCAACTTGCCACTGGAGGTCTTCGGCAGTGCGCCCGGATTGAGCAGCACCACCACGCTCGGCGCTTCTTGATACGCCTCGGCCACGGCTTGGCGAATGGCTTTGATCAACGCTTCGGGCGGCAGAATTTTTTGTACGCTGCGGCTGATTTCCGCCGCGATGCCGATGCCTTCCTGACCGTCGACGGTGACGGCGAACGCGGCGACGCGCCCTTTGCGCACCACTTCCACTTCGCGCTCGACGGTCTGTTCGATGTCCTGTGGATAAAGGTTGTGACCGCGCACGATCAGCATGTCTTTCAGGCGACCGGTGATGAACAGTTCACCAGCACGCATGAAGCCCAGGTCACCGGTGCGCAACCAGGTACGACCGGCGTGCTGGACGAACGTCTTGGCGGACGCTTCGGGATTGCGCCAGTAACCGTGGGCGATGCTCGGCCCTGCGGCCCAGACTTCGCCGACTGCGTTGTCGGCCACTTCAGCGAGCGTCGCCGGGTCGACAATCAGCACGGCGTGATCCGGCTGACTGATGCCGCAACTCATGATCGCACTGCCCTCGCCCGGCTCGGCACGGTTTTGCGTCAGGGCCTGATCGTCCACACGCAGGTTGCCGATGCCTTGACCACGCGGGGTACCGGCGACGAACAGAGTGGCTTCGGCCAGGCCATAGGAGGCCATGAAGCTGTCTTCAGTGAAACCGCAGCTGGCGAACTTCTCGGCGAAACGCTCCAGGGTGTCGAGACGAATCGGCTCGGAGCCGGAGTACGCCACGCGCCAGCCGCTCAGATCGAGGCGCGCCAGGGCTGATTCACTGACCCGTTCACTGCACAGGCGATAGGCAAAGTCCGGCCCGCCGCTGATGGTGCCACCGTATTCACTGATCGCTTCGAGCCAGCGCAACGGCCGGCCGAGGAAGTACGCCGGCGACATCAACACGCACGGCACGCCGCTGAAAATCGGTTGCAGCAAGCCGCCGATCAGGCCCATGTCGTGGTACAGCGGCAGCCAGCTGACGATCACGTCGTCGGGGTTGAGGTCGATGCCAAAGCCATGACGGATCAGCAGTTCATTCGCCACCAGGTTGCCGTGGCTGACTTGCACGCCTTTGGGCAATGCCGTGGAACCGGAGGTGTATTGCAGGAAGGCGATGTGATCGTCTTGCAGATCCGGCGCGACCCAACGCTCGGCCATCGCGCTGTCGAGGGTATCGACACACAGCAACGGCGGTGCCCCTTCGATTTGCAGCAAGGCATCGCGCAGATCGGCGCTGGTCAGCAACAGACGCGGTTCGGCGTCGCTGATGATCGACAGCAAACGCTCCTGATGGTGACGCTTGGCCGACTCCGGCGGATAGGCCGGCACCGCAATCACACCGGCATACAGGCAACCAAAGAACGCCGCGACGTAATCCGGGCCACTGGGAAACAGCAGCACCGCACGGTCGCCAAAATCAGCCTCGGCCTGCAATGCACCGGCAATCGTCCGCGCGCGCTGATCCAGTTCGCGATAACTGAGTACCACAGCCTGGTCCTGGGTTTCGGCGAGAAAACGCAAGGCCACCCGATCCGGCGTCAGGGCCGCGCGGCGCTGAAGGGCTTGGACCAGTGTGCTGGGGAGTTCGAACGCGTCGGTCATGAGGTTTCCTGCCTGAATTCGGCTTGCAAATGGAATCGGTTTTGCGCTGTGCAATTCATCCTTGAGAACGGATGGCATCTGCAAATAATTAGTCGGCAGGCTTGAACGCCAGGCGGGCCGGGGTGCCGCAAGCGGGAGAGTCAGTGTGTCGCAGTTCGCACTCTGCACCTTCGCGGAGCATTAGTTCTCTTTCTCAATTGACAATCATTATCATTCAACATAATTTGTCGCTCGATGTGTAGGACGGCCCCGGTCTTCTTGTCGTCCCACCAACCTTTTGGCAGCAGGGTGATTTCCATGACGGAACAAGTCTCCACAAGCAGGTGCGATTCGCCGCTACTTCAGGCATTCGTCGACAATCGACTGATTCTGGTCAAGATTGCAGCCCGCATCACCGGCTGCCGATCACGCGCTGAAGACGTGGTGCAGGACGCGTTTTTCCGGCTGCAATCGGCGCCGCAGATCACGTCCTCGTTCAAGGCTCAGCTCAGCTATCTGTTCCAGATCGTGCGCAACCTCGCGATCGATCACTACCGCAAGCAGGCACTGGAGCAGAAGTATTCCGGGCCTGAAGAGGAAGGTCTGAACGTGGTGATTCAGGGGGCTTCACCGGAAACGTCGCACATCAACTTTTCGACCCTGGAAAACATCGCCGACGCGCTCACCGAATTGCCGAGCCGTACCCGCTACGCCTTCGAGATGTACCGCCTGCACGGCGTGCCGCAGAAGGACATCGCCAAGGAGCTCGGCGTCTCGCCGACCCTGGTGAACTTCATGATTCGCGATGCGCTGGTGCATTGCCGCAAGGTGTCGGGCACTCGGGCGGATACCGTGGCCCGCCGCTGAATCCATGTCGCCAGTTTAAAAAGATCGCAGCCTTCGGCAGCTCCTACAGGGGTACGCAATCCCATGCAGGAGCTGCCGAAGGCTGCGATCTTTTCGGGTTCAATGCCCCATCAAACCAACCCACACCGATCAAAAAACCGCTCACGCCCCAGCGCCATCAACGCGGCACGCTTGTGCGGGAAGTCGAACTCTTTCTCGCAATGAAACCGTTGCCCCTGCATGTAACCGATCATCTTGGCGTTGTCGGCGCGAGGCTCGGCGACCACTCGCTGGGTTCGCGGATCATCGAGAAACAGGAAGTGCACCAGCGCCGATAACCAGCTCGCCACCTTGTGCGGGCCACGGTGGTTTTCTTCGCCGACCAGCATGTGAATGCCACGGTCGTAGTCACCGGTATCGTAGAACGGTGCGATGCGGTCTTCCTTGGCCCAATAGGCTTCGAAATAGGCGAACGGCTGATCGTCGAAACAGCCGATCAGCGTCAGGGTGTGTGGGTCGGCTTCGAGTTTGCCTAGATACTCTCGGTGTTTTTCGAGGCTGCCCTCCTCCTGCCAGAAACTCGCGACCCGCGCACTGTTCTGCCAACGATTGAAACGGGCCAGGTCGAGGTCGATGTCCACGGTGCGCAGGGAAATCCACATTCCGAGCCGCGCATCAAAACGCCGATAGACTTCGCCACGCGGCTTCAACGGGCGTAGCGGATGACGTTTGCCGCCACTGATGACCATTTGCTGCGGGTAACCGCGCGTCAGCGACTGCCCCAGCCAGGGCTGCGGCAACTGCCAGAACAGGGTGCGCTCACAGCGATAGTGACCGGCAGTTTCCGTGGGGATCAGCAAACCGCTGAGCAGAGCCTCGGTCGGGGCTTCATCGAGTTGCCAGGCCAGACGCTGGCAGTCCGGATGACGAGCGAACAACCAATAACAGGCAGCCCACAAGGCCTGACTGTTCGGGCGAACGAAGCGCTCTTGCAGTTGCAGTTGTGGCTCGGGGTCGCGGGTCAGCCGCAGTTCGATCAGCGGTTGAGCGTCAAGGCTGAGGCTCAACCGGGTTTCGGTTTCATCGGCTACAAGACGACTGCCTGAAGGCAAGGCCAGGGCAGTCAGGTCATTCAGATTGGACATGGGTCGGGCTCACGTTAATCGTCGACAGTTCAACGATGTGACGTGAGCCGACGCCGGAAATTTAGGCGGCGTCAATCAAGGCGTGCCCGGAACCGGCACGATCGCAATCTTGTAGGGGTCGAAAATCTTCAGCATCTGGCCGTTATCCCGCAGCCCTTGCAGCAATTTGCCGAACGCCTCGCCCGTGATTGGTGCGGTCGGACGCAGGATGGCGTAATGGTGATAAACCTGATCGATGCGATCGGACACCAGGAACTCTTTGCCGACATTCAGGTTGCGCAAAAAATAGTCGTTGAGGTAGGAGCGAGTGACGAGCGCGATGTCAGCGCGACCGCGCAACACCATCAGCAGGTTGCTGTCATGGGAATAGGTCAGCGTGGCGTTGTAGTTTTTGGCCAGATACTGGGGCTCGGCGTTGAAGTTGGCGAATTCGTAGTGGTAGCCACTGAACAGCGCCAGGCGCTTGCCCGTCAGATCGGAAAAATAATCCTGCTGGCGAACGGGTCGGCTTTCGGGTTGGCGTTGCGCAACAAAAATCTCGGCATCTTCGAGCCCCATGTCGACATCGGTGTGGGGAATGTCTTTCCAGCCCCAGGCGGGATTTTCGAAGATCGCCATATCGATCCGGCCTTGCTTGAAGTCACCGAAGCGTCGAGGAATCGAGGTAGGCACCAACACGAATCGGTAGTCGCTTTGCAGGGCGTTGAGCGCTTCCGCCAGTTGCGGCAGCAAGCCCGTATCAGCGCCTTTTTCAGGGCGTACGGTATAGGGTGGAAAATGTGCGGCACCGATCCGCACCAGTTGTGCAGCCTGGGACGGCAGCACCCATAACGCCACGAGCGCTGTCAGCAAAAGCCGCGAAGCCGTCCGAATTGGCGAAGACATCAAGACAAGCCACTCCCCAAAATACTGCATCAATGCATTCAAGCTAGGCGGTTTCGCCCAGTTAGCCAGTTTCCTGCCGACCAACACAAACTAATTATTTTTCCTCAAGCACCAGGATCAACGCCTCGTCGGCCAACTGATCGAGACTCATGCTGCCACCGGCGCGAAACCAGGTGGTGGTCCAGGACAGCGCCCCGGTCAAAAACCGTCGAGTGATGAACACATCGCCGCGAATGAAACCGGCACTCTTGGCCTCACCCAGCACCTGGAGCCAGATGTCTTCATAGATGTCCCGCAGCGCCAGGACTTTTTCCTGGCCATCCTCGGACAGCGAACGCCATTCGTAGACCAGCACCGCCATGGCCTCGCCGCTGCCGCCCATGATCGACTGCAACTCGCAACGGATCAGCGCCAGCACCCGCTCGCGTACGCTGCCGGCCTCGGCGATGGCTGCACGCATCAACGCGGTGTTGTAGCGGATGGTCTCTTCCATCACGGCGCGCAGGATTTCGTCCTTGCTTTTGAAGTGATGAAAAATGCTCCCCGACTGAATGCCCACGGCGCCGGCCAGGTCGCGCACGGTGGTGCGCTCATAGCCTTTATTGCGAAACAGGTGAGCCGCCACTTGCAGTAACTTGCCACGTGCACTGTCCGGATCGGTCAACTGGCCACTGTCGACCAATTCGCGCATAACCCTCAGGGCTTTTTGCTCATCCACCCGTTCTCTCCTACAGTCGTGATCACCGCTAAAACAGCGAGGTTGCGCGGGCAATTTAAGCTGACGGATGCAACCAAGCAAGCGCTCGGGCAGAAGATATTTCTGTCGTTTACAAACCAAGCGCTTGCTTGGTAGTCTCGAGTCACTCTGTTGGAGGTGGTTATGGATTCGACTACGCCGAGAACCATTCGCATTGGCTGCGCCAGCGCCTTCTGGGGCGATACCTCGACGGCTGCCGCGCAGTTGGTGGAAGGTGGACGTCTGGACTATCTGGTTTTCGATTATCTGGCCGAAATCACCCTGTCGATCATGGCCGGTGCGCGGATGAAAGATCCCCAGGCCGGCTACGCCAGCGATTTCATTGAAGTCCTCAGCCCGCTGCTCACTCAGCTCGCCGAACAAAAAATCCGCGTCATCAGCAATGCCGGCGGGGTCAATCCACAGGCCTGCGCTGCCGCCCTGCAAGCGGCCTGCGACAAGGCCGGCGTTTCATTGAAGATCGCCGTGCTGCTGGGTGACGACCTGCAACCGCAATTCAAGCAATTGAACACGCGTGGCATCCACGAAATGTTCAGCGGTGCGCCGTTGCCACCGATGTGCGTCTCGACCAACGCCTACCTCGGCGCGCCGGGCATCGTCGAAGCCCTGCGTCTGGGCGCGGACATCGTGATCACCGGGCGCGTGGTCGACAGCGCCGTGGTCAGCGCCGCGTTGGTGCATGAGTTCAACTGGTCGTGGCACGACTACGACAAACTGGCCCAGGCTGCGCTGGCCGGGCACATCATCGAATGCGGCGCGCAGTGCACCGGCGGCAACTTCACCGATTGGCGCGATGTGCCCGACTACGAACACATCGGTTTCCCCATCGTCGAAGTCAGCGCCGACAGCCAGTTCGTTGTCAGCAAACCCGAAGGCTCCGGCGGTCTGGTCACACCACTGACGGTGGGTGAACAGATGCTCTATGAAATCGGCGATCCGCGAGCGTATCTGCTGCCGGATGTGGTCTGCGATTTCACTCAGGTCAAACTGCATCAGCAGGGCAAGAACGCGGTGCAGGTGCACGGTGCTAAAGGCCTGCCGCCGACCGACCAGTACAAGGTCAGCGCCACTTACCCGGACGGCTTCCGTTGCACCGCCAGTTGCCTGATCGCCGGCATCGATGCGGTGGACAAGGCGCGGCGAGTCAGCGCAGCGATCATCAACAAGACCTCGGAAATATTCACTCAACGCGGCTGGGCGCCCTACAGTGACGTAAGCATCGAACTGCTTGGCAGCGAGGCCACTTACGGTCCTCACGGCCAGCGCGCAGACAGCCGCGAGGTGGTGATCAAACTCGCGGTGCGTCACCCGAACAAACAGGCGCTGATCGTGTTCTCCCGGGAAATCGCCCAGGCCGCTACCGGCATGGCGCCGGGGCTGACCGGGATTGTCGGCGGTAGGCCCACGGTCTATCCATTGATCAGACTGTTCTCGTTCCTGATCGACAAAAGCGCCTGCACGCTGGAAATTGATTTCATGGGGCAACGCCAGCCATGCGAATTGCCCGCCATTGACGTGCTGGACACAGCCGATTTGCCTGCGCCATTCGACCCACCCAAACCCGACGGCCCGGCGGATGCCAGCGTGGCCCTGATCAAACTCGCAGTCGCGCGCTCGGGCGACAAAGGCAACCACAGCAACATCGGCGTCATGGCCCGCGAGCCCGAGTACCTGCCGTGGATCGCCGAAGCGTTGACGCCGGAGGTGATCGTCGACTGGATGAACCATGTCCTCGACCCCGTGCACGGTCGCGTCGAGCGCTGGTATTTGCCCGCCACTCATAGCCTGAATTTCCTCCTGGAAAACGCCCTGGGTGGCGGTGGCGTCGCCAGCCTGCGCATCGACCCCCAAGGCAAGGCCTTCGCCCAGCAACTGCTGGAAATCCAGATTCCGGTGCCACAGCGCATCGCCGACCAGGTCAACTAGAGGACTGCCACCATGGCCTACGATTCGATTTTCAGAACTGATCTGTTTGCCGGCCAGACCATTATCGTGACCGGTGGCGGCAGTGGCATCGGCCGCTGCACCGCTCACGAACTGGCGGCCCTCGGTGCCCATGTGATTCTGGTCGGGCGCAAGGTCGACAAGCTGAAAAGTGTCGCCGCCGAGATTGTCGAAGACGGTGGCAAGGCTGACTGGAGCACCTGCGACATTCGCGAGGAAGAAGCGGTGACGCACCTGGTCAGCCAACTGATCAGCAAGCACGGGCCGATTCACGGTCTGGTCAACAATGCCGGCGGGCAATACCCGTCGCCTTTGGCCTCGATCAACCAGAAGGGTTTCGAAACGGTGATGCGCACCAACCTGGTCGGCGGTTTCCTCATGGCCCGGGAAGTGTTCAACCAGTCGATGAGCAAACACGGCGGCGCCATCGTCAATATGCTCGCCGACATGTGGGGCGGCATGCCCGGCATGGGCCATTCGGGTGCGGCGCGTTCGGGTATGGACAACCTGACCAAGACAGCCGCATTCGAGTGGGGGCACGCCGGGGTGCGGGTCAACGCCGTGGCGCCGGGCTGGATCGCGTCCAGTGGCATGGACACCTATGAAGGTGCGTTCAAGGCCGTGATTCCGACCTTGCGCGAACACGTGCCGCTCAAACGCATTGGCACCGAATCGGAAGTCAGTGCGGCGATCGTTTTCCTGCTCAGCCCGGCGGCGGCTTTCATCAGCGGCAGCACCCTGCGCATTGATGGTGCCGCCAGCCTTGGCGGTCGTGCCTGGCCGATTCACAAGGCTACCAACAGTGAGTCGTATAACGGCTTTCACCGCGCCTACATTCCTGATGTCCTCAAGGATAAGGAATAACCCATGCCGGTGATTCAGTCGCAACTTGATCCCCACAGCGAGCAGTTCGCCCAGAACCATGGGGCGATGCTGAGCGCCATCGAGCAAGTTCGCACGCTCGAACAAAACCTGCTGAACAAGGCCGCCGAAGCCAAACAAAAATTCGACAAGCGCGGACAATTGCTGCCCCGTGAGCGCCTCAATCTGCTGCTGGACCCCGGCGCCCCGTTTCTCGAACTGGCCAGCCTCGCGGGCTACAAACTGCACGATGACAAGGACGGCAGCTCGGCTGGTGGCGGCTTGATTGCCGGCATCGGTTACGTCTCCGGCGTGCGGGTGCTGGTGGTGGCGAATAACAGCGCGATCAAGGGCGGGACCATTTCCCCCAGCGGTTTGAAAAAGTCCCTGCGCCTGCAACAGATCGCCATGGAAAACAAACTGCCGGTGATCACCCTCGCCGAAAGCGGCGGTGCCAACCTCAACTACGCGGCGGAAATTTTCGTCGAAGGCGCGCGCAGCTTTGCCAATCAGGCGCGGATGTCGGCCATGGGGTTGCCGCAGATTACCGTGGTGCACGGTTCGGCCACGGCGGGCGGCGCTTATCAGCCAGGGTTGTCGGACTACGTGGTGGTGGTGCGTGGCAAGGCCAAACTGTTTCTCGCCGGGCCGCCGCTGCTGAAAGCGGCGACCGGTGAAGTCGCCACGGATGAAGAACTGGGTGGCGCCGAAATGCACGCGCAAATCGCCGGCACCGCCGAATACCTGGCGGAAAACGATGCCGATGGCGTGCGTCAGGTGCGCGAAATCGTCGGCCTGTTGCCCTGGAACGAGCAACTGCAATGGCTGCCCGAACGCCACTGGGAGGAACCGCTCTACCCCGTCGACGAACTGCTGGGGCTGATCCCGGATGACCCGAAAAAGCCTTACGACGTGCGCGAAATCATCGCCCGCATTGCCGACGGCTCGAACTTCCTCGAGTTCAAGGCCGAGTTCGATCAGCAGACCGTTTGCGGTCAACTGAAAATCCAGGGTCGCGCCTGCGGCTTCATCGGCAACAACGGCCCGATCACGCCCAAAGGCGCGAGCAAGGCTGCACAGTTCATTCAGCTCTGCGACCAGAGCCAGACCCCGTTGCTGTTTTTCCACAACACCACAGGCTTCATGGTCGGCACCGAATCGGAGCAACAGGGCGTGATCAAGCACGGCGCCAAGATGATCCAGGCGGTGGCCAACGCCCGGGTGCCGAAACTGACCATCGTCGTCGGCGGTTCTTATGGCGCCGGCAATTACGCGATGTGCGGGCGCGGCCTCGATCCGCGTTTCATCTTCGCCTGGCCCAACAGCCGCACCGCCGTGATGGGTGGCGCGCAGGCGGGCAAAGTGCTGCGCATCGTCACCGAGGCCAAACAGGCCAAGGACGGCCTGGTGCCAGACCCGAAAATGCTAGACATGCTGGAACAAGTCACCGCGCAGAAACTCGACAGCCAGTCCACGGCGCTCTACGGCAGCGCCAACCTGTGGGACGACGGCTTGATCGACCCGCGCGATACCCGGACCTTGCTCGGTTACTTGCTGGATATCTGTCACGAGGCCGAAGTGCGGCCGCTGCAAGCCAACAGTTTTGGTGTAGCCCGCTTCTAAGGGCGATCAGAGGAGAACAATAAAAATGATCTTCACCCAGGAACACGAAGCACTGCGCCGCACCGTCCGCCAATTCGTCGAGCATGAGATCAATCCTCACGTCGAGGAATGGGAAAAGGCCGGACGCTTTCCGATCCACGAGGTCTTCCGCAAGGCCGGCGACCTCGGCTTGCTGGGCATTTCCAAACCGGAAAAATTCGGTGGCATGGGGCTGGACTACAGCTATTCGATTGTCGCCGCCGAAGAGTTCGGCACCATTCATTGCGGCGGCATCCCAATGTCTATCGGCGTGCAGACCGACATGTGCACCCCGGCCCTCGCCCGTTTCGGTTCCGATGAGTTGCGCGACGAGTTCCTGCGCCCGGCCATCAGCGGCGAGCAGGTCGGTTGCATCGGCGTATCCGAAGTCGGTGCAGGTTCCGACGTGGCCGGGTTGAAAACCACGGCCCGCAAGGACGGTGACGACTACGTGATCAACGGCAGCAAAATGTGGATCACCAACTCGCCGAGCGCCGATTTCATCTGCCTGCTGGCCAACACCTCGGACGACAAGCCGCACATCAACAAGTCGCTGATCATGGTGCCGATGAACACGCCGGGGATCAGCCTCAGCTCGCACCTCGACAAGCTCGGCATGCGCAGTTCGGAAACCGCCCAGGTGTTTTTCGACAACGTGCGCGTGCCGCAGCGCAACCGCATCGGCCATGAAGGTGCGGGGTTCATGATGCAGATGCTGCAGTTCCAGGAGGAACGCCTGTTCGGCGCGGCGAACATGATCAAGGGCCTGGAGTACTGCGTCGACAGCACCATCGAGTACTGCAAGGAGCGCAAGACGTTTGGCAGTGCGTTGATCGACAATCAGGTCATTCACTTTCGCCTGGCCGAACTGCAAACCGAAATCGAATGTCTGCGGGCGCTGGTCTATCAGGCCACCGAGCAATACGTCAAAGGCCAGGATGTCACGCGCCTGGCGTCCATGGCCAAACTCAAGGCCGGTCGTTTGGGCCGTGAAGTCAGCGACAGTTGCCTGCAATACTGGGGCGGCATGGGCTTCATGTGGGACAACCCGGTGGCCCGCGCCTACCGCGATGTGCGGCTGGTGTCGATTGGCGGCGGCGCCGATGAAATCATGCTGGGGATCATCTGCAAACTCATGGGCATCCTGCCGGGGAAAAAGAAATGAGCACCCTGCCGGTTTGCCAGACCTTGTTGCTGGAGCCGCACAACGGCGTGTTGCACATCACCCTCAATCGGCCGGAAAGCCGCAATGCCATGAGCTTGCAGATGGTCACCGAACTGCGCGCGGTGCTGGCGGCGGTGCACGATGACCGCGCCATTCGTGCGATCGTCATCGGTGGTGCCGGCGGACATTTCTGTGCCGGTGGCGACATCAAGGACATGGCCAATGCCCGCGCTCAGGGTTCGAGCGCGCACCGTGATTTGAATCGGGTTTTCGGTGCCCTGCTGCAAGAAGTGCAACACGCGCCGCAAGTGGTCATCACCGTGCTGCAAGGCGCAGTGCTTGGCGGTGGCTTTGGCCTGGCCTGTGTCAGCGATGTCGCCATGGCCGATCATTCAGCGCAGTTCGGATTACCGGAAACCAGCCTCGGCCTGTTGCCGGCGCAGATCGCGCCGTTCGTGGTGCAGCGCATCGGCCTGACCCAGGCCCGACGCTTGGCGCTGACCGCGGCGCGCTTCGATGGCACCCAGGCGCGGCGCATGGGGCTGGTGCATTTTGTCGAACATGACCCGCAGGCATTGGCCGAGCGTCTCGATGAAGTGCTGGCGCATGTGCTGTGTTGCGCGCCGGGGGCGAATGCGACGACCAAGAAATTGTTGCTGGCCAGTGCTGCACAGCCGTCCGATGAATTGCTGAATCAAGCCGCCGAATGGTTCAGCGAAGCGGTGACCGGTGCTGAGGGAGTCGAGGGCACCATGGCCTTTGTGCAAAAGCGAAAACCGGGGTGGGCTTCTTGAAAACATCGCTGGCAAGCCAGCTCCCACAGGGATTGCGAAAAACCTGTGGGAGCTGGCTTGCCAGCGATGAGGCCATCAAATTCACCGCAATAACCCAGGGAATAGAACATGCCCGGATTCCACAAAATCCTCATCGCCAACCGCGGTGAAATCGCCTGCCGCATCCAGCGCACCGCCCAGGCGCTGGGCTATCGCACCGTCGCCGTGTTCAGCGACGCCGATGCCGATGCGCTGCATGTGCAAATGGCCGACGAAGCCGTGCATATCGGCCCGGCCCCGGTGCAACAGTCTTACCTGAATATCCCGGCGATCATCGATGCGGCCCGGCGTACCGGCGCGGATGCGATCCATCCGGGCTACGGTTTTCTCTCGGAAAACGCCGGGTTCGCCCTGGCCTGCCAACAGGCCGGCATTACCTTCATCGGCCCCAGCCCGGAAGCCATCGAACTGATGGGCAGCAAACGCCTGTCGAAAATCGCCATGCTCGAAGCAGGCGTGCCGTGCATCAAAGGCTATCAAGGCGCCGAACAGGATGACGCGACCCTGAGCCGCGAAGCCGAGCGCATTGGCTATCCATTGATGATCAAGGCCAGCGCCGGCGGTGGCGGGCGCGGCATGCGCCTTGTACACGATGCCAGCCATTTGCTTGAGCAAATCCGCACCGCACGCTCCGAAGCCCTGCACGGTTTTGGCAGCGATGAACTGATCCTCGAACAGGCATTGATCGATCCACGGCATGTCGAGGTGCAACTGTTCGGCGACCAGCACGGCAACCTGATCTACCTCGGCGAACGCGATTGCTCGATCCAGCGCCGCCACCAAAAAGTCATCGAAGAAGCGCCCTGCCCGGTCATGACTTCCGAGTTGCGCCAGGCCATGGGCGAAGCGGCGCTCAAGGCCGGGCATGCAGTCAATTACGTGGGTGCGGGCACTGTTGAATTCCTGCTGGATGCGCACGGGCAGTTTTACTTTCTAGAGATGAACACCCGCCTGCAAGTGGAACACCCGGTCACCGAACTGATCACCGGCCTGGACTTGGTGGCCTGGCAACTGAACATCGCCGAAGGGCAACCGCTGCCGCTGCGTCAGGAGCAGGTGCAGCTCACCGGTCACGCCATGGAAGTGCGCGTGTATGCCGAAGATCCGGCACAGGGTTTTCTACCGCAAACCGGACACATCTCAGCCTGGGAGCCAGCGCTGAAAGATGGCGTGCGTATCGACCACGGCTTGATCGAAGGTCAGCACGTCAGCCCCTTCTACGATCCGATGCTCGGCAAGATCATCACTCACGGCGCCACCCGCGAAGAGGCCCGGCGCAAGCTGCTGCGGGCGGTGCAGGACAGCGTGTTGCTGGGGGTGCAAAGCAATCAGCGCCTGCTCGCCAGCCTGCTGCAACATCCACAATTCATCAGCGGCGAATTCAGCACTGGATTCATCGCGCAGCATTTCGCCGATCATCCGTGTCTGCACCTTCATGTGCCCTGCGCTGAAGAACTGGCGATTGCCGCCGCCCTGCTCTATCACGCCTCGGCTCAAGCTCACCGCAGCCCGCTGGCCGGGTGGCGCAACAACGCCAGTGTGCCGTTGAGTTATCGCCTCGGCCTGGACGAACAGGAGTGGTCGGTGGCGTTGAACGCGGTGCCGGGCGAGGCCTATCGAATTCAAGCCGCCAGCCGCGAGCTTGAACTGCGCGTGATCGAGTGCGACGGGCGACGGGCCACCCTGGAAATCGACGGCATCCGCCAACGCCATGCGTATCGATTGGAGGCCGGGCGGCTGTGCCTGTTTACCCGACCGGGCAGCCTGCGACTGGAGGACCGGACCCAGGCTTTGGTCAACATTCAATCCAGTGTCAGCAGCGGTACTCTCAAGGCGCCGATGGACGGCGCGATTGTCGACGTGCTGGTCAGTGAAGGAAGTACTGTCAGCAAAGGCCAGTTGCTGGTGGTGCTGGAGGCCATGAAAATGGAGCATCCGCTCAAGTCGGGCATCGACGGCGTACTCAAACGCTTGCAGGTGCAGGTCGGTGATCAGGTAAAGAATCGTCAGATTTTGTTGGAGGTTGAATAAGCCGCTAGGCGGATCCGTCGGGTTTGGCTACGCTCAGACCTATCAGGACGCGGATACCAGGAACCCTGCGATGCCTCATTGGCTGGTCATTGATCTGGAAGCCACCACCGATGAGGGTGGTTGGCCGATAACGGAAATGGAAATCATCGAAATCGGCGCCACCCTGGTGGACCGCAAAGGGCGCGAAGTGGACCACTTTCAACGCTTCGTCCGGCCGTTGCGCAGGCCGTTGCTGACCCCGTTTTGTCGGGAGCTGACGCACATCACCCAAGCCAACATCGATAATGCGCAACCCCTTGGCGAAGTCTGGCCAGCGTTCGAGCGCTGGCTCGGCCAACATCACAGCCGTCTTGAAGGCTGGGCCAGCTGGGGCGACTACGATCGCAAACAATTGCTCCAGGAATGGCAGCGCTTGCAACTCGATAGCGTCCTCAGTCGGGTTCAGCACATGAATCTCAAACAACGCTTTGCCAAGGCCCGGCGACTGGAACGCCCGCTGGGGCTCAATGGCGCCCTGCAGCTAGCAGGTTTGCAGTTCACCGGCCAGCAACACCGGGCGCTCGAAGATGCGCGCAACACCGCACGGCTGCTACCGCTGGTTCTGCCGCTTTAGACAGGTGACGCCAACAAAGGCCTTGTGCATACTGGCCGGCCCTTTTTAGCCCTTTTCGAGGAATCGCCCATGTTTAAAGTCAACGAGTACTTCGACGGCACCGTCAAGTCGATCGCCTTTGGCACCGCTGAGGGTCCGGCGACCATCGGCGTCATGGCACCGGGCGAATACGAATTCGGCACCGCCCAGCGTGAAATCATGCACGTTGTGTCCGGCGCCCTGACCGTCAAACTGCCGGACAGCACTGACTGGGAAACCTTCGCCGCCGGCAGCCAGTTCAACGTGCCTGCCAACAGCAAGTTCCAGCTGAAAGTGGCCGTCGACACCGCTTACCTGTGCGAATACCGCGGCTAAAACCCTGGGTTTTCACAGCGCAAAAAAATGCCCGCGTCCTTGGACACGGGCATTTTTCATTGTGCGGGGCAGTTATTCGAGGATTTCTACCGGCATCCCCACTTCCAGTCGGCCGTTGCCGTCGTTGACCAGGTTCTGACCGAACATCGCGCCGTCCTCAGTGGAGCGGTGCTTCTGCAAGCTGGCAAAAGGTTCGCGATCATGGCTACGTTCACCGGTTTGCGGGTCGATGGTGGTCAAAATGCAACGTGAGCACGGCTTGACCACGCGGAACACGACATCGCCGATGCGTATGCGTTTCCAGCCATCCTCGGCGTACGCTTCGCTGCCATCGATCACCAGGTTGGGTCGAAAGCGCAGCATTTCCATTGGCCGACCGACTTTCTGCGAAATATCCTCGAGTGAAGCCTGGCCGATCAGTAACAACGGGAAGCCATCGGCGAAGGCAACCTGATCATCGTCCTTGCCGAAGCCCGACTGTGTGGTCCGCGCGCGGTCCAGCGGCACTTGCACCAGACGCGTGCGTTTACCAATGAACTCACTGACCCAGGCGCCCGCCGCATCGCCGGCATCCGGCACACGCAAAGTGTCGCGCCAGATGGTCACGCCGCGGAGTTCGGCGTCGCTGCCGGGTAATGCAATATCGATTGGCGAATGACCTGGCGCGCTGAGCGTCAGGCCACCCTCGGCATTCCACAACGCCGACAACTGGCTCATCTGCGCCACCGCGCGCTGGGTCAGGAAACGCCCGCTGGCCTCGTCCACCAGCATCCAGCGTCGATCACCATCCAGCCCCAGCTTGTCGAGACCAGCCTGTTGCAGGACCTCGCCCTTGCCGGATTTCAACGGATAACGATAAAGCGCGCTCAGACGCAGCATGACCAGCTCCCTGTGGGCAAAAACGTCACCCTATACGAGCTTGATCGGCGAATCAAAGAGCAAAGACCCTTGCAGGAGCGAGCCTGCTCGCGAAGAACGTCCGGATAACGCGTTAAGTCAGACAGCACGCGTTATCGTTGACGTCCATCGCGAGCAGGCTCGCTCCTACAGGGATAGATCAGGCTGGAACCGCATCGAGCATCAGGCGCTGGCGCACCACGTCGACGAGTTTGTCCGGCTGGAATTTGGAGAGGAAGTTGTCGCAGCCGACCTTCTTGACCATCGAGTCGTTGAAGCTGCCGGACAGCGACGTGTGCAGCACCACATACAGGCCACGCAGGCGCGGATCGTTGCGGATTTCCGTAGTCAGGCGATAGCCGTCCATCTCCGGCATTTCCGCGTCGGTAAAGACCATCAGCAGTTTGTCGGTCATGTTCACGCCTGTATCGGCCCAGGCCTTGAGCATGTTCAAGGCCTTCAAACCATCGCTGGCGATGTGCATCTTCACGCCCAACTGACCCAGGGTGTCGCGCAATTGCGCCAGGGCCACATTGGAGTCATCCACCAGCAGCACTTCACGGCCACGGGCGCGTTCCAGTACCGGATCATCCAGTTTGTCGCGCGATACCTTGGCATTGTAAGGGACGATCTCGGCCAGGACTTTTTCCACGTCGATGATTTCCACCAACTGATCGTCGACCTTGCTGATGGCGGTCAGGTAGTGCTGGCGACCGGCGCTGGTCGGCGGTGGCAGAATCGCTTCCCAGTTCATGTTGACGATACGATCCACGCCACCGACCAGGAAGGCCTGCACGGAGCGGTTGTACTCAGTGACGATGATCGTACTGTTCGGGCCCGGCACCAGAGGACGCATACCGATGGCCTGGGACAGGTCGATCACCGGCAGGGTCTGGCCACGCAGGTTGACCACGCCGCACACAAACGGATGACGCTGCGGCATCAGGGTCAACTTCGGCAGTTGCAGAACTTCCTGCACTTTGAACACGTTGATCGCGAACAATTGCCGTCCGGCGAGACGAAACATGAGAATTTCCAGGCGATTCTCACCCACCAATTGCGTACGTTGGTCTACCGTATCGAGAATGCCAGCCATCAATGACTCCTGGGCTTGTACTGATGAATTCACTAGATAGAGGGTTATCGGCTGGTTTTGCCAGACCTTGACCCCCTCTAAAATGCCACGCTCAAACATTGATGTCACATTAACATCATGCTTTACTGGCGTTGTGATTTCATCTGCTACAGTCTCTGCGACGCGACCATAGTTTGCGCAATAGGTTCCGCTGCGTAAGGGATTCCCCTAGCAACAATCAGGCACAACCTGATATTCGCAATATCCAATAGCCATTAATGTGACGCCATTCTCATTGCATGAATGGAGTCAGGCTTTTGTGTGCGATCGCAGGTCAGTGGCCATCCACCCCCTCAACAAGTAGTTCCCCCACCTGCATCCAGGATGGCCGGAACGCGATCTCACGACGAAACGGTTACGTCGGGACGCCCGTCGTCCTCGTCGACACACACGACATCCCCTCATTAGTCATGACGTTGTGGAGATAAGCATGCCAAACAATCGTACAGAGTGGGCAAAGCGGGTCCCGGAGTTTCTCATCGAAGCCGAATCGCTCCTGGCGAAAACCGAAGAATGCCTCAGTCATCTGCAACTGATCAGCAATGACAAGGACGCCATCGACTGCATGCTCAGTACTCTTCTGAAACTGGCCAGCAAGGCGGATGCCCTGGCGCTGGCAGCCGTTTCGGAGTTCTCGCTGCACATTCATGGCCTGCTCAACCACGCGCAGAATCACATGGACCTGCACGACCAGGCCCTGGGTGCGCTGAAAGATTGCCTGACTTTGATCGCCTGGCAACTTGAACTGATCGACCAGAACACCGGCCAACTGAGTCTGGATGAAAGTGAACAGACAATACTGATCGAAGCCTTTGCCTTCCAGGTCGGCCAAACTCAGTATCAACTCCCGGTTAATTCCAAACCGTTCACACTCGTTCCCTATATGGAGCGGCAGGCTTAATCCACATTCTGCGGGTCATGATTGCGCGACATATTGAGCACGCGCATGTCGTAATTGAACTCCGCATATCAATTAACGACAACCGCCAATAAACAACCTATTCCTTTCGGCATTTGATTGCTTGTCTTGACCAGGGTTTTTCCTGGTATTAAAAGACAAGAACCGAGGGAAACCGACATCTCTCCCACGAAAAAACCACACTTTTTCCAATGTGGAAATCAAGTCCAGAATGCCTTGCATCCTGACTCCCGGGACATATATCGCATGCGCGACCAACGGTATCTTAAGTGGTATTATGCCGCCCATTAGTTGGCGTCAATTAATGGCAATTTGATTGCCACGGCCACAGTCGATCAAGTTCCAGACTCGATTTCTTATACAGAAATTGTGCAGCGTTGAAGTCGATGTACAACATTACAAAACAGAGACCCGTCAGCCAGCATGACCGGTCTGCCCGCAGCGAACCTCCATTGGCTCCATCCGCTATGTACGCCAGCCTCAAGTCAATCGCCACGTGGCCACCGTCCCGAGAAAATGCGCGACGGTTCACGCTTTTGTTATGTGCCTGCTCTACGCTCGGCTGCCTGCTGGTCTATAGCCTTTCCACCCAGCTGCCACTGGCTCTGCTGGCGATCAATATCGCGGCCTTGAGCTGTGTCTGGGTGCAATATCGCCTGTCGCGCAAGTCGATCAAGTTTCAACCCCAGGAACTGGCGGATCGCTTGCTCGAAGTCCAGGAAAACGAACGTCACCGGCTCAGCCGGGAACTGCATGACGACATTGGCCAGTTGCTGACCGCTGCCAAACTTCAGAGTGACTGGCTCAAGCGCCGTATGCCGGAAGAACTCCAGGGGCAATGCTCGGTACTGTGCGACACCCTGGAGGAAACCCTCGCCAAAGTCCGCGACGTTTCGGCCATCCTCAATCCGCGGCAGTTGACCAGCCTTGGACTGGAAGCCAGTCTGCGTGCGCATTTGCTCAAGACGCTGGCCAATACCTCCGTGCATTGGAGCCTGGACTGCCATCAACGCCTGACCGGGATTCCGGAAGAAATGGCCGTGGCGGCGTTTCGCATTACCCAGGAAGCGGTCACCAATATTCTCAGGCATGCCGAAGCAAAGAATCTGCTGGTCTGCCTGCAACGTTTGCCCCAGGGTCTGACATTATCGATCAGTGACGACGGCCAGGGTTTCGCGCCAGCCACGGACCCGGGTCGTGAGGGACAACGCGGAATGGCCGGGATGTCGGAGCGGATCGCTCAGCTGGGCGGCACATTGACGGTGACCAGTGAACCGGGCAAAGGTACTCAAATCGAAGCTCTCTTCCCCTGGGCGCCTCGCGCGCTCGAACGGGCCAGTACGAATAAGGTTATGCATTGACTTGTAACTTACTTCTGGTGGATGACCACTCGCTGATCAGGGCTGGCGTGCGCGCCCTGGTGCTGGATATTCCTGGCTACGCAGTCATCGGCGAGGCCAATGACGGCTCGCAGTTGCTCGCCATGGTCGAGCACCTGTCCCCAGACATTGTGCTGCTGGATATTTCCATGAAGCAGACCGGCGGCCTTGAAGCTTTACAGCAACTCAAACGGGTCCGCCCGCAGAGCAAGGTCCTCATCCTGTCGATGCATACCGACCCGGCACTCATCATGCAGGCGCTGGAGTCCGGGGCTCATGGCTATTTGCTCAAGGACACCACAGCCACTGAACTGGAACATGCGCTGGAAGCCTTGCGTAATAACGAACGCTACCTGAGCCCGGCCATTGCCCATACGGTCATCACCCAGGCGCTAACCCGGACTCAGAAAAGTCCTGACCCCGCTGACTCGCACAACCTGACGGCCCGGCAGCTGGAAATCCTGCGCTTGATCGTTCGCGGAAAATCCACCCGGGAAATCGCCAACGGCCTGGGCTTGAGCGTCAAGACCGTCGAAACCCATCGCTCGCAGATCATGAAGCGCCTGCAAATCTACGATGTCGCAGGCCTGGTGTTGTTCGCCGTGCGTGAACAGATCATCAGTCTGGACGACTGACAGCTCCTGTCGCACTCAACAGCGGCGAATCCTCGGGCAAATGCACAAGCAGTGCCGCCGGTCGCGCCGAGAACCGCAGGTTGTCACCCTCCAGAGGCTCACCATCGAGGTTGATGTAGAGGCCCTCGGAAGCCTTGATCTCGACCCATGGCAGACGAGCCCGCACGAACATGTTGTCGATACCGAAGCCATCGGCCAGCAGGTTTTTCAGGGTGCCGACCACTTCCTGCGGCGCGGGCAAAATGCTGATATCGAGCAAACCGTCGTCCGCCAGTGCCTGCGGGCATAACACATGGCCGCCACCCGCCTGCCGACCATTGCCGATGCCCAGGGCCAGCAGATCTCCACTCCAGTGAAAATCCGGCCCCTGCAACTCGCCATACGCCGCATGCAGTTCGCTGAAGCGTGACAAACCGGTGAACAGATACGCTGCGCCGCCAAGCACCTTTTTCAACTCCTCGGAGGTATTGGCCGTGACCTGGCTGCCAAAACCGCCAGTGGCCATGTTCAGGAAAACCTGCCCGCCGACCTCCCCCAAATCAATCGGACTCGGTGTGACATCCAGTAGATCCAGCGCTTGAGCAGGCTCCAGTGGAACGCCCGCGGCACGTGCGAAATCGTTGGCGGTTCCCAAGGGCATCAGCACCAGGCTGGCTCGCGTGGAATGCGCCGCCATGGCCTCGGCAATATCGCGCAATGTACCGTCACCACCACCAGCGACGATCTGTCTGTAACCTGCCGCCAACGCTTCATCCACCAGCCGCTGTGCGTCGCCAGCCTCCCAGGTCAGCCGGACGGCCAGCTCCCATCCCTGTGCACGCTTGCTTTCGACGGCGGCACGAACCTCTTCATTGAGCGCCTGCTTGCCATGCAGAATCAACAGCGCCTTGCACTCGCTCATGGTTTTGTCACTCCCGGTATTGAATGGCGTATGGGAGATGTTGACCTCGTCGCACCCGCAAAAAGTCGCAAGAAGTTGAATTATTTCCGGCTGGACAGCCTTGATTACTACATGGGGCGATTTTTCTTACAAAACCTGAGGAATCGGCTCAATTGACCAATAAGGGTGATTGGTACACTTTGGCACTTGGGTTTTTCAGTGATAAGCAAACACAAGGATGTGCCATGCAAAGCCATGATCTCAGGTTACCGGTGACTCAGGTCGTACCGCTCGCAGAGAAGCGCGCCAATCATCAAGCCGAATTCAGAAACAGCGCAAAAACCAAAGGAGAAGTCGATATGGAACCTCGCGTCATTGAGTTGGAAACACACCTCAAATACATCCGAAGAGACATGGAAGAAGTACGAACCGACGTCAAATCCATCAAACACAGACTCGCCTATTCCGCTGGCGGAACGGCCGTCGTGCTCGGGCTTTTGGGCTGGATTGCCAATAGCCGTTTCGACCAGCTCGTAACGCTGCTCCTGGCTCATTGATCCGTCATCACGCCAAACCCGGTTGGATCAACCGGGCCTGCGTGACAAGACAGCTATAAAGGTCAGTCCAGCACTTCACTCAGCGGAATGAAGTAAACGCCGTCACCTGCAACCAGTGTGCGATTTTCCAGCACTTCAACCAGCCCATCGGCCCACGCGGCACTGCGCAATACACCGGAACTCTGATTTTTGTAGATGATGGCCTGGCCATTCTCCAGTCGACCGCGCAAGTACTCACGTCGATTACCGGCGATGGGCCAGTCAAATCCTGCCGGTACTTGCACCTTCAGTGGCTCCACCTGTTTGACGCCCTGACGACGCAATATATATGGCCTGGCCAACAGGGCAAAGGTCACCAGCGTCGATGCCGGATTACCGGGCAAGCCGATCACCGGAACCCCACGAAAATGGCCGAATGTCAGGGGTTTTCCGGGTTTGATGGCGAGCTTCCACAAGCTCAGCTCCCCCTCCTCCCGCAAGGCGATACCGAGAAAATCAGCTTCACCCACCGAGACGCCACCGGTAGAGAGGATCAGATCGACACTCTTCAAGTCACCTAGTCGTACACGCGTGGTTTCCAGATCATCCGGAAGAATACCGGCGTCGATCACTTCGCAGCCCAAACGCTGCAACCAACTGCAGAGCAAAACACGATTGCTGTTATAGATCTGTCCTGGCCCAAGCGGCTGGCCTGGTTCAATCAACTCATCCCCGGTGGACAGAACCGCAACGCGAACCTTGCGAATCACCTCCAGTTCGGCACACCCCAGCGAGGCAGCCAGACCTTGTTCAATCGGCCCCAAACGGGTTCCGGCCGGCAAGATCAGTTCACCGACCGTGGTTTCCTGGCCTTGTGGACGAATATTTTGCCCAAGGCTCAAGGGCTCGGTGAAACGTACGCGTTCATCCGCCTGCACTTCGACGTTTTCCTGCATCTCGACACAATCGGCCCCGGCGGGAACAGGCGCGCCCGTGAAGATTCGAGCACACGTACCCGGCTTCAAGGGTTCAGGTGCCTGCCCGGCAAAGATCTTCTGGCTGACGACCAACGGCTCTCCGGTCCAGTCAGCCATGCGCAAGGCATAACCATCCATGGCGCTGTTCGGCCAGGGTGGCAAATCGAGGGTCGACACCAGATCATCGGCCAGGACACGCCCCTCAACCTGCGCCAGCGGCAGGCGCTCACGTTCGACAATCCTCGAGCTATCAGCCATTTCCAGCAAACGTGCCAGCGCCACCTCGACCGGCATCAGGCTGCCGGACTTGCCTGGCTTACCCGCGGGATTCACAGGGGGCCGCCTGTTTCAGATGAGTCACGAAATTGCAGGGGCGATGCCGCGAATCCAGTTGCTCGCCAAGAATGCCGTCCCACCCGGTGCGTACGGCATTGGTCGAGCCCGGCAAACAACAAACCAGCGTGCCGTTGGCCAGACCTGCCAAGGCGCGCGATTGCACGGTCGAGGTGCCAATGTCCGCTACCGAGATCTGCCGAAACAGCTCACCAAAACCGTCGACTTGCTTGTCGAGCAGGCAGCTCACGGCTTCCGGCGTGCTATCGCGTCCGGTGAAACCTGTGCCGCCGGTGATCAGCACCACCTGTACGACATCGTCGGCAATCCAGTTGGCGACTTGCGCGCGAATTTTGTAGAGGTCATCTTTAAGCAACACCCGGGAAGCCAGGTTATGGCCAGCAGCCGTCAAGCGGTCAACGAAGACCTGACCTGAGGTATCGGTTTCCAGGGTGCGGGTGTCACTGACCGTCAGCACTGCGATGTTGAGCGGTGCGAAAGGTACATCAGCCTTGGCTTTCATAGGCTCATCCAGTTGTAGGAGAAACAGCCCGGTGTTATATCACAGCGCCCCCATTTTTCGCCGCCCCCATGGAGAACTGCCATGACCTCTAACACACGACTGCCACCGTGCTCCATTCTGCTTTTGGCGGGCGGACGCGGCGAACGCATGGGCGGTCAGGATAAAGGGTTGGTGGAATGGCACGGTGAGCCGCTGATTGCACATCTGCATCGCAAGGCTCGCCCGCTGAGCGATGACCTGATTATCTCCTGCAACCGCAACCAGGAAAAATACGCGCCCTACGCCGACCAATTGGTTCATGACGACGAAGGCGACTTTCCGGGGCCATTGGCAGGCATTCGTGCAGGCCTGAAAGCGGCTCGCCATACCCACTTGCTGGTCTTGCCCTGCGACGTGCCGCGCATCGATGAAGCCCTGCTCACCAGCATGCGCGAAACCGCCAGCCAGCATCCCGACAAACCGTTGATGTTGCGCCATGATGAACATTGGGAGCCTTTGTTGTGCGTGATTCCCGTGGCACTTCGCGACGACTTCGAAAGCGCATGGAACGACGGTGAACGCAGTCCGGGCCGACTCATGCGCAAGCTGGGCGCAACTGCGCTACAGTGCCCTGACAACGATCCGCGCCTGGCCAACCTGAACACGCCGGAACTGTTAAGCAAACACAACACTGTGTCAGACTGAACGCACCCGAGGAACTTGCACGTGCTGCACACGTCTGAAGTTCAGTAACCAAAGAATTCATTTTCGGAGACACACCCATGACTCAACGGACCCTGGCCACTTTCATGCTCGCACTGGGCCTCGCTACCCTCGCCGGTTGCGCATCGCCTACAGTGATCACCTTGAATGACGGTCGCGAAATCCAGGCCGTCGACACGCCAAACTATGACAAGGATTCGGGCTTCTACGAATTCGAACAACTGGATGGCAAACAAACCCGCATCAACAAGGATCAGGTTCGTACCGTTAAAGAGTTGTAATCTTCGCGGCGACTACCGGATACAAAAATGCCCCGACTTGTCGGGGCATTTTCTTTTCTGACACCGCAACTTACGGGTTAGGTTCTTTCGCAAGCCTGTCCACCCGGGTCAATGCCTGCGTGGCTTCGGTGATGCATTTTTTGTCGTCGTTCGCTGCGTTGGCCGCTTCCGCGCTGGCCTGCATCCGTTTGACTTCCATGGTGGTGTTTTCGGACGTAGCCGGCAGGGTGGTGACCTTGTCCCTGAGCTCCTGGAGCTTGATCGTACAAAGGTCATGATCTGCAGCGAACACGGGATTGGCCAACATTGCAGCGCAAATGAACATTCCAGCGAAAACGGTACGTTTCATGGGTGTCTCCTTGCTTGGAAGGACTCGGAGCTGCCGAATGATCGGGCTGACCTGCCGAGGACTTTGAACGCCACGTTCGTGGGGCCTGTTCAAATGACTACAAACCCGCCCGTAAATTCGATGCTCTCGAAAAATCAGACGCTGAATCACCATTGCAGGCTGATCGTGCTCTCGAACTCTCTTTCCTGTCCCGTGACGGGGTCCACGAACTTTAGCCCTTGCGCCAGCAACTTCAATGGATTGGCGTAATCATCCTCCACATCCTTGAGCACCCGAGGATAAAACGGGTCGTTGCAAATGCTCGCGCCCAACGCTGTCATGTGCACCCGCAATTGATGTTTCTTGCCGGTCACCGGGTAAAGGCCATACCGCCAGAGATCGCCGTTCTTTTCCCTGACCTCGACAGCCGTTTCGGTGTTGCTGGCGCCCGGCCCTTCCTGCATGCGGAAGAAAGGTTCACCGTCAATGAGTCGGCTTTTATGAACCAATGGAAACGAGAGTTCTGGCAATGCTCGTGCGATGGCCTCGTAGCGTTTTTCGATCTGCCGTGTAGGAAACAACGACTGGTACGCCGAACGGCTTTGAGGATTGGCTGAAAACAGCACCAGTCCCGCCGTATGCCGGTCAATGCGATGCAAAGGCACCAGGTGCGGATTATCCAGACGACGGATCAGCCGCCTGAGCAGGGTCTGTTCAACGTACTCACCCGCCGGCGTCACCGGCAGAAAATGCGGCTTGTCCGCCACCACCAGATGCTCGTCCGCGTACAGGATCGACTCCACCACCGGGATCGGCTTTTCGTCCGGCACTTCCCGAAAGTAGTGAATGCGCAACCCTTCCTTGTAAGGCAGATCGAGAGCGATTGGCGCCCCTTGCCCATCAAGCACGCGGCCACGCGCGATTCTGTCCAGCCATTGTTCACGGCCAATGGCACTGAAGTGCTCGCACAGGCAATCGAGTACGGTCTGCCACGAACCAGGCGGCAAGTAGAGTGTACTGGCCTGGCTGTGTGCGGCAGAAAAAGGTGAAGTGGACATACGAAAGCTCTAACCCTCAATGCAGAGCGGCATTATCCAACAGCGAGGGGAACGAACCTAGCGGAGAATCCTCAGGCCGGTATCTGTTTGCGCGCCGCCGCCTCGGTGTACTCCTTGAGCCAGCGCAGCACATCGACCGCCTCCCATCGCCCCGGGTCATACAACGCATACAACAAACCCTGATAGCCCACGACATCCAGTTGCCGGTGATAGCCCGCGCGCTGGAACAAGGCTTCGATTTCAGCGAAGCAGGTATTGAAATGCAGTTTGTTGAAAGGCGTCTTGCCTTCGGTTACCAGACCGTCCAGACGCAATTCGAGGACAGCCTCGCGTACCACGTCAACCGACATCCGGTTCACGCTGCTCTTCAATTGTTCGACGTTGACCACGATTCATCCCTCTCACGCCCGGACTTGCCTGCCCATCCTCTGAAAACCGGATGACAGCGCAGCAATCCGAATAACTGTATGCGCATACAGTATCCGAATCACTGCGGATAAGCCAAGGGGATCAACCGTAAAGTTCGACAAACGGGAATGCCGTCATCGAAAAAGACTAACCAAGGAACGCCACCACTTCATCGGCGCCGAACGGCCAGCCTAGCTCAGCGCCGGTATCAACCCGTCGCAGCACCGGAATGCGCAGGCTGTAAGCTTCGAACCAGGTTTCGTCGTCAGCGATGTCCACCAACTCCACCAGCAGACCCCGCTCGACAAATTCCATCAGCATGGCTTCGGCCACTTCACAGAGGTGGCACCCAACGGTGCCGAACAGCTGACATTCAGGAAGCATGAGCGCTCAACCGAAAAATTTGAGTGACTATTCTAGGCCCACCCTAAATAACCGTCGAGACATTGAATCCTCGCGCCACGCCTCAATCCTGACTGACAGCACCGATCTTGTGCACCGACAAATCCGCACCGTAATACTCTTCTTCCTGGCTCAGACGCAGACCATGGAACGCCTTGATCGCGCCGTATACCGCGAAGCCTCCAGCCAAAGCAACGACCACACCCAGCGCCGTGCCGATCAACTGGCTGATCAGACTCACGCCACCCAGCCCTCCCAATGCGTTCTGGCCAAAGATGCCGCAGGCAATCCCGCCCCACACGCCACACAAGCCATGCAATGGCCACACACCCAGAACATCGTCGATGTGCCATTTGCCTTGCGCGGCGGTAAAGCACCAGACAAACAATGCTCCGGCAATAGCCCCGGTCACCAACGCGCCCACCGGATGCATCAAGTCGGAGCCGGCACAAATCGCCACCAGTCCGGCCAGCGGGCCGTTGTGCAGGAAACCGGGGTCATTGCGCCCGACAATCAAGGCGGCCATAGTGCCGCCGACCATGGCCATCAGCGAGTTCACCGCCACCAGCCCGCTGACGCCTTGCAGGGTTTGCGCGCTCATCACGTTGAAACCGAACCAGCCGACAATCAGGATCCACGATCCCAATGCCAGAAACGGAATGCTCGACGGCGCGAAGGCCACCAGGCGCCCTTCGCGGTATCGACCATTGCGTGGTCCCAGCAGCAACACCGCTGCGAGCGCCAGCCAGCCGCCCATGGCGTGGACCACCACGGAGCCGGCAAAATCATGGAAGCTGGCACCAAAGCTTTCCAGCAACCAGGCTTGCAAACCGAAGTTGCCGTTCCAGATCATGCCTTCGAAGAACGGATAGATGAACGCCACGATCAGTGCTGTCGCACACAGTTGCGGCACGAATCGCGCACGCTCGGCGATGCCTCCGGAAATGATCGCCGGGATCGCCGCTGCAAAGGTCAGCAAGAAGAAAAACTTCACCAGCCCGTAACCGTGATCGGCGTTGATCACCGCCGCCGGTTGCATGAAGGTCACCCCGTAAGAAATCCAATAGCCTATAAAGAAGTAAGCCAGCGTCGAGACGGCAAAGTCGCTGAGGATCTTCGACAGCGCGTTGACCTGGTTTTTTTGCCGAACCGTACCCACTTCAAGAAAGGCGAAACCGGCGTGCATGGCCAGTACCATCACCGCACCGATCAGAATGAACAACGTGTTGGAACTATGGACCAGGCTGTCCACAGCGCTTTGCAGATTTTCCATGGATTAGGCAGACCTTAAGGCTGTAAAAAAGCACCAAAGCAGTTCGTGCGGGCAATCCATGCACCAAGTTGTGACGCAACGAATCCGCTCCGTCACTCCCGATGAACCGCTTTGGCGCACAGGGTTCGTCAAGGCCAATCACGACCGAGACATTGGCTCGTGTTTTGATTGTTTGAGTTATGGTTTACGCAAATCATGCCCAGCAACGGCGCAAAGCGCAGGCTGACGCACCACGACACAGCAAAAGTTGTACCAGTCATTTGTACTGAACCTTCGCGCAAGGCTCATACTCGAACGCTTCAGACGCCACTTATGGAGATCACCAATGGCCAGCACCAAGGCAAAGACTGCTCAAGAAATCCTGATGAACGACTTTCAGACCCTGGTCAGCGACACCGAACGGTTGCTGGAGCACACCGCGTCTCTTGCCGGTGATCAAGCCGATGACTTGCGCGACCAGATCCACGACAGTCTGTTGCGTGCACGGGAAACCTTGAAGCTGACCGAAGACTCCCTGCGCGAACGCGGCAAGGCTGCCGTCACGGCCACCGAAGACTATGTTCAGGCCAATCCATGGCAAGCGGTCGGGATCGCGGCCGGCGTGGGCTTTCTGATTGGCCTGCTGGCGACTCGGCGCTGATATGGCTCTCGGTGAATCCGGCCCGGACGAAACGGGCCAAAGCTCCTCACCGCGACGCCTGGGTGCCGCATTTCTTGGATTACTGCACAGCCATGTCGAACTGTTCGGCATTGAACTGCAGGAGCAAAAGGCCCGTACCGTAAGCCTGCTGCTGTTTGCAGGCCTGGCACTGGTGTTTGCCTTGCTGTTGCTGGTGGGCTTGTCGACGCTGGTGATGATTGTGTTCTGGGACACCTATCGCCTCGCGGCCATCATCGGCCTTTGCGTGTTCTATACCCTCGCGGCAATCTTCTGCGGCGTGCGCTTGAGAGCGGCGATTTTCGATGAGTCCTCGCCCTTCCACGGCACCCTGGAAGAACTGGCCAACGACCGGGAGCGCTTGCTGCCATGAACCTGCCTGAATTGCCTCGAAACAGTTCGCGCACGGAAATGCGCAAAGCGCTGATCCGCCTGCGCATGGAAATGCATCGCCAGGAAATCCGCCACGAATCCACGCAACTGCTGCAACCGCTGCGGCGTGTTCGCGGGATGACGCAAAATCTGCAGGACGGATTCGGCATCAAGCACGCCCCGCTGTGGGGCGTTGCTGCTGTCACTTTGCTCGGTTTCTTGACCGGCAAAGGTGCGAAAAGCGGCGGTGGAATTGCCAGCCTCACGCGACTCGTGCGACTGAGCACCATGTTGGGGCCTCTGATCAAGCTCGTGCTGCAAGGCTCTTCCCGCAAGCACTAGGCTGTCACTTTCTGGCTGCATTCTTGCAAAGACCACGGGATGAACCTCTCTATTGAGGGGTTCGACCCTGCGTGCCTACTCGGCGACCAGGCTCTTTCCAAAAACAAGATCAACCAAGGAGGCCTTGTGATCGACGGGCAACCGCTCGCCTGCTTTCAGCCGTTCATCGATACCGCGACCGGCCGGATCGCGGGTGTCGAAGCGCTGGGGCGTCTGCGTCAAACCGACGGTCAGTTGGTGTCCGTAGGACCATTGTTCGCTGACCCCAGAACCAACGCCATCGCCTTGCGTCGCCTTGATCGCCAGTTGCGCGATAACGCCTTGAGCAGGTTGCATGAAGCACCCTCTGAATGGTTCCTGAGCCTGAACATTTCCCCGCGCTGGATCAGCCGCTTGCGCCCCGACCAGCCGCTGCCAAGTCTCAAGCAACTGAGCAAGTACGGTGTCGACCCGCAGCGAATCGTTTTCGAGATCACCGAACTGGGAGGCGATATCCAGCGCCTGGCCCAAGTAGTGGCGCGTTACCGGTCAGCCGGCGCCCGCATCGCCATCGATGACTTCGGCGCCGGTTACTCCCAGCTTGATCGCGTGCTGGCGTTGCAACCGGACATTCTCAAACTCGACATGCGTCTGTTCCAGGCAGCGGCACTGGGCGGGCCGAGCAGCGACGTGGTCAAGGCCCTGGCGCAAATGGCCGAGAAAACCGGTTGCTGGATCATTGCCGAAGGTGTGGAAACCGACGCGCAACTCAATTTCGCTCTGGAATGCGGCTCGCGTTACGTGCAGGGTTTTCTGTTCGCCGGAGCACAAGAGGATTTCTTTGCCGCCGACGCCTTTGTCGAGCGTTTCGCACAACTGCGTCAGCGCTATGTTCAGCAGAAAATCGCCGAGCGCAGTCGCTTGATGATCATGCGCCAGCAACTCAGCGAACTGATGGCGATCCTGCAAGCCTGGGCCCAGACGCACGCGCCGCTCAGCGCCTTGCCGCAACTGGACGCGTTTCCCTGGCTGCTGCGCTTCTATCAATGCGACCGCCACGGCACCCAACTGACGCCGAACCTGGAATGGCGCAACAATGGCTGGGTCGCCGACAATCACTACCTGGGTCATAACTGGTCCTGGCGTCCGTACTTCTATCACCTGCTGGCCGAAGGCTGGGATGAGCGGCGGCTGACCCTGTCCAACACCTATCGCGACGCCACCAGCAACCAGTATTGCCTCACCGCCGGGCAATTCTTCGACAATGGCGAGCGCCTGCTGCTCATCGATATTGATGCTGTCGGGCTGTAGTTACACTTGCAGGTCGTGATGCGAACCGGGAAGCTGGGGCAATCAGTCACCTGACGGAGAGAACCAGCCTTGGATTGGCATACCCTGCTTACCCGCGAACGCCTCGGAAAGCCCCTGCACAGCCCGCAAGAACTCGGCCGCAGTCCTTTTCACAAAGACCATGACCGGATCATCTTCTCGGGGGCGTTTCGCCGTCTCGGGCGCAAGACCCAAGTACATCCGGTCTCCAGCAACGACCATATCCACACGCGTCTGACCCACTCGCTGGAAGTCAGTTGCGTCGGCCGTTCGCTGGGCATGCGCGTGGGTGAAACCATCCGCAGCGTCCTCCCTGACTGGTGCGAACCCAGCGATCTGGGGATGGTGGTGCAATCGGCCTGCCTGGCCCACGACATCGGCAATCCACCGTTCGGCCATTCCGGCGAGGATGCGATTCGTCACTGGTTCCAGCAAGCGGCCGGTCGTGGCTGGCTGGACGCAATGACTGAAGCCGAGCGCAATGACTTCCTCAATTTCGAAGGCAATGCCCAGGGCTTTCGGGTCCTGACTCAACTGGAATACCACCAGTTCGACGGGGGCACACGACTGACCTACGCCACCCTCGGCACCTATCTGAAGTACCCGTGGACGGCCCAGCATGCCGACTCGCTGGGCTACAAGAAACACAAGTTCGGCTGCTACCAGAGTGAACTGCCACTGCTGGAGCAGATCGCTCAGAAACTCGGCTTGCCGCAACTCGAAGAACAGCGCTGGGCGCGTCACCCACTGGTTTACCTGATGGAGGCCGCCGATGACATCTGTTATGCGTTGATCGACCTCGAAGACGGCCTTGAAATGGCGTTGCTGGAATACGCCGAGGTCGAGTCGCTGTTGCTGGATCTGGTGGGCGACGATTTGCCGGAAACCTACCGCCAGCTCGGCCCCGGGGATTCGCGCCGACGCAAACTGGCCATCCTGCGCGGAAAAGCCATCGAACACCTGACCAATGCCGCGGCCCGCGCCTTTGTCGAGCAGCAGGATTCGTTGCTGGCCGGTACGCTACCCGGCGACCTGGTGGAGCACATGCACGGCCCCGCCAAACGTTGCGTCTTGAATGCCAAGGACATGGCACGCAAAAAAATCTTTCAGGACAAGCGCAAGACCCTGCACGAAATCGGTGCCTACACCACGCTGGAAATCCTGCTCAATGCCTTCTGTGGCGCGGCGCTCGAACAACACAACGGTCGAACACCGTCTTTCAAGAGTCGACGGGTTCTCGACCTGCTGGGCAACAACGCACCCGATCCCCACGGCTCGTTACATACGTCTTTTCTACGAATGATCGACTTCATCGCCGGCATGACCGACAGCTATGCCAGCGACATGGCGCTGGAAATGACCGGTCGCTCCAGTCACTGACAAGAACCGCTTGATCAGCCATTACACCCTCTGTAATGGCTGATCCGTCCCTAAATAACCAAGAGCATTCAACCCTCGCTGAATTCCCCTACAGCTGATGTCGAGTGAACTGATCGATTGTGCCGCATTGACGCGGAACAATCGTGTCTACTTTGTTCAATACAAGAAGCATGAATAACATGATCAAAGAAAATCTGCGCATCTTGCTGGTGGAAGATCATCCATTTCAGCTCAGGGCCACTCAATACCTGCTCGAAAGTTACGGCTTCACACAATTGACCACAACGGACAGTGCCGAAGGTGCATTGCATCAGATGCTCATTGCTGCGCAGCCATTCGATATTCTTTTGTGTGATCAATGTTTGCCAGACGTCTGCGGGCTTGAATTGGTGAAGTACGCCACTCATCGAGGGATGATCAAACAGGCGATACTTTTAAGTAGCCTGACACCGGCCGAACTGGACAGCCTAGAAAACCTGGCGAATGCACATGGCCTGCCACTATTGGGCTATTTAATCAAGCCAATACAACAATCCGAATTCAGAAAATTATTAAACTTGATCACACCGTAACAACCTCCGAAATCACCATACAGAAAAGCCAAAGCAATGTTCAAAAAACAACACACTCAAAAGCAAAAACCAAATGCCCGCAACCTTCATGTATCTTCGCAAAAATCCAGTTAACCCGTAAGCCCATTCTTTTTCGCTTGTAGGACTATTCCTATATTGCTGCTACAGGTACATCAGTTCATACGTGACATCAACTATCTGAGCTAAGGTGCGCGCTTTATTTCAGCTCGCATGGGATTTGATTATGAACTCCGTTTTTATTGTCGACGATCACCCTGTCATCCGACTTGCCGTTCGAATGCTGCTTGAACATGAAGGTTACAAAGTCGTCGGTGAAACTGACAACGGGGTCGACGCCATGCAAATGGTGCGCGAATGCATGCCCGACCTGGTCATTCTCGACATCAGTATTCCCAAACTGGACGGCCTGGAAGTGTTGGCCCGATTCAACGCAATGAGTACTCCACTGAAAACGTTGGTATTGACTGCACAATGCCCAACTCTTTTCGGAATTCGCTGCATGCAGTCCGGTGCTTCGGGATATGTATGCAAACAGGAGGACCTCAGCGAACTGGTCAGCGCTATAAAAGCGGTACTGTCAGGTTACAACTATTTTCCAAGCGAGGCATTGAACCCGGTTCGCGGCGATGAGGCGCGTTGCGCAGAACTGGAACTGTTCAAATCAGTCAACGATCGGGAACTGATGGTGTTACAACTTTTCGCACAAGGCCGTACCAACAAGGAAATTGCCAAGGGCATGTTCTTGAGCAACAAAACCGTCAGTACTTACAAAAAGCGCCTCATGCAAAAACTCAAGGCCAAATCACTGGTTGAACTCATAGAGATGGCAAAACGTAATGCGCTAGTGTGAGAGTCAGGATGCCCAGCCGTTTGAAGAAATGCCTGATACTGATGACCGCGGGCCTATGCCTGAGTACCACGTTGTTCGCGGGACAAAGTAGTGGAAACTACGCCCTGCTGAGTCGCTCGACCGTCGGGCATCTGGAAGTCCACCTGGACCCACCTCAAAGACAATGGCTACAGAACAAACATGAACTGATCCTCGGCACTTCAGCGCCGGATTATCCGCCCTTCGACCTGACCCTAAGTGGCCACGACTATGAAGGTTTCACCGCCGACTACGCCGGTATCCTCGGCAAAGTAACCGGCCTGCCCATCACGATTCAGCGCTTTGCGTCCCGGGGTGCGGCCATTGAGGCGCTGGAAAACGGCGAAGTGGATTTGCTCGGTACCGCCAATGGGTTCGAGGCCCGTAGTACCAACATCGTTCTGTCCAAACCCTACGCCGTGGATCAACCGGTCCTGGTAACGCGTGAAGGCGAAACCCGCTCCTTGACCGATGGCCTCGCCGGTATGCGCCTGAGCATGGTGTATCACTACTTGCCGCTGGATGAGGTCAAGGCACTGTATCCGAAGGCGATCATTACCTCTTATCCGTCCTACCAGAATGCGATCAATGCCGTTGCCTTCGACCAGGCCGACGTGTTTCTCGGCGACACCATTTCCACCCACTACATGATCAACAAGGGATACCTGAACAATATCCGCATGGCCAACTTCGGCAAACACGAAGCCTACGGCTTCAGTTTCGCGGTGCATAAAAACAACCCTGAGCTGCTCGGGATCATCGATGCGATGCTCTTGGCCATCCCCACCAGCGTTCGAGAAAACATCGCCAAACGCTGGAGTGCCGGCAGTGACATTCTGCTCACCGATCACAAACTGGCGCTCAGTTACAGCGAGGAGCGCTGGCTGGCGCAACATCCTGTGGTCCGCGTAGTCGTCAACGAGGCGTTCGCGCCGCTGACGTTTTTCGACAGCGCGGGTAACTTCCGTGGGATTGCCGCGGACTTGCTTGAGTTAGTCAGGCTGCGCACGGGGTTGCGCTTCGACATCCAGCGCAGCCGCAACGACAGCGAAATGATCCAGCGCATCAAAGACGACCAGGCTGACCTGATCGCCGCGCTACTCCCCAGCGCACAACGGGACACGCTGCTCAATTTCAGCCGGCCATACCTGCAGAACTCCTATGTTCTGCTGACGCGCAAGGCCGCGGACAGCCCCACCAACCTCACCCAGCTTCAGGGCAAGCGCCTGGCAATCGCCCATGGCAATCCACTAATGGACTACTTGCGCAACGAGTTCCCGCAAATAAAGCTCATCGAAACCCCGGACACTTTCAGCGCCGTCGAGATGCTGGCGGAGGGTAAGGCAGAAGGTGCGGTGAATTCACTGGTGATTGCCAACTACTTCATTTCCTCGCGACTCTTTGACCACACCCTGCAAATCAGCACCACCATCGGTACGGAACAAGCCGCGTTCTCCCTGGCGACAGGCCGTGAAGCCAAGGAACTCAATGACATCCTCAACAAGGCGCTATTGAGTATCGCGCCGGAGGAGCTGGGCATCATCAACAGCCGCTGGCGTGGTTACTCGGCGTCATCACAAAGCACCTGGCGCAACTATCACCGACTGTTTTATCAGATCGTCATCGCTGCCGGCGTGCTGCTATTGATTTCCGTGGCCTGGAATGCCTACATGCAGCGCCAGATCAATCAGCGCAAAGCGGCTGAACGCGCACTGAACGATCAATTCGAATTCATGCGTTCGCTGGTCAATGGCACGCCACACCCACTTTATGTGCGGGATCGTCAGGGACTGTTGCAAAGCTGCAATGAGAGTTACCTGCAAGCCTTCTGCGCCAGACGCGAAGACGTGATCGGCAAAAGCGTCATCCAGGGAGCCATGAGCAATGCGTTCGAAGCCCGCGAATATCAGGCCGATTACCAGCGTGTCGTGGCTGAGGGCAGACCGCTGATTCTCGACCGTGCTTTGCACATTGGCGGTCGCCGGCTGACGATCTATCACTGGATTCTCCCCTACCGGGATTCAAGCGGTGAAGTGCAAGGCATTATCGGTGGCTGGATCGACATCAGTGAACGGCGGCAACTGTTCGACGACCTGCGCAGCGCAAAAGAGCGCGCCGATGAAGCCAACCGGGCCAAAAGTACGTTTCTGGCGACCATGAGCCATGAAATCCGCACGCCGATGAACGCGGTCATCGGCATGCTCGAACTGACGCTGAAACGAATTGAACACCACCACCCTGACCGTTCGGCCATCGATGTGGCCTATCACTCGGCGAAGGATTTGCTGGAACTGATCGGCGATATTCTCGACATTGCGCGCATCGAATCCGGGCACCTCAGCCTGAGCCCGGAGCGTGTCAATCCGCGAGAAATCGTGGGATCGGTGGTGCGGATTTTCGATGGGCTGGCCCGGCAGAAAGAGCTTGAACTGCATCTGGATTTCAACCCGGCCAATCCGCCTATCGATGTGCTGCTGGACCCGCTGCGCTTTAAACAGGTGCTGTCGAATCTTGTCAGCAACGCCATCAAGTTTACCGAGCAGGGCCAGGTGAGGATTACCGTCGACCTGCGCCAGACCGCCGAGCCCGATCAAGCGCTGTTGCAACTGCAGGTTGAGGACAGCGGTATAGGGATCAGCGAACAGGATCAGCAGCGCCTGTTCGAGCCTTTTGCCCAGGCCGATAACGCCGTGCGGTCAGCCAGAGGCGGTGCCGGGCTTGGCCTGGTGATCAGCCGCAGCCTGTGCGAAACGATGGGCGGCAGCCTGCAATTGAACAGTCAGCCCGGCAAGGGGACGCAAGTGCGAATGTCACTGCCGCTACCTGCCCTGCCCCGTGAACCCATGGTGGAGACGATTGAAACGCAGATCCAGACCGCCAGCATCCCGTTGAATGTTCTGGTGGTCGATGATCATGCAGCCAATCGCTTGCTCATGTGTCAGCAACTGGAGTTTCTGGGGCATCGATTCAGTGTCGCAGCAGACGGCCAGGAAGGGTTCGAGGCGTGGAAAGCCGGAGCATTCGATCTGGTGATCGCCGATTGCAACATGCCGGTCATGAATGGCTACGAACTGGTCCGAGCCATTCGCCGACACGAACAGTCAACGCAACAACCGCCATGCACTGTGCTGGGTTTCACCGCCAATGCTCAAGCGGAAGAAATTCGACGCTGCAAACACGCCGGGATGAATGACTGCCTGTTCAAACCCCTGACCCTGGCCGCCCTGAGCCAATGGGTTGAAAGCATCGCACTGACGTCCCGCACTCCAGCCTTCAACCTGGAAGGGTTACAGCAACTGACCGGCGGCAACCCGGCATTGAACCAGCGCCTGTTGACCGAACTGCTGAACAGCAACCGTCTGGACCGCCAAGGGTTGCAGATGCTTTACGGGTCCACGGATCCGCAGGCATTTCTCGACATTGCCCACAAAATCAAGGGCGCCGCCCGGATCGCTCAGGCTTTTCGTTTGATCGACAGCTGCGAGGCGCTCGAAACAATCTGCCGCGCCCCATTCCAGGCGGAAAAAGTGGCCGAATGCTGTGCGGCAGTGGAGCGCGCCCTGATGGAACTGGACCAGGCATTGCTGCAACAAATCGGCGAAAACGACGAAAGCAGAATGACAGAGGCTTAACTATGCTTGGACGCTGAGCAGTGTGTTAACCATCACGGAGCGACCTGCATGCCCAGCCCACTGCGTCCGGATCAACGGCGATTTCCCCTGCACGTTCATATCAGCGTGATGTTTACCTTCCTGCTGTTGCTGACCGGGGTAGCACTGGGCATTTTCAATTATCGGCAAACCACACAGATCATCCTGTCCAGCAGCGAGAAGCTGTTCAATCGCATCGAGCAGGATGTCCGCCTCGATTTGCACGCCACCTACGAACCGATTCGGCACCTGCTGAGCCTGCTGGTCGTCAACCCTGCGATCCAGGCGCCGGACCTGGAGCAACGCCTGGCGCTGCTTAGGCCCTTCAGCCAGTCGCTGACCGACAATCCTGATCTGGCGTCGCTGTACCTGGGTTATGGCAACGGTGATTTCTTCATGGTCCGCCCTTTGCGCACCGCACATTTGAAAACACTGCTCAAGGCCCCGGAGTCAGCGGCTTATCAAGTGTGGAGCATCGAGCGAAGCGCTAGCGGCCAGGCGCATTCCCAATCCTTGTTTTTCGATCAGAATCTGGCCTTGATCAGTCGCCAGGACAATCCCGAGGACCCTTACGATCCGCGCAGCCGCGCCTGGTTTACCAGCGCCAGCCGCGACAACGATCAGATCACCACCGAGCCCTATGTCTTTTTCTCGACCCACAACGTCGGCACCACCCTGGCCCGGCGCAGTGGCGAGCAGGTAGTGATGGGCGCCGACCTGACTCTCGCTGAACTCAGCGCCACCCTGGCCAAACATGTGGTGACCCCTTCCACGGAGATCGTGCTGTTCGATGCCCAAGGCAATGCCATTGCCTATCCGGACGCCAGTCGACTGATCATCGACGATCAGACCGCGCGCCTGATCAAGGCCGCTGACCTGAGCCCCAGCCTTGGAACGTTACTCAAAAGCCCTCCAGGGGGCAATCGGCTGAATGCTTACGGTCGCCAATGGATCGTGGCCCGCAGCAGCATGCAGGAAGGTGGCCCACAGGGACTGCAACTGGCGTTGCTGGTGCCGGAAGATGAATTGCTCGCCGATGCTTACCGCATGCGCTGGCAAGGCGCGCTGATTACCCTGGCAACGTTGCTGTTGTGTGTGCCATTGGGTTGGCTGACATCGCGCATTCTGGTCAAACCCCTGCGCGCCCTGGTGCAGGAAGCGGATGCGATTCGCAGTTTCGATTTCAATTTTCCAGTGTCCAGTCGTTCACCGGTACTCGAAGTCGATCAACTGAGCGTGTCGATGGCGCGCATGAAAGACACCCTGACGAGTTTCTTCCAGATCACCGACAGCCTGAGCGCCGAGACCCGTTTCGCGCCTTTGCTGGAACGGGTGTTGTTTGAAACCGTAAAAATCGGCCAGGCCCAGGCTGGCCTGATCTACCTGCGCGAAGGTGACGGCGATCGCATGGAACCCCTGGGTCTGGTGATCAACGATACCGAGCAACCCCTGGCGTCATTCGACATCGGCGCCCACGAGCTTCAAAACCCGCAGAGCCCGGCCTGGTTGCAGCAGTTGTCGAGTGCCGACAATGTCGTCAGCAATCTCGGTTTCGAGCAGGCGGGGGATTTGAAGAAAGTGCTGCTCGCACTGGAATGCCCCCGGGTTCATCTGATCGGCATCCGTTTGCACAATCGCCATAACGAAACCGTGGGTCTGCTGGTGTTTTTGCTGACCGACAGCGGCAATCAAAGCGACCTGGAAAAACTTCGTCCGGACCGCATCGCGTTTCTCCAGGCCGTGTCCGGTGCTGCCGCAGTGAGTATCGAAAGCCAGAGGTTGCAAGCCCGGCAAAAACAATTGCTGGACGCGTTCATCAAGCTGCTGGCCGGTGCGATTGACGCCAAGAGCCCTTATACCGGCGGGCATTGTCAGCGTGTGCCGGTCCTGACCCTGATGCTCGCTCAGGCCGCCGCGGCCAGTGAAGACCCGGCCTTCCGCAGCTATCAACCTACCGACGATGAATGGGAAGCCCTGCACATCGCTGCCTGGCTGCACGACTGCGGCAAGATCACCACCCCGGAGTACGTGGTGGATAAAGCCACGAAACTGGAAACCCTGAACGACCGTATCCACGAAATCCGAACGCGCTTCGAAGTGCTCAAGCGCGATGCGTGGATCAGTTACTGGCAAGCCGTTGCCAAGGGGGGTGACGAGCAATCTCTGGCGCAAATCCGCGACGCGTCTTTGGCAGAGCTGGACGACGATTTCGCCTTCATCGCCGGCTGCAACCTCGGCGGCGAAGCCATGGCCGAGAGCGACCTGCATCGCCTGCGCAGCATCGGCCAACGCACCTGGAACCGAACACTGGATGATCGACTGGGGGTTTCCTGGGAGGAAAACCAGCGTCAGGCCCGCACCCCGGCCCCGATACTGCCGGTCACCGAATCACTGCTGTCGGACAAACCCGAGCATCTGTTCGAACGCACCGATGCCGAACTGATTGCTCGGGACAATCCCTGGGGCTTCAAACTCGATGTACCGCGCTACAAGTACAACCGCGGCGAACTTTATAACCTGAGCATTGCCCGCGGCACCCTGACAGGCGAAGAGCGCTACATCATCAATCACCACATCGTGCAGACGATCCTGATGCTCAGCCACCTGCCCTTCCCCGAACATCTGCGCAACGTGGCGGAGATCGCTGGCGGCCATCACGAAAAAATGGACGGCACCGGCTACCCCAAACGCTTGAAGCGCGAGGACATGAGCCTGCCGGCGCGGATGATGGCGATTGCCGATATTTTCGAAGCGCTGACCGCTGCCGACCGCCCCTACAAGAAGGCGAAATCCTTGAGCGAGGCGCTGGGCATCATGGCGTACATGTGCCGCGATGCGCACATTGATCCGGAATTGTTCGGGCTGTTCATCAACGCCCACATCTATTTGCAGTACGCCAAGCGTTTTCTCGACCCACAACAAATCGACGCGGTGGACCCGTCAGGCCTGCTGGTCAAGGCAGGCCTCAAGGTTTGATCAACAATCGGTCAGGCGCAGGAAAATCGCCGCCAGTTGCTCGATTCCGGCCTGATCCTCGGCGGTGAAACGCGCCAGTTTCGGGCTGTCGAGGTCCAGCACGCCGATCAGACGACCGTCCTTGACCAGCGGCACGACCAGTTCACTGTTCGACGCGCTGTCGCAGGCGATGTGCCCGGGAAACGCGTGTACGTCTTCGACCAGTTGAGTCTGCAAGGTCGCCGCCGCCGTACCGCAAACGCCGCGACCGAACGGAATCCGTACACAGGCGATCTGCCCCTGGAACGGACCCAGCACCAGTTCTTCGTTGCGATTGAGGTAGAAACCGGCCCAGTTCAGGTCATCGAGCTGGTTGAACAGGAACGCCGAAAACTGCGCGGCGTTGGCGATGAAATCCCGCTCGTCCGCCAGTAGCGATTCCAGCTGTGCGTGCAGCATGCCGTAGCCGTCGAGGCCCTGGCCGCTCTTTTGTAAATCGATCATGCCTTGTGCTCCAACAGTTTCAGCCCGACCCAATAGCGGGCAAATTGATACGCGCAACGTCCATTGCGATTGCCGCGCCCCGTGGCCCAGCGCACCGCGAGGATGTCCAGCTCTTCGGTGCGTTGCCAATTGAGGCCGGCCTTGTGGGCCAGTTGGCCGATCCAGTGTTCGACGACGTTGAGGAAGTGTTCCTGGGTAAACGGATAGAACGACAACCACAGGCCAAAGCGGTCCGACAGGGCGATCTTGTCTTCCACCGCCTCGCTGGGGTGCAATTCGCCGTCGACCCGCTTCCAGTTTTCGTTATCGCTTTCCTTCTCCGGCACCAGGTGGCGACGGTTGGAGGTTGCGTACAGCAGCACATTGTCCGGTGCCTGTTCGAGGGAGCCGTCGAGTACACTTTTGAGTACGCGATAATCACCCTCGCCCGACTCGAACGACAGGTCATCGCAGAACAGTACGAAACGCTGGGGCAGTTTGGCGATCTGCTCGACGACCCGTGGCAAGTCCGCCAGGTGATCGCGTTCGATCTCGATCAGGCGTAAACCGGCCTTGGCGTGCTCGGCCAACAAGGCGCGGACCAGCGACGATTTGCCGGTGCCGCGCGAGCCCCAGAGCAAGGCATGGTTGGCCGGCATGCCATCGAGGAACTGCTGGGTATTGCGCCCCAGTTGTTCCACTTGGCGGTCGACGCCAATCAGGTCGGACAGGCGCATGTCGAGGCTGACTTCCAGCGGCAGCAGAAAGCCGCTGCGACCTTCGCGCTGCCAGCGCGCGGCCAGGCAATTTGTCCAGTCGATGGATTGCCGAGGGGTGGGCAGCAGCGGTTCGATACGGGCCAGAACGGCATCGGCGCGTTCAAGAAAAGCATTCAATCGGGAATCCACGTCTTCTCCTCGGGCATGTTCACAGTAATGATGACGATACAGCGACGAAACACAATGTTCGACAACCGGGACAAGCCCCGGTACAAGGGCTCGCGAGAGCGTCGGCATCCATGCATGATCGGCTATGCTTGAGCAGCGAAGGGAAACGGAAGTGGTCCAACACCCCATGGATATCAAATTCACCAACCGGCTGTCCTACAAGCAAGCCAAGCTTACCGTGCTGGTCGGTTTCATTCTGGGCACGCTGCTCAGCCTGCTGCAAATAGGCATCGATTATGTCAGCGAAGACGCCTCCATCAACCGTGAAATTGTGTCTTTGCTGGAAATCAGTCACAACCCGGCCTCGCGTATCGCCTACAACATCGATGCCGAACTCGCTCAGGAACTGACCCTGGGCCTGCTGCGCTCACCGGCGATCATCGGCGCGCGACTGACCGACAACAATGGCAACGTGCTGGCCAACGTCAAACGCCCCGGCCTGCAAAGCGGTTATCGCGTGCTCAGCGACTTGTTGTTCGGTGCCGACCGACAGTTCGAAGACCGCCTCTATCTGGACCACTTGCCGAACGAATCCCTCGGCACGCTGCGACTGGACGTCGACACTTACTCATTCGGTTACCGTTTTCTGCGTCGCGCCGAAGTCACCTTGCTCAACGGCTTCGCCCGCAGCCTGATCCTGACCGGCCTTCTGCTGGCATTGTTCTATGTGATGTTGACCAAACCGTTGGTGCGGGTAATCCGCGAACTCAGCGGTCGCGACTCGCGCAGCATCGAACCCACCACACTGGAATGTCCGGCCGGACACGCCAACGATGAAATCGGCGTGCTGGTGAAAGTCGCCAATCAGCAATTCGAAAACGTCGCCACGGAAATCCAGCAGCGCCGCAATGCGGAAAACCGCCTGACCGACTACCTCAGCCAACTGGAAAATATTGTCTCGGCGCGCACCGCCGAACTGAAGGCAATCAACGCTCGCCTCAGTCAATCCAATCAGGAACTGGAAGTCGCCCGCAGCACCGCCCTGGACATGGCCGAAGCGCGCTCCGTGTTCCTGGCCAACATGAGCCACGAAATTCGGACACCGCTCAATGGCCTGCTGGGGATGATCGCGTTGTCGCTGGACGGTCCGCTGAATGCCGAACAACAGCAACAACTGTCCATCGCCCACGACTCGGGCAAAGTGCTGGTGGAATTGCTCAACGATATTCTCGATCTGTCGAAATTCGATGCCGGTCAGCTCGAACTCGAACACATCCCGTTCGACCTCGGCTCACTGATCGAAGACACCGCCAACCTGCTGTCGCAGAACGCGGCGCCGAGCGTCGAACTGACCTGCCTCATCGACCCGCAGTTTCCGGCGCTGGTGCTCGGTGATCCGACCCGGGTCCGGCAGATCGTCAGCAACTTGCTGTCCAACGCGCTGAAGTTCACCCGTTTCGGACGGGTCGATGTGCGCCTGTCGACATCCGGCGACGACGTCAGAATCGAAGTCTGCGACACGGGCATCGGCATTCCCCAGGACGCTCAGGTCAAGATCTTCCAGCCCTTCACCCAGGCCGGTGCCGGGATTACCCGGCAGTTTGGCGGTACGGGGTTGGGCCTGGCCCTGACCTACAACCTCTGCGAAGCGATGCAAGGACGCCTGACCATCAGTTCGGAAGCAGGCTTCGGCAGCCAGTTCTGCGCGGAACTGCCGCTGCCCCGCCACAGCCGGGCCCAGGCACCACCTGCGTTGCAAGGCAAGGTCGTCGCCATCACCGCAGCCAGCAGCGGCCTGGCGGAACTGCTGGGTAGCGTGTTGCCCGGTTGGGGGCTGGACTATCAGCAACGCTCGATCGACGATCCGCTAATTGGCTTGAACCCCGATGTGCTGATCACCGATTGCCCGGAATGTCTGTTCAACCTACGCCCCACCATTACTGCGCCGATTTTGCTGGTGACCGCTTACGGCAGTTTCATGCCCAGCGAACAAGCCAACGCCCTCGCCCCTTTGCAACAACAGGCACGCCCGTTGGCACGCAATGCGCTGCATCAGAATCTACGACGTATCCTGCAACCGGCAATCGCCACCATCAACGACGCTCCTGTCGATGCCCAAACCCCACAACGGCGTGCACGGGTGTTGCTCGTCGAGGACAACCCGGTCAATCAACTGGTGGCCAAGGGCATGCTGGGCAAACTCGGTTGCGAGGTGATTGTCGCCGCTCATGGGGTCGAGGCGCTGGATCAGCTGGAAAGCAGCGAATTCGATCTGGTGTTGATGGACTGCAACATGCCGGTGATGGACGGTTATGAAGCCAGTCGGCAAATTCGCCGCAGCGGGCGCTGGCCGCAATTGCCCATCGTCGCGCTGACCGCCAATGCCATGTCCGAAGAGCGCGAACGCTGTCGCGCGGCGGGCATGAGCGACTACCTGGCCAAACCCTTCCGCCGGGAAGAACTGGCCGCGTTGCTGGATGTGTGGTTACCCGCTACGACAGCGCCTTGATTTGCCCCAACAGGTGATCGAGGCCGTCGCGCAGTTCATTCAGACGATCCAGATCCACGCCGCTGTCGCACAGCAACCGCGCCTTCAGCGGCCCGACCTGATCGCGCAACGCCAGCCCGCTGGGGGAAAGGCTCAAGTGCACCTCGCGCTCATCCCGTGCCGAACGCTGACGCTGAACCAGTTGCAATTGCTCAAGGCGTTTGAGCAACGGCGTCAGCGTGCCGGAATCCAGCGCCAGGCGTTCGCCCAGCGCCTTGACGGTCGGCTGCTCCGGCGCTGATGCCTGCCACTCCCACAACACCAGCATCGCCAGGTATTGCGGGTACGTCAGGCCCAGTTGATCGAGCATCGGCTTGTAGGCCCGGATCACCGCGCGGGAAGCAGCGTAGAGCTTGAAGCAGAGCTGGCTGTCGAGGTTCAGCGAATCAACGGACAGGCTGTTCATTTGAGCAGGGCTTCGATCTCGCTGCTCAAGTCCTGCGGCTTGGTCGCCGGAGCAAAACGTTTGACCAGCTGGCCGTCCTTACCGATCAGGAACTTGGTGAAGTTCCACTTGATGCCTTGGGAACCGAGCAAGCCGGGCGCGCGTTTTTTCAACTGCACGAACAGCGGATGAGCGCTTGCTCCGTTGACTTCGATCTTTTTGAACAGCGGGAAACTGACGCCGTAGTTCAGCTCGCAGAACTCGCTGATCGCCCCTTCGTTGCCCGGCTCTTGCTTACCAAACTGGTTACACGGAAAGCCCAGCACTACCAGGCCTTGATCCTTGTAGGTCTGCCACAGTTCTTCGAGGCCTTTGTACTGCGGGGTGAAACCGCATTTGCTGGCGGTGTTGACCACTAACACGGCTTTGCCGGCGAAATCGGCCAGGGTCTTTTGCTCGCCCTTGATGGTGGTGCACGGGATGCTCAGCAGATTGTCGCTCACGATGAAAGCTCCTGATTCGGGAAGATGGGACAAACATAGCGAGCAATTGAATTGTGTGCAATTTAAATAATCAATAAACCACCCTTCTGTAGGAGCACGGCTTGCCGGCGATTTCGCCCTTGAGATCGCCATCGCCGGCAAACCGTGCTCCTACAGAGGTTTACTCGCGTGGCACCAGGTCCAGGCACACCGAATTGATGCAGTAACGCAGACCGGTGGGTGGCGGGCCGTCTGGGAACACGTGCCCCAGATGCGCATCGCATTTGGCGCAGACCACTTCCGTGCGGATCATGCCGTGGCTGACATCACGGATCTCGGTCATGGCGCTGTCGCCGATCGGCGCGTAGAAGCTCGGCCAGCCGCAGCCGGAATCGAACTTGGTCTTCGAGTCAAACAGCGGCTCGTTGCAGCAGATGCAGTGGTAAACGCCATCGGTCTTGGTGGCGTTGTATTTGCCGGAGAACGGTCGTTCGGTGCCTTTGAGGCGGCACACGTTGTACTGCTCTGGATCGAGCATCGCCTTCCATTCTTCCAGGGTTTTTTCCAACTTTTCCATCTTCACACCTCGGCGGCTGAAAAAGCCCGATCTGTACCTTTTCCACGGATCGGGCGGCACGTATGATTGCGCCTCGTCAAACGCCAGTCTGGCAGCCAGACCACGCGCATTCAAACGGATTTATGGATGCTGCCTCTCAAGGCGTCAGGCCTGTGTGATTACGCAGGATTCCCAGTACGGTTGTTCACACGCCGCCTGGATCGTTCATTTTCGGGAACACATCGCCATGCAGGTCAGCAAATCGAACAAGCTCGCCAACGTCTGCTACGACATTCGCGGCCCAGTGCTCAAGCACGCCAAACGCCTGGAAGAGGAAGGCCATCGCATCCTCAAGCTGAACATCGGCAACCCGGCGCCCTTTGGTTTCGAAGCGCCGGATGAAATCCTCCAGGACGTGATCCGCAACCTGCCGACCGCCCAGGGCTACAGTGACTCCAAAGGCCTGTTCAGCGCGCGCAAGGCCGTGATGCAGTACTACCAGCAAAAGCAGGTGGAAGGCGTCGGCATTGAAGACATTTACCTGGGCAACGGCGTTTCCGAGCTGATCGTGATGTCGATGCAGGCCCTGCTCAACAACGGCGACGAAGTGCTGGTGCCGGCTCCGGATTATCCGCTGTGGACTGCTGCGGTGAGCCTGTCCGGTGGTAATCCGGTGCACTACCTGTGCGACGAGCAAGCCAACTGGTGGCCGGACCTGGCCGACATCAAGGCCAAGATCACCCCGAACACCAAGGCGCTGGTGATCATCAACCCGAACAACCCGACCGGCGCGGTGTACTCCAAAGAAGTGCTGCTGGGCATGCTGGAACTGGCCCGCCAGCATAATCTGGTGGTGTTCTCCGACGAGATCTACGACAAGATCCTCTACGACGATGCCGTGCACATCTGCACCGCGTCCCTGGCGCCGGACTTGCTGTGCCTGACCTTCAACGGCCTGTCCAAGTCCTATCGCGTCGCCGGTTTCCGTTCCGGCTGGATCGCCATTTCCGGCCCGAAACACCACGCGCAGAGCTACATCGAAGGCATCGACATGCTGGCCAACATGCGCCTGTGCGCCAACGTGCCGAGCCAGCACGCGATCCAGACCGCACTGGGTGGCTACCAGAGCATCAACGACCTGGTGCTGCCGCAGGGGCGCCTGCTGGAACAGCGTAACCGCACCTGGGAACTGCTCAACGACATTCCGGGCGTGAGCTGCGTCAAGCCGATGGGCGCGCTGTACGCATTCCCCCGCATCGATCCGAAAGTCTGCCCAATCCACAACGACGAGAAATTCGTCCTCGACCTGCTGCTCTCCGAGAAGCTGCTGGTGGTGCAAGGCACGGCCTTCAACTGGCCATGGCCGGACCACTTCCGCGTCGTGACACTGCCACGCGTCGATGACCTCGACATGGCCATCGGCCGCATCGGCAACTTCCTCAAGTCCTATCGCCAGTGAATGGCCTTCACCGTGCGATGCCAACCCATCGCACGGTGATTCATTCAGCAACACATGTTTGCGCCCTGCCGCTCCCTGACACCTCAACCTCTGATCGATAACACCTGGCCTGCTCGCGTCTAACAACGACGGGGGGCGGGACGTCCAGGAGCTGACAAACACTTCCTTCTGCGCCATCGGAAAAGTCCTTCAAGCGACTAAGCTATTGCCGTAGGACACAGTTTGAAATAGTCACCCGGTTGAATACCCCGGTGCAGCACCTTATATACCCCGCAGTACGCTACATCTTTAGCATAAGGAGATTTCTACAACCATGATGCGCATCCTGCTGTTTTTGGCCACTAACCTGGCGGTCGTGCTGATTGCCAGCATCACCCTGAGCCTTTTCGGCTTCAACGGGTTCATGGCGGCCAATGGGGTTGACCTCAATCTCAATCAGCTGCTGATTTTCTGTGCGGTCTTTGGTTTCGCCGGTTCCCTGTTCTCGCTGTTCATCTCCAAGTGGATGGCGAAGATGAGCACCAGCACCCAGATCATCACCCAGCCACGCACTCGTCACGAGCAATGGCTGCTGCAAACTGTCGAGCAACTGTCCCGCGAAGCCGGGATCAAGATGCCCGAAGTCGGGATTTTTCCGGCCTACGAAGCGAACGCCTTCGCCACCGGCTGGAACAAGAACGACGCGCTGGTCGCGGTCAGTCAGGGCTTGCTCGAACGCTTCTCGCCGGATGAAGTGAAAGCGGTTCTGGCCCACGAAATCGGCCACGTCGCCAACGGCGACATGGTGACCCTGGCGTTGATCCAGGGCGTGGTGAACACCTTCGTGATGTTCTTCGCCCGGATCATCGGCAACTTTGTCGACAAGGTGATCTTCAAAAACGAAGAAGGCCAGGGCATCGCCTACTACGTCGCGACCATCGTCGCCGAACTGGTCCTGGGTATTCTGGCCAGCGCCATCGTGATGTGGTTCTCGCGCAAGCGCGAATTCCGCGCTGACGAAGCCGGTGCAAACCTGGCCGGTACGGCCGCAATGATTGGCGCCCTGCAACGTCTGCGTGCGGAACAAGGCCTGCCGGTGCATATGCCCGACACCTTGAACGCCTTCGGCATCAACGGTGGCATTAAACAAGGGTTCGCCCGCATGTTCATGAGCCACCCGCCGCTGGAAGAGCGTATCGACGCTCTGGCTCGTCGTCGGGGCTAATTAGCTCTGCTTGAATAGAAAAGGCCCGCAGCGATGCGGGCCTTTTTTTGTCTGCTGATTATTGGAGTGCTTTTGAGGGCCTCATCGCGAGCAAGCTCGCTCCCACAAGGGTTCCACGTCGTTCACAAATTCCGTGTGGGAGCGAGCTTGCTCGCGATGAGGGCAGAATATCCGCTACGAATTACCGGCTGGAAACCCGGTACACCCGCTCCTCAAGCCTCGTGACACCCGCCTCCAGGAATTTCCCGCTCTCGCTCAGCACATCCTGATCTTCCAGGATTTTCAGCGTCCATGAAGCCTCAAACAACCGCTGCACTTCCTCATCAAGCACGGCAAACGGCGGGCCGGACATTTGCGACTGGTCATAGTCCAGCGTAATCAGCAGTCCCAGAGACTCCTTCGGCAGTATCCGCGTCAAATGGGCGGAATAGCGCTCTCGCATTTCCGCCGGCAGCGCGATCAGTGCTGCACGATCATAAAGCGCGGAGCAATCGGCAACATCGCCTGCCGTCAGCTCGAAGAAATCGCCGCACCACAGCTCAATGGAACCTGCCCGATAAACCTTGAACGGTCCCTGTTCGCTAACGGCCGGATCAAAGCCATGTTCACTGAAAAACTCCTCGACGGCTTTTTCCGACAGTTCGACTCCCAAGACCTCATGACCTTGATGGGCGAGCCATAGCAAATCCAGGCTTTTTCCACATAGCGGCACCAACACGCGTGCGCCTTCTTCAAGGCTCAACGCTGGCCAGAACCGCTTCAGATGAGGGTTCACCTGCGGCAGATGAAAGCCGATCTGATTCGACGCCCACTTCTTGTGCCAAAACTCCGGCTGCATAAATAACCCCGAAAATTCGATCAAAACACCCTAAAACTTATATTAGATTTAGATCAATGATCTGACTGAAGATGGTGCATCTTAACTCTCAGGAGCTCATTCATGTTCCCCAGCCTGTACATATCCCATGGCTCCCCGATGCTTGCGCTGGAACCTGGTGCCAGTGGACCGGCTCTGGCTCGCCTGGCGGCAGAAATGCCCAAACCCAAAGCCATCGTGATCGTTTCCGCGCACTGGGAAAGTCACGAGCTATTAGTCAGCGGTAATCCCCAGCCCGAAACCTGGCACGACTTTGGTGGTTTTCCAAGGGCGCTGTTCGAAGTGCAATACCCGGCGCCTGGCGAACCTCAACTGGCCGCAGAGGTTGTCGAACTGTTGAACGCCGCCGACCTTTCGGCGCGCATCGATGCCCGGCGGCCGTTCGATCATGGGGTCTGGGTGCCTTTGTCCTTGATGTACCCGCAGGCGGATATTCCGATTGTCCAGGTCTCGCTGCCCACCCGTGGCGGCCCTGCCCTGCAAACCCGCGTCGGTCATGCCCTGGCCAGCCTGCGTGGACACGGCGTGCTGCTGATCGGCTCCGGCAGCATCACCCACAACCTGCGGGAACTGGACTGGCATGCCGGCCCCGAAAGCGTCGAACCTTGGGCACAGACGTTCCGCGACTGGATGATCGAGAAGCTGGCGGCGAACGACGAAGCGGCCCTGCACGATTATCGCCAACAAGCACCGAACGCCGTGCGCAACCACCCCAGCGATGAGCATTTGTTGCCGCTGTACTTTGCCCGCAGTGCCGGAGGCGACTTCAGCGTTGCCCACAAAGGGTTCACCATGGGTGCGCTGGGCATGGATATCTATCGCTTCGGCTGAGATGAAGATCAAAAGATCGCAGCCTTCGACAGCTCCACATGGGATCGCATTTCTCTGGAGCTGCCGCAGGCTGCGATCTTTTTTACAGGCAAAAAAAATCCCCGAACCAGTCGGGGATTTTTTATGTTCGATCAATCAGCCCGGGGGCGGATCAATCTTCGCGGTAGCGACGCAGCTTCAACTGCTTACCGGCAACGCGAGTGTCCTTCAGCTTGGTCAGCAACTTCTCCAGACCATCTTCCGGCAGCTCGACGAGACTGAAGCTGTCACGCACCTGGATGCGACCGATTGCTTCGCGAGCCAGACCACCTTCGTTGAGGATGGCGCCCAGCAGGTTCTTGGCAGCGATACCGTCACGCGCACCCAGCGCGGTACGGCAACGAGCACGGCCTTCGCCCAGCGGCATTGGTGCGCGACGCTCGCGATCACCACGCTCAGGACGGTCACCGGAACGCTCTGGACGATCGCCACGCGGTGCGTTGTTCGGCACCAGTGGACGCTCTTTCTCGATAGCGGCCAGGTTCAGCGCTTGACCGTTGGTGGCCTTGCGCAGCAGGGCTGCGGCCAGGGCACGCGGGCTGCAACCGATGTCGGCGGTCAGGCGATCGAGCAGATCACCGTGGGTCGATTCGGCATCAGCCACCAGCGGCGACAGGCTGTTGGTCAGTTTCTTGATGCGCGCATCCAGAACGGCTTGAGCGTCCGGCAGGCGAACTTCAGCAACCTTCTGACCGGTTACACGCTCGATCACTTGCAGCATGCGGCGCTCACGTGGAGTTACCAGCAGCAGCGCGCGACCTTCGCGACCGGCACGGCCGGTACGGCCGATACGGTGAACGTAGGACTCTGGGTCGTACGGCATGTCAACGTTGAAAACGTGAGTGATGCGCGGAACGTCCAGGCCACGAGCAGCAACGTCGGTCGCCACAACGATGTCCAGACGGCCATCCTTGAGGGAGTCGATTACGCGCTCACGCTGGTTCTGGGCGATGTCACCGTTCAGCGCAGCGGCTTTGTAGCCTTTGGCTTCCAGGGCACTGGCCAGGTCCAGGGTCGCTTGCTTGGTGCGCACGAACATGATCAGGGCGTCGAAATCTTCCACTTCCAGCAAGCTGAGAACGGCCGAAGTCTTCTGGTCAGCGTGAACCAACAGGTGAGCCTGTTCGATCGCGGTAACGGTCTGGGTCTTGGTCTGGATCTTCACGTGTTGCGGATCGCGCAGGTGGCGTTCGGCAATGGCACGGATCGACTGCGGCAAGGTGGCCGAGAACAATACGGTCTGACGGGTTGCAGGCAGAGCCTTGAAGATAACTTCCAGGTCGTCCATGAAGCCCAGTTTGAGCATTTCGTCGGCTTCGTCGAGAACCAGGTGGTTCACGGTCGCCAGTACTTTTTCGTCACGACGCAGGTGGTCGCACAGACGGCCCGGAGTGGCGACAACGATCTGTGCGCCATTACGGATTGCTTTCAGCTGTGGGCCCATCGGCGCGCCGCCGTAGACAGCCACAACAGTTACGCCCGGCATTTGCTTGGCGTAGGTTTCGAAAGCGGTTGCAACTTGTAGCGCCAACTCACGAGTTGGGGCCAGGATCAGGGCTTGCGGCTCGCGCTTTGCAGGATCGATGCGATGCAGGATCGGCAGGGCGAACGCAGCGGTTTTACCCGTACCGGTTTGCGCCTGACCAATCATGTCGTGACCGGCCATGATGATCGGGATCGATTGCTGCTGAATAGCCGATGGCTCTTCGTAGCCAGTCGCGATGACGGCTGCAAGAATATTCGGATTGAGATTAAAAGCGGCGAAGCCGCCGGTTTCCTGGGTCATGGGTCTGCCTCTAAGTGCATCCGCAAAGACCCATGCTCCAAAGCTGCGCGTGCCGTGTTGAGACTCAAGAGTCGCCCTGGCAGCTTTGTCGGCGGGGATTTGCGAAAACGAATGAATGAAAAGAATCGTCAAGGGAGAGTCCGCAGTACGGACGTGCAGCCGAAGCTGACTTCGGGGAATTGCTCTACCTAAACGCGGCCCGGCTAAAGGCCGGCGCGCACTATACCGGAATTTGCCGAAAAAGGGAGCTTTTTTTATCGCAAAACTCCCGCGTACGGCGTTCTGTCACAGGCTTTGCGGATAATCGTGCAAGCGTCTATTTTTCAAAGGCCCGGCCTTGCGGGTTATGGCGCTAAAACGGTTCACCCGGACCACCCGGACCGTCGGCCCGACTCCCCTTCCCGCTCGAGGAAATGCACCATGAAAGAGCCCAACACCAGTCGTGTGAGCCGTGAAAAGCGCGGTCACGTCCTGTTGATCGGCCTGGACCGGGTGGCCAAACGCAACGCCTTCGACCTCGACCTGCTCAACGAACTGAGCATGGCCTACGGCGAGTTCGAAGCCGACAGCGACGCGCGGGTGGCGGTAGTCTTCGGTCATGGCGAACATTTCACCGCCGGGCTGGATCTGGTCAACGCCAGCGCGGCGCTGACCGAAGGTTGGCAAGCGCCACCCGGCGGGTGCGATCCCTGGGGTGTGTTCGCCGGGCCAAGGGTCAGCAAACCGGTGATCGTCGCCGCGCAAGGTTATTGTTTGACCATCGGCATCGAATTGATGCTGGCTGCGGATATCAACCTGTGCGCCAGCAACACCCGCTTCGCGCAAATGGAAGTGCAGCGCGGGATTTTCCCGTTTGGCGGGGCCACTTTGCGCCTGCATCAGGTGGCCGGTTGGGGCAATGCGATGCGCTGGATGCTGACCGGCGACGAGTTCGATGCCCGGGATGCCTTGCACTTGGGCCTGGTACAGGAAGTCATGGCCAGTGAAGACTTGCTGCCGAGGGCGATTGAGCTGGCCGAGCGAATCGCGCGACAGGCGCCGCTGGGGGTCCAGGCGACGCTGATGTCGGCCCGGCAGGCGCGTTACGAAGGGGAAACCGCTGCGGCACAAGGATTACCGACGCTGGTGAAGAAGTTGCTGACCAGTGAGGATGCGCAGGAGGGTGTGCGGTCGCTGGTGGAGCGGCGGCCCGGTATTTTCAAAGGCTGCTGAAAATCCGTGTAGATACCGTCTTGAACCTCACCGGGCAAGCGCAAGTTTCGGGTCGTAGGGCTGGCCCGACTTGAGTACGCCGTAAACGAAGTGCAGCAGCTTTCGCATCGCCGCACAAATGATCTGCTTGGGGG